>NZ_LT607803.1:603688-905532 GCF_900090195.1 Variovorax sp. HW608
AGGGCCCTGGGCATCGCTCTGCCCCACGCATCGCGCTGAAGACGATGGTCCGGACGGCTCGATGGGTTCGGTTTGGGAGTCTGCCCGAGCGGACGATAGAGGCGCGAATGATCCTGTTCCTTGATTTTGACGGAGTGCTGCACCCGGAAGGGGAGGGCCACCTCCCTGTGGAGGCACCTTTCTGCTTCTTGCCTCGACTGGAAGCATTGCTGCGCGAGTACGCGGACGTGCAAGTGGTGATCAGCTCGGCTTGGCGCGAGCGTCTGTCCCTCGAGCAGCTACGCGAGATTTTCTCCGAGGGATTGCGGCATCGGATCATTGGCACGACCCCTTGGCCAGGTCGAGACCCCGCCGGCTACGTTCCGGCCCGTCGCGAGCGAGAGATCGTCGCCTGGCTGGAGGCAAATGGCGGCGTTGCGCAACCATGGGTGGCGCTCGACGACGCCGAGTGGCAGTTCGACGATCACATGGACAAACTTGTCGCGTGCGGTTCGTTCATCGGCGTCGACGACAAGGCCGAGACCGCCTTGCGCGCCCACTTCGAAAGGGCCGTCTGGCCTTAGCTCAATATGGTGTCCGAAAGCCTCGCCGCTCCTTATCTACCTGCCGGGCCTTTGCCCAGCGCTGACATTGTTCTCTACGTGGACTTCGACGGAGTGCTGCAGCACCAGGCTGTGATGTGGCACCGCAAGCGGGGCATCTACATGAGCCCCATAGAGGCGCCCGGACGATTACTATTTGAATGGGCGCACCATCTGGAAGCCGCTATCTCGGAGTTCCCCGCCGTTTCGCTGGTTCTCAGCAGCAGCTGGTGTGTCAAGCCGGGTTACGGCAAGGCGCTCCGGCATCTGCCCGAGCCTCTTCGTTCGAGATTCATCGGTGGCACATTCCATAGGCGACATCACGGTGCAGACGAATGGATTCTTCAGTCGTTTCGCGCCGCGCCAAGGTGGAAGCAAATCTTGGCTGACGTTGAACGCCGCAAACCGCGTGTTTGGCTGGCGCTCGATGATGACGTCGCTGACTGGCCCGACCATCTTCGGGCGAATTTGGTCGCTTGTGATGGAGCGACGGGCCTGTCGGATCCACTCGTCCTTGCTGATCTCAAAGAGAAGTTGGCCGTGACCTCGATACCTGGAGCTGCTCGAGCAGTCCCGTCGGGCCTTCGCGAGGACGATCCGAAGTAGACCTCGACAGAGTTCCAAAATGAAAGTCCTAATCCTTTCCGACCCGCATCTGGAGTTCAGTCCGTTCGAACTGCCAGCAGGACTGGAGTTTGATGTCGTAGTCTTGGCAGGGGACATCCACTCGCCTGCAGCGAAGGCCGTCCGTTGGGCAGGTGAGGGCACGCGGTTCGGCGGCAAGCCCGTGGTCTACGTGCCCGGCAACCACGAGTTCTATGACACACGTATGGACCATGCGATCGCCGAGATGCGGGCCGCGGCACGGGTCAACGGTGTCCACTTTCTCGATGGTGACCAAGTCCTGATCGATGGCGTGCGCTTCCTCGGCGCAACGCTTTGGACGGACTTCGAGCTCAACATCCAACCGCCGGCCCTCGGTGGTTCGGTGATGGATCTGGAGCGAGCCCTGCGCCTCGCATCGAACTCGTTGAACGACTACACCTTGATCCGAACACCCGACGAGGAAGCCGAGCCCGATACCTGGCGTAGCAAGCAAGGACGTCGACTTCAGGCCGCCGACACCCGACAGATCCATCTTTCGCAGCGCGAGTGGTTGAGCCGGATGCTTCAAGAGGAGTTCAGCTGGCCCACCGTTGTCGTGACGCACCACGCGCCGCACCGCGGTTCGCTTGCCGCTCGGCATGCTAGCGACTGGGTGTTCCGCGCACGCGTAAGCGAGCTAGCGGAAGATCTGTTCGAGGTACCGGCCCTATGGATTCACGGGCACATCCACCAAAACCTCGATTACCGCGTCGGCTCCTGTCGGGTGGTCACGAACCCGCGCGGCTACGTGCGGTGGGGCGGTGCCATGGAGAACCCGGCCTTCAATCCCAGCCTGATAGTCGACTTGAAGCGCCCAGCCCCTCAACCCAACGGAGAAAAGAGATGAGCGAAACGACACCCGACCCGCCATTCTTCCTTGAGGAGGAGCGTCAGCAGCTCCGTGAATGGGTGCGCTTGAACGGTCGGACAGTTGCGCCGGAGGACCGATATCGAGCATTGCTTGAAGCAGGCGAGCTGCTGGCTGCGATCGGCTTCCGACCCTACGACCACTATGAGCTCTTCGGCACGCGCCTGTCGGATCATTTCCAGCAACTCGCAAGGTCTGCGTTGGCGAATTTTCCCCAACCCGGTGACCTTCTGAGCATGATCGAAAGCGGCGAAAGCTACGCCCCGTTGGACTCGTGGCTCCGTCTGCCGCCGGAGGTACTCCAGCGCTACCGCGAGTCCCTTCGCGAGGGCGATCCGAGGTACAGGGTGACCACGGACCTCGACGACGATTTCTGAGGTCTATGCGAGATATGCGCCTTCTGATTCTTTCGGATCTCCATGCCGAGTTCGAGCCTTTCGAGGCACCTGAGAGCTTGGACTATGACGTTGCCGTCCTCGCCGGCGACATCGTCGCGCCTGGCCGCGTGATCGCAAGCTGGCTCCGGAGCCCCGTTCGGTTTGGCGACAAGCCGGTTGTGCAGATTGCTGGCAACCATGAGTACTACGAGTCTGTGCTGAACCAGGAGGAAGCCGAGATGCGCCTCCAAGCAAAAGAGCAGGGCGTGCATTTCCTTGACTGCGATGAAGTCGTCCTGGGCGGGGTGCGGTTCCTGGGCTGCACGCTCTGGACCGACTTCGGGTTGCGGATCGACGACCCCGGCTTTCCTGGGCAGCCCGTGCGGATGTTGTCTGATCGGTACCGCTCGATGACGGAAAGCTCGCGGTATCTCGCAGACTACACCGCCATCCGTATCGAGGAGCCACGTACCTCGAACTCGCGCGGCACGCGGCGCCTCATTCCAATGGACACCCTGCTGATCCACCGGCGGCACCGCGCATGGCTGCGGAGGAAGCTCGCCGAGCCTTTCGCTGGACCTACGGTGGTCGTGACGCACCACGCACCGCATCGAAAGTCACTGGCGCCCCGGTACGCGGAGGACTGGTCATCAGGCGGCTTCGTCAACGAGATGCCGCCCGAGTTCTTCAAGGTGCCGGTGCTGTGGATTCACGGCCATACGCATGACAGCTTCGACTACCGTGTCGACGGCTGCCGCGTCGTGAGCAACCCTCGCGGCTACATGAACTGGCATGGGGAGTTTGAGAACGCGCGGTTCAATCCCGGCTTGGTGATCGAGGTCTGAGCGATGAAGCTCCTGATTCTTTCCGACCTGCATCTGGAGTTCGGCGCGTTCAAGGTGCCCGACGTCGAATTCGACGTCGCGGTTTTGGCGGGCGACATCGCGGTGCCGGCAACGAAGGCGATTCAATGGGCGCGGCGAGATGCGAACTTTGGCGAGCACACGCCTGTGATCTTTGTTCCGGGGAACCACGAGTTCTATGCCGACGTACTGTCGAGCGGCTTAGTGAACATGCGGAAGGCCTCGGCGGGGACGAACGTGCATGCGCTCGATTGCAACGAGGTGGCAATTGGCGGCGTGCGTTTCCTGGGCTGCACGTTGTGGACGGACTTCGCGCTGCGCATTGACACGCCTGACGGTCCCAAGAGCGACGTCGAGCGTGCGGCTGCCGAGGCCGGCACCGTGATGTAGGATTACCGTGCGATCAGGATCTTGCAGCCTCGAACGGGGAGGGAAGGGGCGCCGACCAAGGAGAAGCCTTTCAAGCGTGCCTTGCGTCCGGAAGACACGGTTGCACTGCACCGGGCACATCGCGATTGGCTGTCCGAAAAGCTGAGGGTCCCGTTCGAGGGGCCCACAGTCGTCGTCACGCACCATGGTCCGCACCGTGGATCCTTGGCCTCGGCGTACGCGATCGACTGGTTATCGGGTGCCTTCGTGAGCGAGTTACCGGAGGAGTTCTTTGAGGTTCCGAGCCTCTGGATTCAAGTGCCGGAGAACGACTCTTTCGACCCAGCGCTCGTCGTCGAGATTCACTGAATATTCGGAGCCAAACTCTTTGCAAGGTCTGATCCAAGGAGCGCAGAATCATGGCGGCCACGTCGAACTCAAACAGCAAGCAGCCTGAGTCGCACAATCGGCTTCAGCTCGCACGGCTTCTGGAACTCTATGCGAAGGGGTCGCTGACTTGGCGAGAACTCTCGCGCTTGACCGGCCTAGCATATGGCGAGATTCTCATCGAGCTGGGCAAACGTCGCTTGGCGCTGCCGCGGGTCGCCCCGAAGCGCCGGCCCGTGCAGGATGCTCTCTTCGAGCGCGCGTTGCGCGGTGACGAATGAAGCAGAGCAAGTACAACTACCCCCGGTGGAAGACGGGAATGCCAGAGGACACCAGCGCACGCGAGCTTCGCGAATCCCGCGCTTGGCCGTACGATCGAAGGAGCATGCTTGGCCTGTATCGATCTATGAAAGATATTCGCAGGGAAGGCAGCGAGGCGCTGCTTCGACCTCAGGTTGAGGCGGCGCTTCGCGCGTTGCGATCACGCGGCATGAAAGTCCAGGCGATCGGCTCCTTCGCAAAGCCTGACGCCTACTTCGATCCGAACTCGGACATCGATCTTCTAGTGGAAGATTCCGGCGGGCGCAGCGACCTGGAGATCTGGCGAATCGCAAGAGAATGGATCCGGGACGCTGAAGTGGACCTCGTATTCGCCAACGCGTTGGACGCGGAGATGCTGGGATTCATGAGGCACGGAGTGCGCCAATGAGCGAGCAGGCCATCGCGGCGATCGTCAGAAGAGCCGTGGCCCGTCTAGACGCGGGACTCAAGGCCATGGATGAGGATGATCGTGGATTCGAGCGGACTCGCGTTGAAGCGGCGTCCTTCTATTCGGAGCGTAGCCATGCGCTCGCAATGGCCGCGCATATTCAGGGTCTGTACTCGCAAGCAGAGAACCTCCTGAAGCAAGTGATGGAGCAGCTCGGCGACGCACTTCGCAAGACGGAAGCCTGGCAGAAGCAACTGTTGGAGATTGCCGCCGCTGAGGTGCCGGGCGTTCGCAGCGCCATATTGAGCGAGGAGGCGTTCTCGGGCCTAGCGTCGATGCTCCGCATGCGCCATATGTTCAGATCGAACTACGCAGGCGATCTCAAGCCAGCCCGCATTCTGGAGTTCTTGCCCGAGACAAGACTTGCGATCGGACGCACCATCAGCGACTTGAGCGAATTTGCCAATGGTCTGGTTTGGGGTATCGACAATGCCTCGCGTCCGCCGGAGCCTGCGCCGAAATAGGGTCAAGCCGGCCACCAATCGCCCAGCGACCCGCCGCAACGCTGTCAATTTGACATAAGAAAGATTGCATCTCGTAAGTTGTTGATTTGTAACAACTTTTTTAGTCACTTCGTGCACCGCGGGATCTTACCTGTGCCGCGGCCATCGCAACGCCCAGGCGGGGTTCAAGTCCATATCGCCGGAACCCGCTACGGAGCTTTGAATTTCCCCGCGCGGCTAGGCCGCGAACGCTCCTCACTGTGCATCTTCAGCTGATGCAGAGCATGTGCCAAAGCGGCTTGAGTGTCATTGAGCTGCCCAATCTGGCTTCCTTCAATTTCCCTCTGTCGTTGTAGTTGAGAGGTGAGATCGCTCACACGAGATTCCGCCGCAGCGGCACGCTCGCGCATCGCCGCAAGCTCGATCCTGATTTCTTGGTAATCCCGAGCCGTTGCCTGAGCCACCTCCCAATGGGACGACCTCAGGTCCTCGAGGGCTTGCTTCAAACCGTCTTGAGTCCGCAGCGAGACTTCGCGTTCATCCACCCGCGCCTGACGTTCTTTTGCGAGCTCCTCTGCGGCATGTCGGACAGCCTCGCGCTCACGATCGATCTCAGAAAGGAGTCGGCGCTCATGAGTAATGCGGCGCTGTTCTGCTTCCTCTACTTGACGTTGCCTATTCTCTAGGTCCGTCTGTGCCTTTTCTCGCAAGGCCTCCTTACTGGCCGCAGCTTCGTGGAGATCTGAGCGCAGTCGCTGCACCTGCAGTGCCGATTCGCTCAAAAGGCGCGCGGACTCCTGCTGCTGTGTATGCATCTGAACCTGCATGGCTTCGACCGCTCGGCGCGACGCCGCGAGTGCTTCCTCCAGTGTAGATCGCGACTCTTCGAGCGAGGCCTCGCGCTGACGGAGTTCGGCCTCTCGTTGGAGTAGGGTTGCTCGTTCAAGCTCCAACTCGCGTCTGCTCGCTTCCGATCGTTGAATTTGGACTTGCTCGGCTTCCCGGCGAGCGGCCTCCCAGATTTGCTGTGCCGCATGAACAATTGCCAGCGGCAATTGCCTCGCCTCGCTGTCTGCCAAGGTTTCGTCAGGTTTTCCCAAACGCCTACCAAGCGTAGCGAACCAGCGCTCAAGCATGGGGGAGACGGTGTTCGGTGACCCGCCGCCTAGCCTGTGTCGTACGCGCTCGATAGTCGGACGCATTCCCTCCTGTAACAGAGCGTCGGCCGCTTCCCAGACTTGCGCCTCTTGGACGCCCCTGCCGATTCGGATCAGGTGAACGTTTTCCGTCATCAGTTGCGAACTCCTATTACGCAATTCTGGCAAATGTTGGTCGCATAAGCACTGTCGCGAATTGCCAATTCGTCACACAGAAATGTCTGTCTTTTCGCGAAACGGACAAGAACCGCTTTCTTTTCGGAGTGGCGGTTAAGCAGGGAATTTTGTCCTTCCGGCTCATTCAGTCCGGCACGTCGTGAAGGGCTGTTCTTTCTGTAGCTCGACAGCATTAGCTGTGTTTTCCTTCAAGGGCTCAGTTGCAGCCAATGCTGTCGCAATTTGGAGCCAAATTGGACAGGGAAAGTTGTCGCCGAACTCCGCGATTCGGGTGCGGCCACGCCGACGAGGCGCTGCGGCAGGCGCTCGAACCAGACGTCGAGCATGGGGCTCACGGTGTTGGGTGACCCGCCGCCCAGATGCTGGCGCACGCGCTCGATCGTGGGCTTCTGGCCCTTGGCCACGATCTCGTCGGCCGCGGTGAGCACGTCTTCCAGCTGAACGCCACGCGGGCCGGGCCGGCGCGCGAAGCGCTGCGTCGAACTTGCGGCCGCCGGTGAAGTAACGGAAACCTGGGTGTTGTCAGTCGTAGTCATATTGGGCTCACACCTTCAAAGCCCCGGGAGAACGTCCCGAGGCGCATCCAACACCGAATCCCGGACGTAAGTGGCCAACATTTCTGCTGGCCTGGCCGAAATCCCCGGATGTCGGACGTTCACGTCACGAATGTTGGAAATTCATGTCGCCTGGGTATCGCGAGAGATTTCTGTGGCCATGGGCGCTGCTCCGATCTCTTGTTTAGTGCCGATAAGTCAGTTTATGGGGAGTTGATGTTATAATTGCGTGAGACATCATACATAAGATGATCTGATTTCGAAGGAATTGAGATGGCCGTCGAACCGCAGATCGATCCGGAATCGCCCGAAGAGCCGCCGGCCACGATGGCCGGGGCCCTGCCGGCCGTGCCGCTGGAATTCCCGGTGCTCGATCCGGCGCAGCTCTCGCGCGCGACGGAAGAATCGGCGCGCGCGCTCATGCGCCAGGGCGAATCGGCCAACACGCGTGCGTCCTACCGGGCGGCGATGCGCTACTGGGCCGCCTGGTATGCGGCGCGTTACGGAAGCGCCTTCGCGCTGCCGGTGCCCGTGCCGGTGGTGGTCCAGTTCATCGTCGACCATGCGGCGCGGATCGAGGACGAAAACAATGACGCGGGCACCGGCGAGCACGAGGACACCGCTGACATCGCTGACGTCGACCGCACGGCCACGCAAAAGGACGCCGTGACGCCCAGTCCGATGGCCGCTGCGGGCAATGGATCGCGTACTGCAGGCGCCGGAACCCAAGAGATGAAACTCGTCTGGGACCTGCCGCCGGCGATCGACCAGCTTCTGAACGCCCAGGGCTACAAGGGAAAACTCGGGCCCATGGCGCTCGCGACGCTCGAGCATCGCGTGGCCGTCATCTCCAAGGCGCACCAGAACCTCGACCTCGACAACCCCTGTGGCCACACGCAGGTGCGCGAACTCTTGAAACGCGTGCGCGCGGGCCATGCCAAGCGCAACGTGCGCCCCCACAAGCAGGCCGCGCTCACCAAGGAGCCGCTGCAGGCCCTCCTGGACACCTGCGACGAGTCGCCCCGCGGCAAGCGCGACCGCGCCCTCCTCCTGTTCGCCTGGTCCAGCGGTGGGCGCCGGCGCTCGGAGGTGGCGGGCGCCACGATGGAGAACCTGCGCAAGATCCCAGGACGCGGGTACCTCTACACGCTCGGGCGGTCCAAGTCGAACCAGGAGGGGCGCCTCGATCACACGAGCGACAAGCCGATCAAGGGCGTGGCCGCGCAGGCGCTGGACGAGTGGCTCACCGTGAGCGGCATTCTGGAAGGGCCGATCTTCCGGCGCCTCTTGCGCGGCGGCGTCGTGACCGCCGAGGCGCTCGAGCCGCGCGCGGTGCGCCTGATCGTCAAGGAGCGGTGCCTGAAGGCGGGGCTCGATGCGGAGAAATTTTCGGCGCACTCGCTGAGGTCTGGGTTCGTGACCGAGGCCGGGCGCCGCAAGGTCTCCGCGCCCGAGGCCATGGCGCTCACGGGCCATCGCAGCTACGAGAGTTTCATGGGCTACTACCGCGCCGAGGATCCGCTGGATAGCGAGGCCGGGGGGATGCTGGATGACTAGGAGATCGGCCGCCTCTTGCGCGATGACTTGCGCGATGACTTGCGCGATAACGTCCCGTTGTCGAGATATGCGCGCCTTTCACGGGTATGGGCTTGCCCTCCCCCATACGAAGTAGCCCTCCGGCGAACGGATCTGTCCCTGTCGCTTTCGCACGGCACGCACCCCCGGGTCCGATAGACTTGCGGGCTTCATTCCGAAGGACAAACTGATGTTGCGCGTGGTGTTCAACCAAAAGGGTGGCGTGGGCAAATCCACGATCGTGTGCAATCTCGCCGGCGTGAGCGCCTCCCAAGGATTGCGCACGCTCGTGGTCGACCTCGACCCGCAGGGAAATTCAAGCCAGTATCTCTTGGGCGCGCAGGCCCAGGATGCAAAGCCCAATATTGCGACCTTCTTCGAGTCGGCCCTGAACTACAGCTTCAAGGAGCCGAAGTTCGAATCGTTCATCCATGCCACAGAGTTTGAGAACCTCGACATTGTCCCGTCGCATGCTGATCTTGACGCGTTGACGAGCAAGCTCGAGTCCCGCCACAAGATCTACAAGCTGCGCGATGCACTTAAGGAGCTCGGCGGGTACGACGCCGTGTATATCGATACACCGCCGGCCATGAACTTCTTCACGCGCTCGGCACTCATCGCGGCCGCACGCTGCTTGATCCCCTTCGACTGCGACGATTTCTCGCGCCGCGCGCTGTATTCAGTGCTCGACAACGTGAAGGAGATCAAGCACGACCACAATCGGGGCCTCACGGTGGAAGGAATCGTCATCAACCAGTTCCAGTCCCGCGCTGCGCTCCCTCAGCAGCTCGTGAACGAACTGATCGAGGAGGGGCATCCGGTCCTGGATTCCTATCTCTCGCAATCCGTAAAGATTCGTGAGAGCCATCAACACGCCACGCCGATGATCTATCTGGAGCCACGCCACAAGCTGGCGCAGGAATTCGTCGCGCTGCACGACGAGCTCAACGCCTAGCCCCGCCGAGGGCCTCGCCATAGACCGCCAGCCGGCACTTGGCCCCACGATTCCGCAATCACTTCTGCTGGGCGCCGACGATACATCGAATGAACCTGGACGAGCCACGCATTGCCGCACAGGGCAGAGGTCAGTCGATCGGCCGCACCATGAGTGTCATGCAGCCCGCTTCGGCTCGCTGCCGGAGGGACGTGGCGCGCGTAAAGCTCCAGACCAGAAGAGTCTCAGTGGATCACTTTGCCATCCTTGCTGACCGCCACGATCTCCACCAGTTTCGAGCCGCGCCGGTTGTTCGGGCCGAAGCTCACGGTGTAGCCACCTAGATCGAGTTTCTCGAGGGATTCCAAGGCGGCCATCAGCGCGGCACGCGTTGGAGCCTTGGCGCGCTTCAGGCCTTCCACGAGCGTCTTGGCGGCGAGGAACGCCTCGAAGCTGGTGTAAGACGGCTCGGCACCATTGCCATAGCGTGCCAGTAGGGCGCGGTATTCGCGCGCCGCCGGCAGAGCGTTGGACATGGGGTCGGGCACCACTTGGGCTATGGAGAATCCCCGGGTGTCCACATTGCCTGCGATGCTGGCGATCACCTTGGGGTTGACCACCGAGACGTTGAGGATCTGCGCACTCGGGGACAGCACGCGGTACTTGCTCAAAAACGCCGCCGATGACTTGTTCACCGAGATCAGGATCACCGCCTGCGGCTGCTTGGCCGCGATAGTCTGGACGGCAGTCTGGACATCGTCGGTATTCTTCGCGTAGGAAGCCGACACCGTGAGTTCGAACCCCAAGGGATTAAGCGCGTCAATGACGCCTTGCAGCCCAGCCATTCCAAAGGCATCGTCCTGGTACATCACGCCGATGCGATTGATGCCGACGGCGGTCAGCAGCTTCACCATCACGGCCGCTTCATCGGCATAGCCGGCGCGGACGTGGAAGATGTACGGGTTATAGGGTGTGCGAAGCGACTCGCCACCGGTGTAGGGGCCGACCATGGCCACCCCCGCATGGGCGAGCACCTTGTCCGCCAGCAGCCGCTGGATATTGCCGGTGCCGGCGTAGCCGAACAAGGCGACCGCGCCATCCTTGTCCAGCAACTCCTTCGTGTTGCTGACGGTGCGCTCGACGTCGTAACCATCGTCGATCACCTCATGCTGAATCTTGCGGCCGTTGACACCGCCCTGGCTGTTGATGTACTCGAAATAGATGCGTCCGCCCACGACCAGGTCCTTGCCGGTTTCCGCCAGCACGCCCGACAGCGGTGCTGACTGCCCGATCACAATGGTCTGGGCTTGGGCACAGCCCAGCAATCCGAGGCTGAGCATGCACAGGCGAAGCAGCCCGCGCAGCCCTCGAGCGATGGAGTTTGTCATGTCTATTTCCCTGTGCGCGGTGGTGAATCAGCCGATGCTGCCTTGGCCTCCCACCCAGCGGCATTTCCTGAATTCGGAGCGCTTCACTCCGTTGTATGTGCCCGTTAGACTTCCCGACCGCCACGAATCACGGCCGCCGAACGCTGGATCTGCGAAGCGATTAGTCGCTCCATTCGCGTTGGTGGCTGCCGGTGCACGAGAAGCTCGATGACCCAGCCGACCGTCACCAGGACAGCCAGTACGCCAAGACTCATGATCGCTGATTCCATTGCCCGCTCCTGAATCGTGAAGGCGGTACTTTGCGGGGCGCAGTCGGGCTTGTGAATCCTCCAAACGAACGGCGCGATCTGTGACGCAGTTCCCTTTTTTGCCAATGATCGTGTGGTAAGGGGGCTCTTCCAGCCGGTTGCTCGTGTTTACGCGATCTTTGCAATCACTCCGTGCACGAGGCTTCTGGCACGGGCGTTTGATCTGCACGGGGCGCAACTTGCCTCAAACAGGAGATTTCAAACATGCGCCAAGATCGCTCTTCGTTTGTCAAACTGGCTGCTGCCGGCCTCGTAGCCGTGTCGGCACTTACCGTCGCCGTCTGCGCGAACGCTGGAGCAAGTTGGTCAGTCGGCATCGCAGCGCCGGGCGTGGCGATCGGAGTAGCCGAGCCTGCACCTCCCATCTATTACGCGCCAGCACCGGGTTATTCGCCGTCGGCCCACGTGTACTACCAACCTGCGCCGGTCTACCGCCACCCTGCCCCGCCCGTGGCCTATGTACCGGGCCGCGCGTATTACGAGCCGTACCGCTCAGAGGGGCGAGGGTTCTATCGCGCCGAGTGGGATGGTGGCCATCGCTGGGATCGCCGTGATGGGTATCGTCGTGAATGGGAGCATGAGCGCTACGAGGGTCGCCGTGGTTGGGGCGATCGCGACTGACCTGGAGCGTGCGGCCCTGTGAGCGGCTGAAGGAAGCGACAGAGCGCGCCTGCTGCTGTCCAAAGCTTTGGTGCGATGCGTGAGCCACCGACTGCGGCCTACCGGCGGCCTGACGCCTCAGGCCGCCGCGCAGCGTAAGCGGTCCTCCAGCCCGTCAATCGCGGGGGACCGCAAGCTGCCACTCTGCGGACATCCAGCGCGCCCTACTCAGTTGCTTGAGCCCGATGTCGAGTAGGTGCCCTGAGCTCTCCATTAGCTCAAACTTCCCCAGCGCGTCAACTTCTCGTGAATGGATCTATCATCAAATTGACCCCTTCCCGATATATCTCCTGCTTGGTCTGCGGTTCCCTCGTGTCGAATCGATCGGCGCGCCGCTATTGCCTTGAACTCGTCAGAGAATGAACTGCAGCAAAGAGCGTAGGAGAGATAGTCGCTCCATAACGTGTCTAGAAAGTCCTGAGAATCTCGTTCGCGGTGTCACCGATGAGTCTTTTCTTGACCTCGATATTGGCTAGCTCCGCTCGGATAGCGGCTTTAGCGTCGGCGATGTCTTGCGTCTGGAGGATTGCATGTATTCGCGGCCAGAAGTTACCAAACTCCTCCAAGATCATGCTCTCATCAAGTTGGAGTTCTGATAGTAGCGATTCAACTTGCTCTCTCTCTCCCAGTTGTACGGACTTTGGCATTGCGTCAAACATGCGCTTGAATCGATCTCGAATCTGGCGAACTCCCCGGCAGATTTTAAACTCGCTGTGATAGCGGTAGAGGGCTTTCTCTGCCTCGAGGAAATGCTTCCCGATCTCTTCTTTTGTGTCGAGATAGCTGGCGCCACGGATGTAGGTTGCGACAAGCCCGAGTCCTTCTTGCACTTCTGCAGTCATGTCACTCACGGCTTCTATGAGTTCGCTTCGCGAGGTTGCATTCGCCGCGATCAACTTCGGGATCAGTGAAATCAACGATTTAGCGAGATTCGGAACAATCTCAGTGACTTTGTACATGGGGCCCTCCGCGGAGGTTACGTTCATGTCAGTCTAATCCGGTCACCGCCAAAGTGCATCTCCAGCATTGATGAGGAACAGTCGAGCAGCCGCGACGGGTCGAGAGGCAATCGAGCGGCCGCAATTTGGCTCACCTTCGACCGGCAGGATCTGGCCAGGATCTGGCCGAACTGCGCCGCGGGACTGCAGCGAAGATGCGGTCCCCCGGTGTCACGGATCCGGATGTCTGCACACCGCTTGAGCGAACGTTCGAGAGTCATCGACCTCAATCGCCTCTGGAACGGAAGCCGGGTGGAGCAGACGCCACAAAGTCTGCTGGGATGCGGCACTCAAGTTGGCCGGTAAGGAGCGCCGGGCGCTAACTTATTGACTGGATCGCGAAGTCGCACGCTCGGTCGCGTATGGCGTGCAGGGCGGCCGTGCCCAGCGGCTCTCGAACCGGAGAGTTAAATAGACCGCGCGGGGGCGTTGCCTCTCGCCTGGTAGTGCTGCAGGGTGCGCAGGCTCACGCCCAGGTGCCGGGCGATCCTCTTGCGCGATTCGGTTTGATCGGCGAGCAGAGAGGTGAAGGGCGGCAGCCGCGCGAACGAGGGCGCGAGGAAGCGCATGGGACAGCTCCTGCGAGGTGCAAGGTGTACGAGGACCGGCGGTGCCGAGCCTTCATGGCCATGTCAGTTTGTCGCAGGACCGTGGTGCCCTCCTCTTCCCTGGCGTACGGGCTTTCCGGCCGTAATGGGCCGTTTGACTTAACGCGCGCTTCGATGCGATAGATGTGTAGCGGCTGATTGGTAATGTCGCGTCTTTTTGCTAAGTAGAGGTGTCGCCCGCGACCGCAAGGGAAGAATCCGCCCGAGCCACAAGGGCGCGGCGCCGAACCAGGCATCAGAAGATCGAGAAAGTGGTCGCGGCGAAAGGACGCAGGCCGCCGAGGCAGCCGACACGGACCTCCTCAGATTCGACCGGGAAACCGACTCTGCACGGCAGTCACGAACTTCGCGGTGATCGCAGCAAAGCCGTCGGGAGTCGGATGCAATTCATTGGCCCATTTGCCCGAAGTAAGCGTTCCTTGTGTTCGCACATGGAAGAAGTCATTGAACTTACCCTCCAACTTATCGAGTAGTTCCGCGAACTTCTTCAGCAATTCGGCGACAACTGCGGACGCAGGTGCGAGGGACGTCCAACCTCGGTCGTCCAATCCCGGCTTAAGCCAAGGGCCGACGTCGCAAACACCACGACCGTCCGGAATCGCGAAGTCATAGCTGTGGGCAAAAATGGGAACATCCGGTGCAACCTTGTCGCGGGCTTCGACCAGGTCTTCGTATCCCGCCTGAACAACACCCAGAATGCCGTCGACGCGTTGCGCGTCCAAGCCCTGAACCGGGTCCATGTTTGCTGGCGCATCCTCAAGCCACAGTCGGAAGGTTCCCGGCGAGATCGTTGCCTCCACCGGAGAACTAGATCGCGTCAAACGGGCCAGATGCTGGGTCCTGCAGCTGTATCACCAATTCGTGCAGCTTCGCCACGCCAAGCATGTCCTCCATAGCCTCGCCGTGATGGGCAAGACTAAGGACCAGAGGGACACGCGCAGGGATGTGCTGCAGGTGTGCGATGACGTCCGACGGGTCAAGAATTGGCAGCGGATAGTCGAACCAGCTATCCCCTTGGGCCAGCAGGTTCAGCGACTTGGCAGCCAGAGCCATCGGGGTCGCTGCCGTCCGCCGAGATGCCGCAACCGCACGCTGGTGAGCGTGTATCCGTTGTTCTTTGTCGGCCTGGATTCTTCTTCTAACCGCCGCTCACAGGCACTGCCAAATCAGCCATTGTGTCCCCCTGTACATGGCTACGAACGGGCGTCATAGCACCGCTCGATCGGAGTCGACTCGACTGGGCCACCGCTCTTGCGGCGGCCCGTAGGCGACACTATTTGCCCAGCGCCTGAAGCAGCACGGTACCGATCGGCGCGCCGAGGCCCGTGCATGCGTCCCAGCCCTTCCCGGCTGGATAGCCCTCGATCGTTTGGTTGATGCCGTTGGTACCCTGCGTGATGTCGGTGAAGGCCTGCGCATTCGCGTAGAGCAGCGGATTCACGAACCCGAGGTTCTTCTCGAAAGCCTGATTGAGTCGAGCGACCAGGCACGCCATCAGCGGCGTGACGGCGCTCGTTCCACCACTTGGTCCGTCCACGCCATGCACGCGAGTCCGGTAGTTGTCCGCGGTCATGGCGATGTCTGGGCAGCCTCGGCCGGGTTGCGATGTGCTCAGAGAAGATGGCATCGGCAACCCCTTCTGATAGTCCGGCACGCCGAAGACCGGGCTAATGCCACCGCCGCTGGCCCAACCGCCGCCGCCGAACACCTGAGGGTCAAACGGCGTGCCGTCGTTCCAAACCACATCGACGTTCTTGTCGATCTGCGTACCGCCGCAGCAAAGGACCAAGGGGTCCGACGACGGATGGTTGACGTGAATGCGCTTGTCCCAATGGAGCGCATCCAAGTCCGCAACCCCATGGTCACCTGAGGCAGCGCAAACGGTCACGCCCAGTGCTGCGGCCTCGGTGAAAATCTCGTGATAGGACTGTACGCTCTGCGCAGTTAAGAAGTCATCCGGCTCGCCCCAGCTGATCGACACGACGCTGGGCTTGCGCGCGCCGTCGTGTACGGCCGCTCGAATGGCGTCCTGGAAGCCGCTGTCACTATTGGGGGCGAAGTACACCGCGAGCTTGGCGCCGGGTGCAACAACACCCGCGACCTCAATATCCAGCATCACCTCGCCATCGGCGAGCCCCTGCGGCGTTGGATGGTTCGCTCCATGGTCGATCGAAACCGCGACCACCTTTGGCATCGGGACACCGGCTTCTGAGAAGAAGATCTTCAGATCGTTGTTGCTGTAGCCGCCACCCAGCTCGATGAGTGCGATGCACTGCCCCGTGCCGTCCAACTTTGTCGAGCTCGAGGAGGTGGGGAACTGGTACCTCGTCGCGAACTCACTGGCAAATTCGCCGAGGTTCGTCGCAGTGCCACTACTAGTCCCCATCAGCCGTCTCGGCGCTCGGTGCTTTGGGTGCGTATCGAATCCGAAGATGCCAGTCACAACGTCCTTCAGCTCCGCGGGCACGAGAATCTCACCGCGACGGCCCCGATATGGACCGCTGGCGTGCTGATACATGTGGACGTCGGCGTGGAATGCCGAGAGCGCATCTTCCAACGTTCCCTTGAGGACCACGCGCCGCGTCGCTTCATCGCGATCAGCCACGCGTAGGTGATGCTTGTTCGCGTAGAGCTCCACCTTGTCCAAGTCGTCTGCGTCCGCACCGTATCTCTGAGCCAACTCCTCGCGGGAAATGTAGGTCCGCTCCTTCAGCGGCTTCGCACTCTCTTTCTTAACCGCGTCGTCAAGCTCTGCAAGCTTCCCCCGGGAGCGCACCTTCACCGTCAGAGCGACAGTCGCTTTGAGGTCCGCGGGACCGATAGGCACCGATTGGGGCAGCAACTGACGGTTGCTGCCCGGCAGCGGCACCCATTGAGAAGCCGGGCTGGTGGATTTTCCATTTGCCATGATGAGCCTTCAATGATTTCTCCGTGCCCTGGAGAACTACGAATTGCGTGTCAGTGAAGGAACCTGGAATCAGGGCACGGAAGACCCAGGTCGACAAACGTTCATTGCCTAGTGAGTGAAGCGCCGCGACGCCAAGCGATGCTGGCACACTGCCGTCTCACACTCCTCTGCCACGCGGCATGGGACGAGAATTTTGGCGGCGAACATCTGCCGTGATCAAGACTCGGCAAGCAGCAGAGATCCCCAAAACAGTGGAGACGTCGGGCCAACACGCGACCCTGCGCGACCCGCCGCGATAACTTCGCGATTGAAGAGCACCGGGGCCAGCATGGCGTAGCGCTCCCGCATGACCAGAATACCGTCCAGCAGGTGCTCGGCATGAGCTTCGACGCGCAAATATCGCGGCTCCCTACGCCCGACTTGATCGGCTCGTCTACGGCCGGGCTTCAGCTCTCGACTGTGTCTTGACTCAGCTGCTTGTCGGATGCCAGGAGCCTCCTGGCCGCGTCGGCACCCTCGGAGAATCCACGTTTCAGATTCGCATGATTCCAGTCGAACGTGACTTCAGTGTCTGGATTCATGGGTATTTCGACAACGCGCGGCCGCATCCGTGACTGGTTGAGCAAGTGCTGGCGAAACATCTTGATATCGGCCTTGCCGAGCTCTGCGGCGAACTGCTGCGGCAAGTTGGCCAGGGATTCGGCGAGATCCTTCGGCCGCCGGACCTCGCTCTCGTCGACGATGCGATTGACCCAGACTTCATCGAGATCGGGATGATCTCGCAAGAGGTTCTTGAAATTGACTGTGTCGACCAATGCCCCTTCCGTATAGGTATAGCCCCTCATCGAGACACTTTCCTCGATAAAAGGAAGGGCCGAGCATGAGCACAGTGACTTGTGGGAAATTCTCAGGTAGTCCTCCGTCCCATCGCGGGACTTCAGTTTTCGATTTTTGAAGAGCTGTATCTTCCCAGGTTGATTCCCCTTGGGCATCCGCCAGGCGTTGTGATAGATCTCCGGCCTGTCCTCCTCGTAAAGGCGCTCGCCTTGAAAGACCTCTTCCAACACCTTGCTGTGGTTGTAGTAGATCTTCGACAGTCCATTGAAGTGGGACTTGTAGATCATCGATGTCAAGTATCGGGTCATCGGATTGACCGCCAGCACATCGTTCAGGACCCAGTTGTTGAATTCCTGGTGCGTCCAGCGGCTTGAGTCCCCAAGGATTTTCAACCAGTTGAAAAGACTTGCGCGGATTTGCGCTGGCAGCACCAGGTCCGACCATTTGTTTGTCTTCAATGCAGGAAATTCGGCCCAAGCTCTCCAGAGTGCCGGGCAGTTGGTGCCAAACCCTTTGTTGATGGGAAACCATTCGTAGGATCGGTCGTCTCGAAAGCAGTACGTCTCGAAGAACTCGTACGTCTGCTTGGCCCGGTCCGGACCTGAGCGGGTGTTGTACACAATCCCGACCCAGGCACCAATGCATGAGAGGGCATAGACGTCGAACTCGATACCCTCCCTTTCCAATACGGAGAGGACACCGATGTGGATGCCCGCGGCGGGCCCTCCCCCGGCCAGCGTGATGGCGCGCTTTTTCTTCTTCGTCATGGATTCCTCCTTCTCAATGGGGATCCGTCCGCGCACGAGCCGCTGGCGGCCATGTCACTTTCAATTTATTGTGCGGCAGTTGCCGGAGAAAATCGTGATCCGAATCGACGAATGGACTCCCCTCTTCCCCAATATTGGGGAGGTCTCTGCAAGGTTGCGGCGCGCCAGCGCGAACGAAGCATCAAACACATCGGACCTGATTGGGCGCATCTTCGACAGGCTTGCAAAGATGGGGCCGCCAGGCCCACCCGCAGCGGCCCAGCTCTTCTTGGACGAAGGTTTGCGCTGGATTCGCGTGGGGTTCAAAGGTGTCGGGCCTCTGGAGCCATTGAGCGTCGAAATTGTCGGGAAGGTCATCGCGTCTTGCGTGCCGCGAGGGGAAAAGCTGTACTTCCACGCATTGAGACCGTACGACCTGCTGTTCTTCCTTGAAGGCGGCGACGTCGATTCCATCGGCGCGCCCCCGAAGGACTATGGCATGCCACTGGCAGATGTCCTGACGGCCTGGCGAATCAAATCTTGAGCATGGCGGCCGCGCCGTATTCACATCGCGGCAATTCGAAGCCGTGAATGCGCGCGAGTTCGGTGGCAGCCTGAAGCGCCTGGCTCGCACATTCAACGTGACCGGAGAGGTACAGGGCGTGCGACCAGATCAGCGTGCCGAACGCTTTCTCTGCATGCGCACCTCCTTGGTCATGCAAGTGAATCGCCTTGTCGAACAGGGCCTTCGCGGGTTCCGGATCTCCGCCCGCCTTGACGCTGGAGATCGCCTTGACGCGCCAAGCGATCGCCTCGGCAAAGTGACCGCCTATTCTCTTGGCCACCGCGATTGCCTCATCTGCAGCGGCATTGGCGCGCACATGATCCCCCCGAAAGCACGCAATCTCGGCTTCGATGGCTGGAAGGTAGTCAAGCAAGGACCACTCGCCGTCTGCGACCTTGACCAGCAACTGACGAGCCTCGGCAAGCGATGCGATCGCTTCATCGAAGCGGCTCGATCTGGCCAAGCAAAGCGCAAGGAAAACCAGGCCGTGCCACCCTAGATACGGCATCGAATGAAGTCGGCTGATTTCCACGCATTGCCTCGCATCAGAGACCGCTTCGTCGAGTCGACGGACAGACATGTACGCATGGCTGCGCCAGATGTAGGCGCCCCCCAGGTAGATCGGAGATTGGAAATGCTCGGCCTCCTGGACCGATCGATGGCCGAACCGGAGGCCATCATCGCCAGGGCCCATCTGGCAACAGGCATAGGAAATCCATCCCAGTCCCGAGATGTAGTCGATCAGGCTGCCAGCACTCTTGTATGCGTCGACATTGCCCTCGTGGATGAACTCCAGGGTCTCCCTGAACAGGCCTTGACAACAAAGGTTCATACTGTAGGCCGAACCCGGCTTCATTTCGACCAACTGCGATTTGACTTCGCGGCCAAGTCTCCTGATCTCCTCGAAGATTCGCCTGGCTTCGGAGTAGCGGCTCGAGTAGAGATGGGCACGTCCCTCCTGGAACAGGATGGCCGACATCGTTGCCGCGTCGCACGTTGCTTCATCGGCCTGCGCCAACCTCCTTGCGAGTGCGCCCAGTTCCATGAGTTTTTTGGGAAGGATCGCGAAGCGCCCGACCTCCATCATGCCCAGAATGATGTTGATGTGCCTCCTGGCGTTCTGTCTGGTCTGATCGAGCGTTGCAATGAGCGCCTGCGCGCGCGAAAAGTAGGACAGCGCCTCCGCGATGGCCACCATCCGGGTCGATGCGAGACCCGCCTCGTACAGGTAATCGACCTCCTTGTCGGGGAGATTGGCCTCCTGGCAGTGATGCGCCATGAGGCCCGCCTCGTGGCGCGCGATCTCGGGATGAGAGGTCTCGATGACCTGCACGATCCGCGCATGCAGGGCCCGGCGATCGCTCTTGAGTTGCCCGTCGTAGGCCGCCTGCTGGATCAGTGCGTGCTTGAAGAAGAATTCGGCCGCCGGAGGCACACCGCGGCGGTACAGCAATTGCGCCTCGACCAGGCGATCGAGGGCGGCCGTCAGTCGGCCTTGCGGGTTCCCGGAAACCTCGGCCAGCAGCGAGAATGTGAATTCCCGACCGAGAGCACTTGCGACGCGCGCAACTTCCTTCGCATCGCTCAATCGATCCAGTCTGGCCAGCAGGCTGTCACGCAGTGTTGACGGAATTTCCAGTTCGGGAACTGGGCCGTCCAGGACGAGGGCGTTACCTTCGCTTCTCAGGATGCCCGACTCGAGCACTGTGGCCGTCAGTTCCTCGACGAACAGCGGAACGCCGTCCGTCTTGGACTGGATGAGTTCGACGATGACCGCGGGCAAGGTCTTGCCGTGGCACGTGCTGCGCATCAGCTTCTCCGCGTCTGCACGCTGCAGGGGCTCGAGACGAATGTCGGTCACGGGCTCTGCATGGCCCCAATCCTGTCTTTGTGGGGGACGCGAGGTCATCAATGCCATGAAGGGTCTGCGGCGCATGCGTTGAAACAAAATCTTCAGGAAGTCCACCGTTGCGCCATCCATCCAGTGGTAGTCCTCGATCATGAGTAGAACGACAGCGGATTCGCTGTGCCGCTCGAAGTACTGCAGCAGCACCTCTCTCGTCAGGTCTCGCTTTCGGTCTGGCGGCATCGGCGGTAGCGGTTCCGTACCCGAGACCGACGACCCCAGGAGCTCAGCCGTCAGGGCGAGATCAAGGGGAGTGGCTACGGCGCCGAGCCAGGTCGCAAGGTGCGTTCGATTGGCTTCACCATCGCTTCCGCTGATGCGGGCCTCCCGGCGGATCCATGAGACCAAGGGGTGCAAGGGTGTGGTGATCTGGTTCGGTGAGCACTGCATGAGCACGGTCAATCCCGAGGATCGGCCAAACCGCTCGGATGCGGTTCGTAGAAGTCGGGATTTGCCGATGCCGGCTTCACCGAGGATCGTCGCGATGCTGCAGCGGCCACGCTGCGCTTCGCCCCAGCATTTCTGGAGGGCATTCAGTTCGGCTTCACGACCGACACACTCGTGGATCTCCGTCCTGTGCGCTTCGTATCGAAGGCTGGAAAGCGATTCCCCCACGACCTTCCAAACGCGCACCGGCTTGTCCAGCCCCTTGAGTTGGTGCATCCCCATGTCGGCATAGACGAACACGCCGCCCGCGAGCCGCCTGGTGTCGTCAGCCACAACCATGCTGCCTGCCGTTGCCAACCCCTGGATGCGCGACGCAAGATTCGGAGCGAGCCCGGTGGCGGCATGATGTCCGGCAAACCCACTGCCCACCATGTCACTGATCAGTGACATCCCGGTGGCAATTCCGATCCTCACGTTGACTTGGCTTGCTCCGATGAGGTGGGTCTTACCCCACGTCTCGAGGATCGTCAGGCCTGCGCGAATCGCGCACTCGGCCGCATCTTCTGATGCCGTTGGATAGCCGAAGTAGGCAAGGATCCCATCGCCGACCAGTCTCGCAATGAAGCCGCCCGTCTCCTCGATGAGGCTGCAGCAGGAGGAGTAGTAGGCATGGATGAGGCTTCGCAGGTCATCGAGATCCAGCCGTGCCGACAATTCCGTCGAACCCACCAGGTCGCAGAACATCACAGTGATCTGGCGGCGTTCGCCGTGCTCGGCCGACTCGACGGGCGGGTCAGATGTCGGATCGCCGCCGGTTCCCTGGATCCGCCTCACAGCATCCAGCAGAATGCGACGGTGCCCCAGTGAGAGGCCCAGTTCCTTCAGATCCGCGTCGGACAGGCGTTTCAGGACATTGAACGTGACGTCGTTCTTCTCGAAGGTCCCAGCGTGCATGCCCAAGCCCAGCGAAGACAGCCACTCAGCGAGATCGTGGTCCTCAGAGGTCACCGGCGAACTCCTCCGGCACCTGGGGCCTGGCTCGAAGGTGCCAACGGTATCGTTTTTAGCGTAGGCAGCCTGAAAATGTAGGACGTGGCG
The DNA here is from genome assembly GCF_900090195.1 of Variovorax sp. HW608. NCBI lineage: Bacteria > Pseudomonadati > Pseudomonadota > Betaproteobacteria > Burkholderiales > Comamonadaceae > Variovorax > Variovorax sp. HW608. The sequence goes on from NZ_LT607803.1 coordinate 625,797, forward strand.
ACGTGCAACGCAAGGTCCTCCGTGCGGTTGCAGTTGCCTCGGCGCTCTTGACCTCTATCTGGCGACTATCCAAATAGTGAAGAAAGATTCACCGAAATGTGGCGCCACCCCATGGCTGAAGTGAGAGGCTTGCACACCTAGGATCTTGGTCAATATGTCCAAAGCACGGGCGCGGTTCTACCGGCATGAGGCTAAGCTGCGGCGCAACATCTGCGCGACCAGGACGGCGACGATGAAATGCCCCAGCATCCGGAACTTGAGCGCCGCGGTTGCCTTGGCCATAGTCAACTTCGTCCATCCGGCCGCCCATGCCGCCGACGCCCTCCCCACGCTTCACGCGAACCCGTCACGCACATCGGTGTCCGGCCTGTCGTCCGGCGCCTTTATGGCTGTCCAATACGCCGTTGCGTACTCGTCGAGTGTTGTTGGGCTGGGCGTGATCGCCGGCGGGCCCTACAACTGCGCATTCGTCAACATCGGTGGCGTCGTCACTTGTATGTCGGGCGAACCGTCCGGCAGCATGTCGTTGGCGGCGGCGGAGGGCTTCGCGTCGGTGGGGCAGATTGATCCGGTGGCCGGGCTGGCAAAGTTCAAGGTCTATGTGTTCGGTGGAACCAAGGACCGGTATGTGCACCCGCCCGTGGTTGCTGCAACCCGCGACTTCTTTCAAGCTGCGGGCGTGCCGCCGAGGCACCTGGCTTACGTGAACAAGATGCCTGCCGGCCATGCGTTCATCGCACCAGCTTTCGGCAATGCCTGCGGGACAAATGCGGCACCCTACATCGACCATTGCCCCGAAAACGGCAAGGGCAAGAACTACGACCAGCCGAAGGCGATCCTGGAGCAAATCTACGGCCCCCTGAATCCGCCGGCGGACACGCTCTCATCCATCGTCCAGCCGTTCGACCAGAGCGCGTTCGCCGGCGACGGCACGAGCATGGACTCGGTGGGCTTCGTCTACATCCCCAGGGAGTGCTCTGCCGATGCCAGCGGCTGCGCGGTGCACGTCGTGTTCCACGGTTGCAGGCAGGGTGCGCAAAGCGTCGGCAGCGATGTCTACGCATCGGTCGGGTACAACCGCTGGGCGGATACCAACCGGTTGATCATCCTGTACCCGCAGGCGGTGACAAGCCAGCCAATTCCAGCCAATCCCGAGGGCTGCTGGGATTGGTGGGGCTATACGGGGCCGACCTTCCAGGTGCAAAGCGGCGTGCAACTCTCGGCGGTCAAATCGATGGTCGATCGGTTGACGGCGCCAAAATGACACCACGCTCTGGCCCTGGCTCCCGCGCCGCTATTGCGACGCCAGCCCCCGCGAGCAACTGGACCTGACCCGCAAGGGTGACAAGTGGGCTCAGTGCGCCCGCGCGGTAACGTGCAGCGTCAACCCGGCGTGACGCTGTAGGTGGCTGATGAATGCGAACAGGTTGCGCGCCTGAGGATTGCCCGTCGGACCGAACATGCTGATCAGGCTTTTGGGTGATGCGCCGGTCACGGCGCCGAGTTGCTCGAAGCCAACCGTCGCCTTGATGTCGTCGCGCAGGATCGCGGCCAGCAGGTGCCCACGACGGCGGTCTGGTGGTGATGTTCAAGCCGGTGCAGCCCGAGTGCGTATTTCGGCCAACGTGACCGATCATTTCGGTCATCGTGACCGACGCCGATGAGGGCGTCGGCAAATGTCGTTTCGGTATCGTGACCGCCCGTTTCGGCGATCGTGACCGCCGGGCCGGCGGCGGGTACTGCGTAGGGGGTGAAGTGTAGGGTCGGGGCGTGGGGTCAGGTCAGGATTTGGCCTCCTGAGTTGTCTTTTTCGTCTTGCTTGCCACACCTGCGTTGCGTCCCGTGCGACGTGATTCGCCTTCGAGCGTGAAGCGCCGGCAGTGCTGCATCAAGCGGTCGAGGATTGCGTCGGCCAAGGTCGGATCTCCCAGCCATGCGTGCCAGTGCTCAACGGGCAACTGGTGCGTGATGACCGTAGCTCGCTGCGCACTGCGGTCATCGATGATCTCCAGCAGGTCGGCACGAGTGGATGCATCGATGGCACCCGTTCCCCAATCGTCCAGCACAAGGACGTCCACCTTGGCCAACTGCTGCAGCCAACGCCGGAAGCTGCCCGCGCCGTGCAGGATGCGCAGCTCCTCGGCCAGGCGCGGCACGCGCAGGTACAGCGCCGAGTACCCTTGGCGGCAGGCGTATTGCGCCAGGGCACACGCCAACCAGGTCTTCCCCAGGCCCGTGGCCCCGGCGAAGCAGACCGTCTCGCCGCGCTCGATCCACGTGGACAGCGCCAGACCCATCAACGTCGAGCGATCGATGCCGCGGATGCCCTCGAAGCTCGCGTCCTCCAGCGTCGCGGTCGTGTACTTCAGCTGGGCCCGCTGCAGCAGTCGGGTGCGCTTGCGGTCGTTGCGGGCATAGACCTCCCGCTCGACCAGCAGGGCCAGGCGTTCGTCGAAGGACAGGCCCAGGCAGTCGGCCTGCTCGTGCTGCTGTTGCAGCGCGTCGGCGAAGCCTTGGAGCTTGAGGGAGCGCAGTTGGGCGATGGTGGCGTTATTGAGCATGGGGATCAGCGTTGTTTGGTGGTTTACAGGCAGCGAAGGCGTCATGGCGGGTTGCATCATTGGTAGTAGCCCGGGCCGCGCACGTTGGCGTGCGCCGGGCTGGTCCATTCGGCGGGCGCTTCCTGGGCGACGCGATCCCGGTTGTTGGCCAGCAGATCACGCACGTGTCTGTAGCGCACGGTCCCCAGCGCCAAGGCGCGCTCGCACGCCGCCTCCAGCCGTTCCTTGCCGTAGCGCCGCGACAGACTCAGCAGCCCCAGGCAGGAGCGATAGCCGTGCTCCGGATGCTTGTAGGTCTGCAGAAGCCGGGTGATGAGTTCGCCGCAGGCCATGCCGATCTGCCGGCCCCACTCGATCAGGCGCTGGGGCGTCCATTGCAGCTGTGCCCGGTGCGCTGCGGGCATGTGTGCTTCGACCGTGGTGTAGCCGCCGCGCCGGTCGCTGCGGACATGGGCGGCCACCCGCTGGCCGCGCAGCAGCAGCTCCACGGCGTGCTTCGTCAGCCGTGCCTCCAGCGTCTGCCCCACCAGCGCGTGGGGCACGCTGTAGTGGTGGCCGTCCAGCTGGACGTGATAGTCAATGTGGACCTTCACCGTCTTGAAGCGGGCGAGTTCATAGCGCTGCGGCGGCAGCGGCATCAAGGCCGGCGCGTCCAGCTCGGCGAACACGCTGGCGCGGCTGCCGGGCAGCTTTTGGAACGGGCGCTCGTTCACGCTGGGCAGCAGCTTGGCGATGGCCGCGTCGACCTGGGCGACGGTGTCGAAGCGGTGGTGACGCAGCCGCGCCAGCACCCAGCGGCCGATGATTTGCACCGAACTTTCTGCGGAAGCTTTATCTTTTGGCGAACGCGGGCGCGCCGGTAAAACCGAGGTGCCGTAGTAGCGGGCGAAGTCCTGCACCGTGTCGTTTGCGCGCGGCTCGTAGCGATCGGCCGAGGCGATTACGGCCGTGGCGTTGTCAGGCACGACGAGCGCCGGTAATCGTGAGGACCGTTTAATGCGAAGCAGAGTCACCCCCACTGCGGCACCACTCTGAACACCCCTTCCATCAGAAGGTCACCTGCTCGTCATTTGGCGGTTTCGTCTATGCCCTTGATCGGGATGCATCCCGATCAAGGAGACACGCCATGTTTGACCGCGTTTCGCCACAGCATGCTGCGCTGCTGAGGCAACTTAAGCACCAACTCGTTGACACCGGTTACAGCTCAGGCGCGATCCGACGCCAATGCGCCGTCGCTGCGAACTTCCTTCGCTACCTCGAGCGGCGCAAGCTCGCTGTCGCAGATCTGCAGCCGCTGCACGAGGAGCAGTACCTGCGCTGCGAGCAACGACGATTCCAGCGACGCCACGGACACGCGCCGCGGTCTATGGGAAGCTGGCGCGGCTCGCACAGCGCAGGCATCCACCAACTGATGCGGATGGTCATGGGCCGATGGCCGCCTGAGCCCTCGCCAGGCAATGAATTCGAGGCATTTGCCCACTCGCTTTGTGATGAGTTCGCTCAGTGGCTCGAGCAGGACAGGGGGATGGCCGCCGAGACCATTGACGACCTGGTCGCCGAGGCGCGGCGGTTCATGTGCTGGCGTCACGGCCAACAGTCGTTGGCCGACGAGCTGCGTTCGCTGAGCACCGCTGACATCGACGCGTACCAGCAGGCGCGGGCGCCTTCGTTGCGGCGCGTCTCACGCAAGTCGCTGGCCCAGCGGTTGCGCAGCTTTCTGCGCTTCCTGCACGCCAGTGGTAGAACGCCCGACGAGCTGGCCAGCCGCGTGTTGGCGCCGACACTCTACGCGCTGGAGTCGATCCCTTCGGCGCTATCGGTGCAGCAGATCAACGACGTCGTGCGGATCTGCCGCGCCGACCGCTCGCCGACAGGGCTGCGCGACCACGCCATCGTATTGCTGCTCGCTAATTATGGGCTGCGTGCCGGGGAGATCGTTCGGCTGCGGCTGGAAGACATCGACTGGCGAGGCGATCAACTGTTCGTGCGGCATTCCAAGACCGGCGCGCAATCGGTGCTGCCGCTGCTGCCGGCGGTCGGATCCGCGCTGCTCGCCTATCTGCGCCACGGTCGGCCCGCAACAGGTGCTCGCGAGATCTTCATTCGCGCACGTGCACCCTATCGGCGCTTTGCCAGCGGATCCAGTCTGTACGCGCAGCTCCAACGACGGCTCAACGCCGCCGGCGTGCAAACCGACGGCAAGCGGGGTCCTCATGCCTTCCGGCACGCGCGCGCGGTCAGCCTGCTGCGCAGTGGAGTCCCACCGAAGGTCATTGGCGATGTGCTGGGACATCGATCCGCAGCATCGACAGCGCCGTATCTGAAGCTCGCTGTGGACGAGTTGCGCGATGTGGCTCTGGAGATCGATGAACTCATTGGGGAGGGCGCGCGATGAACACCTGGCCTGACGACGACTCTGCGATCGAGCGGCATCTGAAGCACCTGAAGCTGCGCAGCCGCGACACAGTAGCGGTCTACCGGTGCGTGCTACGCGGGTTTCAGCGCTTCGTGCGCGAGCGTGACGACCCGAGCGTCGGCATCGCGACGCTGCAGGCCTGGCTGCGCGATCGTACGGCGCACTGGCAGTCATATCTGGTGCTGCATAGGGCGCGCATCGTCGATCGCTTCCTCGACTTCCTGCAGTCCGAAGCGGCGATCCCGATCAACCCCCTTGCCCAGCTGCGCGAGCGCTACGCTCAACGATGGAGCACCCCGGTCGTGCGTGCGCTGTTTGCGGCCGATCCACACGGCACGCTCGAAGCCCTGCGCCCGCCGCCACGGTTCGCCAGCTTTCTGGGCGACATGCTGCGCCGGCACGTCGAGCTGATGCGCGCCATCGGCTACCGCTATGAGACGCAGTCGGCGCGCCTGCTGCGTTTCGATCGCTTCCTGCAAGGCCGCCCGGAGCTCGCCGGCCAACCGCCGAAGGTGCTGCTGCAGCAGTGGGCGGCACAGAGCCGGACGCTGAACGACGCCTGGGAGTGCGAACAGACGGCGCGCACAGTCGCGCGCGCCTGGCGACGACTCGATCCGACCATCGATCTGCCTCCGCCGGATCGGCGGCTCAAGCGTTGCGCCAAGCAGCAACAGCGCCGCCCCTACATCTACTCCCCGCAGGAGCTACGCCTATTGCTCGACACCGCGGGAAGCTTTCCGTCCCCGTGCGCACCCCTGCGCCCGCACGCGCTTCACACCATGCTCGTGCTCGCTGGCTGCGCCGGGCTGCGGCTGGGCGAACTCGCGCGCCTCGATCTGCGCGACGTCGACTTGGACGCCGGTCTACTCGAAGTGCGCGAGACGAAGTTCTTCAAGTCCCGAGTGCTGCCGCTCAGCGGCAGCGTGATGGCCGTCTTGCGCGAGTATCTCGACGCCCGGCGCCGGGCCGGCGCACCGCAGGACGGCAGCAGCGGCCTGTTCTGGCATCAGCAGGCCGCGGGCCGCTACTCGCGAGTGATGATCGAGAAGCTACTTGTCCGGGTTCTTCGGCGAGCCGGGCTCAAGCCGGATCGGGGCAGGTGCGGACCCCGCATCCACGATCTTCGTCACGTATTCGTCGTCTATCGCATGCTGGCGTGGTATCGACAGGGCATTTATCCGCAGGCGCGGCTGCCGTACCTGGCGACCTATCTCGGCCACAAGGACATCCATTCGACGCTGGTGTACCTGACGGTGACTCAAGAGCTTCTGCAACTGGCCAGCGAGCGGTTCCGGCAACTGGCACTGCGCAAGCTGCACGCCACGACGGGAGCAGCGCGATGAAGCCGGTCGATCCGTTCCCTGCATTGCTGCACGCCTTCTTCTATGAGCGGCTGGTCCAACAGCGCAACGCCTCCGTGCACACGATACGCTCGTACCGCGACGCGTGGCGACTGTTCCTGCGCTTCGTCGCCGCGCACCGACACTGCCGCGTCACCGACCTCACTCTGCCGGCGCTGAGCGCCGGCGAAGTGGCTGCATTCTTGCAGTACAGCGAGTGCGATCGGAAGGTGTCGATCGGCACGCGCAACTGCCGGCTCGCGGCGCTACACAGCTTCTTCGCCTTTGTCGCCGAGCGCGAGCCTGCGGCCGTCGCGCAGTGCGCCGAGGTGCTGCGAATCCCCACCAAGAAGGCACCCAGGCCAGCCCACCGGGACCTCGAGCTGCACGAGATCGAGGCGATCCTGGCGCAGCCCGACCGTGGCCGACTGGAGGGTCAACGCGACCACGCGTTGCTATGGTTCCTCTACAACACTGGTGCACGTATTCAGGAGGCACTCGATGTCCGTGTCGCCGATGTTCGCTTCGATACACCACGTTGCGTTCGCCTGTTCGGCAAGGGCCGCAAGGAACGCATTTGTCCGCTGTGGCCGGAGACGGTCGACTTGCTCTCAGCACTGCTCGAGCGCCAGCCACGCACCGGTGATGAACTACTGTTCGTCAACCGCTACGGGGCACCTCTGGGCGCATCAGGCGTGCGGTTCAAGCTCGCGCAGTACGTCCGTGCCGCCACCCAAGTGATGCCAACGCTGGCATTGAAGAAGGTTTCGCCGCACGCGTTTCGGCACGCTGCCGCGGTTCATCTACTCGCCGCTGGAGTCGATGTCGCCGTAATCCGCAGCTGGTTGGGCCATGCGAGCCTTGAGACCACCTATCACTACGCCCAAGCCAACCTGGACACCAAGCGCGAAGCACTGGAGCGGCTGCAGCCACCACCGACCAAGAAGTCTGCGCCTTGGCGACGCGATGCCAGCCTGCTCGCCTGGCTGGAATCGCTCTGACTGCGTGCAGCCACCAATGCGAAGGAACTGTCCGTCTTGGGCGTGTTCGGATCCAGGGACCACATCAGTTCCTTCGCATTAAACGGTCCTCACGATTACCGGCGAAATCAGTAGCTGCTGATTTCGCCGGCACGCCGCCGTAAAAATGCAGTGCCCGCACCATGCCCTCGATCCAGTCGTCCAGGCGTTGCGTGGGCGTCGCGCAGGCGAACACGCAGCTGGAGGCGGCCATGGCCGAGACGAAGACCTGGGCGCGGGCGCCGTCGCTCAGCGCCACCGTGGAGCCGGCGTAGTCGATGAACATCTTCTCCCCAGCGCGCCGGTGCTGGCGCATCGAGCGCTTGAGCGTGGCGGCGAAGGCCTTGTAGTGCTCGCAGAACTGCGTGTAGCGCCAGGTGCGGCCCTGCGGATTCGCCTCCACGTATTCCTGCCACAGCAGCATCAGCGTGACGCCCTTGCGGTCGAGTTCGCGGTGGATGCGGCCCCAGTCGGGAACGACGACGGGCGAAGCGGCTTGCGAGCGGGGTTGCAGTGCCGTCGAGAGGTGCTGTTCGCCCCAGTGCTGGACGGTGTCCCAGTCGAGGCCGGCGGCGGTGGCCAGTCCGACGTACTTGGCCACGACGCCCTTGGAGATCTTCAACGTGGCGGCGACTTGCTCGTGCGAGAGCTGCGCGTGCCACTTCAGGCGGAGAACATCTTTGATCATGCGTAGAGAGAGTTGTTGCTTGGGCATCCGCGGCTCGAGGGCAAAAACCGTCGAGGGTAGGAGGCCCGGGGTTGCGTTCTCTACGCAGCACTGCCGGTGGGACCAGCGCCCTTGTTATGGGGCGCCGTCACGGCGGTCACGATCGCCGAAATGGCCGGTCACGATCCCGAAACGGTCGGTCACGATGAGCCGAAATGCAGGTTCGGTCACGATGACCGAAATGCGCGGTCACGATGCCGAAATCGGCGGTCACGATGAACCGAAATACGCAGCCTGCTCAACGGCCGCAAGGCGACTACGCACTGGTTCGTGTACGACGCAATCGAGAAGAACTTCCCAGAGATCGAACTCGTACGTGACGCCCGGGTGGTGATCGACGGCAACGTGTTCACCAGCGGTGGCGTCACTGCTGGCATCGAACTGGGCATCAGGCTCCTCGAGGAAGCGAAGGGAAGCCGAGTGGCCGCGACCACCGAGCTTGCCATGTGCTACGACCCCCAGCCGCCCTTTGGAACCGGCAGCCCGAGCAAGGCGGGTCCCGACCTGCTCAAAGCGGCCATCAAGTATGCGGAGAAGATTGGCACGGAAAAGCTGTGGCTGGCCGCCGCCTGATTGCCGTCAAGCGACGGCGCAATCAGATATGAGCCAGGCTCCGCTTGCGAGGTGGAGCCTTGCCCGTAGTGAACTTATCGCCAGGGCGGAAACCTGCCTTGGCCAAGAAATTGGTGAGGACATATGAACACACCTGTCATCATTGGCGGGATTGCTGCCCCCGATTCGGACTTGGCGCGCAAGGCTGCGGCGCTCGCAAAGCAGGCCCATACGCCGACGATTCTTAATCACGTTCATCGAACGTACTGGTTTGCCGAGTTTCTGGCCAAGAAGCGCGAGATGAAGTTCGATCATGAACTCGTGTATGTAGCCTCTCTGCTTCATGATCTTGGTCTTTCGCACGATCACGCGGCAGATAAGCGCTTCGAAGTGGACAGTGCGGATGCGGCTAGCCGGTTCTTGCACGCCCATGACTATCCGTCGGAAAAGACTAGTATCGTTTGGGATGCCATTGCACTTCACTCGGCGGCCGATATCGCCGATCGCAGGGAGCCTGAGGTCGCCCTGGTCCATTTCGGTGCGCATGTCGACGTCATGGGCCTGAGAATGGAAGAGATTTCTCCGCAGCTCATCGACGATACGCTTGCCTTGTATCCGCGTGTAGGGTTCAAGAAGGCATTCACTGAGGCGCTCGCGGAAGTGGCGCGGAAGAAGCCGCATACTGCGATTGGAACGGGTCTCGCCGATATCGGTCGTCGCCTTGTTCCGGACCTCCACGTTCCGAACGTCTGCGACCTGTTGCTTTTCGCGCCTTTCCAGAGTTAAGGCGGCCGGCATGAAGTACGCCATGTCCTCGAAGTCTGATGCCTCGTCGGCGCAAACGCCGCGCAAAGTCGTTCTTGTGATTTTCGGCGGCGCGAAGCTCCTCGACATTACCGGTCCCATTCAGGTCTTCACAGAGGCACATCTCAAGAATGGTGCGCCTGCCTACCGGATTGAGATCGCATCGGAAGCGGGAGGTCCCGTTACCACCGATTCCGGCGTAGTTTTGCAATCGGTGCGCCTCGAGGATGTCTTCGCCGAGGCCGTGGATACGCTGTTGATTGCGGGCGGGGACCTGGCCGCTCCGCCCAACGCTTCGGAGGCTTTGCGCACTTGCCTTGCCCGGAACCTGAACCGTCCCCGTCGCATCGGCTCCGTCTGTCTCGGTGCATTCACGCTCGCACAGATCGGTGTGCTGGACGGCCGAGAAGCGACCACGCATTGGGCGGTCTGCGAGCGACTGCAGCGCGAGCATCCATCTGTCGTTGTGAAGCCCGATGCGATATTCGTAGCTTCGGATGGAGTCTGGACCTCTGCAGGCGTGTCGGCCGGCATCGACATGGCGCTCGCCATGGTCGAGGAAGACCTCGGCCATGAAGTTGCGCTACAACTCGCACGACTGTTGGTTCTGTATCTGAAACGACCCGGTGGACAATCGCAGTTCAGCTTTGAGCTTCGGCGGCAAATCCGAGACGCACGAGGTCGCTTCGACGATCTGCATCTCTGGATCAACGGCAATCTTACGAAGGACTTGTCCGTCCCCGTGCTCGCCGCTGCGGCCCATATGAGCCCCCGCAATTTCACACGCGTCTATCAGCGCGAAACTGGCAAAAGTCCGGCACGTGCGATAGAGCAGATTCGGCTTGAAGCCGCACGTCGACTCCTCGAGGAAGGGGCTGATCCCATCAAACAGATCGCGCACAACACCGGTTTTGGAGACGATGAACGGATGCGGCGGGCGTTCATCAAGGCGCTCGGAGTCTCCCCGCAAGACTATCGCAGCCGTTTTGGCAGATTGACGCAACCGGAGTCAGTGAACTTTGCCTGAGCGCTACGCGGTCCTCAAGGTCCCTCGAGGTGAAGAGGTGGAAACGCACCGCAGGCCGCGAGGCCCAGACATCGGCACCCGAGTGAGGCCGTGAAAGCGTGCGGTGTCGAGCTTTCGGAGCTTGCGCCCCCGCGGTCGGAGAATCGCTGCGCTACAGCAGATCCCAAAACTTGGATGCTCACTCACGAAGGCTAAATGCGAGCATATCCTCGTATTCAGAGTGGTCTTGCAAGCGGAGATGCGTGGATGTGGGCTGAAGTCATACACTTTCGATCAGAGCATATGCTCTTAAATGGAAAGGACACAGACCATGAGCAAAGCGGAATACCTGGTGAGCGGTGCGACGGGGCGCACTGGCGGTGCAGCCATCGACACGCTGCTGGAGATGGGCAAGCAGGTGCGCGCCTATGTGCGCAAGGACGACGAGCGTGCGGCCGAGCTGCGCAAGCGCGGTGTCGAAATCGCCCTCGGCGACTTCACCGATGTGGACAAGATTCGGGCTGCCATGGAGGGCATCAAGGGTGCCTATTTCCTGCACCCGATCAGTCCCGGCATCCTCAGTGCCGCGGCCTACTGGGCCCAGGCCGCGAAAGAGGCCGGAGTCCATTCCATCGTGAACATGTCGCAGATCTCTGCGCGCCGCGACAGCGAAAGCCATGCGGCCCAAGACCACTGGATCTCCGAGCAGGTCTTCGACTGGTCCGGCGTCCCAACGACACACATCCGTCCGACCTTCTTCGCGGACTGGCTGGTGTACCCGCACTTCGCCAAGGAAATCTGGCGACGCAAGACCGTGGAGTTTCCGTTCGGCGAAGGGCGTCATGCGCCCATCAGCTCCGACGACCAGGGGCGCGTCATCGCCCATCTGCTTGCGAATCCTGAGCCGCATGCCGGCAAGGTCTACAAGCTGCACGGGCCGATCGAGATGAACCACTACGAAATTGCGCAGGCGATGTCCGAGGCGCTGGGCACGAAGATCACCTACAACCCCATCGAGATCTCCGAATTCCAGCGCCGGATGGAAGAGGTCTACAAGTTCAATCCTTTCCTCATCCAGCACTTGACCGAGGTGGCGCAGGACTATCGCAATGGCGTCTTCGCCGGCACGAACTCTGCCGTCGAGGACATCACCGGCAAGCGGGCGATGACGGTGCAAGAGGTCGTTGCAGCCAATGGCGCCGTGTTCGCTTGAATCGGGTCACCAGGGTTTGGCAAGGAACGGATGATGCAACAGGGCAAACAACCGATGACGGTCGAGCAGTGCAACTGCTTCACCGTGAGGAAGGCCGCTCGGCAGATTTCGCGGTTCTACGACGGGCATCTGCAAACAACGGGGTTGCGCATCACGCAATTCCTGATCCTTGCGACGCTCAGCGAGCTGGGAAGCGCCGCGGTGAGCGAGCTGGCGGAGCGGCTCGACGTCGAACGCACTGCCATGGGGAAGATGGCCACTGTGCTCCAGCGTGACGGACTGTTGGACATCGGGCCGGCGCCCACGGATGCCCGGACGAAGGTGATCAAGCTGTCCAGGGATGGGCGGCGGGTCTTTGAAAAGGCACTGCCGCTCTGGCGTGAGGCTCAGCGACAGTTCGCCGAGCTCAACGGGACTGCTCGCGTGGCGTCGATCCATGAGAGTCTGGAATCAATGGTTGTGGACGAGTCGATTGCCGTTGACGACTAGTTGCGAGCGTGGGTAAACGGAGAATCCATGTCCACTTCAATTCCCGATCCTGGCGGTCAGACACTGGCGGCCGGAGCGTCCGATCGTCGGGCGCTGCTGCTGCGGGTGCCGATCTTGTAGACCATGCTGCGGCTGGCTCTGCCGACCATCGCAGTTCAGGTGGCACAGACCATCGTCGGGATGAACTTTGCTGGCCAAGGTTTCGGGAAGATGCTGTGGCCGTTTCTCGGTGGCTTCATCCGCCTGGTGGTCGCAGCCGGCATCGGTCGGTTTGCCGTGACGGCCCTGACCAGACAGCGTCGGACAGAGGCCGGGCACGCGGCGCCGGGGAAGGCTGTCATTCGAATGCCTTCAGCCCGCGGACTACGGCAGGGCGCCGCGCGACTGTCTCGAACCACCGCGAAAGTGCCGGATGATTCACCCACTGAATGTCGCCGCTGAAAGCTCTGGCGATGGTGAATGCCGCAATGTCAGCGAGCGAAAACGTATCGCCCGCCATGAACTCTGCCGAATCCAGGAATCGTTCCGCCTCGATGAGCGAGGCTCTTGCCAGTAGATTGACGCGGGATGCCTGGGCATTCGCACCGATTTGCTCAAGCCGGAATGCACCGTGACTTACCGCGATGACGTCAGTCAGAAAATAGAAGAAGCGCTCATAGACCCTGGCCCGTGCCACCAGATCGGCGGGCACGAGTTGATTCTCAGAGCGCTCCGCCGCGAACAGCATGATGGCATTCGACTGCGTCAACACAAATCTGCCGCCGCTCCCGTACTCTACAAGCACTGGAACCTTGCCGAAGGCATTCAGGGCGCGATGCTGCTCGCTCTTCTGTTGGCCTGCAGCCAGATTGATACTCTTGGCCGTATAGGGGATGCCCGCCTCATCTAGTGCAATCGCGGCACGGATGCAGTTGCCGGTCAATGCCCCGTACAGTTCGGTCGAACCTTGCATGCGCATACCTCGTCGGGATCCGTTCCTCTTCGCACAAACTACCAGGGAAGTGGACGATCTTGCGCGAACGTAAAAGACGCAATCACGCCGGGAAGATCCCAGGTCTCGAACTGCCAGTAACGCGGTTGACGTAGTCGACCGCGCTCGCGCGCATGTCCGCGTCAATTCGGCCTACCGGATCAACATCGACGACCCGATGGACAGCTGCACCATTGACCACGTCGAGGACCGACAGTCCCGCGCGGCGTTGCTCTTCGAATCACGGTGCGCGGAGATCCGGGGATCAGCTCTCGAAGGGCGCGTGGTCGAGCAAGTCGCACACGTCGGGAATCTCCAATCCATGCACGTGGCGACGCCCGATGTCAGCCAGCCCTGTGCCAATGGCTGTGTGGGGCTTCCTCCTGGCCACTTCCGCCAAGGCCTCCTGAAATGCCGCCTTGAATCCAACCCGGGGATAAAGGGCGAGCGTGTCGTCAACCAGCTTTGGCGTGATTTCGTCGATTCGGAGTCCCATCACGTCGACATGAGCGCCCATGTGGACGAGTGCGACCTCTGGCTCTCTGCGCTCGGCGATCCCTGCGCTCGAGTGAAGCGCAATAGCGTCCCAAACCAGTTGGGCCTTGGATTCCGCGTAGCCGCCGGCAATGAGAATACGGCTCGCAGCATCGGCCCCGTCGACCTCGAAACGCTGGTCGGCGGCGTAGTCGCTCGTCAGGCCAAGGTCGTGAAGCAGCGATGCGAGATACACGACTTCTCGGTCGTATCTCATCCCTCGCTTCTTGCCCAGGAATTCGGAGAACCACCACGTGCGGTGGAGATGGTTCTTCATCGCCGTTGAGTGGACGCGGTCCACGAGCGAAGAGGCCTTACGGGTCAGTTCGGAATTCGGGGCGCTGATTCCTCCGATGAGAATAGGCTTTTCCACCTTGCAACTCCTTGGACGTGTCGTTGAATGGCCTTCACTTTAGGAGCATATGCAGCGGTAAAAATGACTGTTTTCGGAGGATTTTTGCCAAGATGGCCCGGGCCTTTGGCGGGTGGGGGGCTCCGCATGGCGAAGCTTCGGAAGGCGGTCGAAGGGGTGCATGAGCTGCTGCTGGCGACATGAAGAGGACAGCCCTCGTTCGGGGCCGATGGATGCCGCCTTGCATCACCGATCAGGCTGAATACCGGGTCGATGTCTTGCGGCGGCGCACCGCGCCCTTGGTCGCACGGATGTGCAGCGACAGCGGCGCGACCCGCGTGTCGTCGACCACGTCATCCGCATGCGTCGAACCCGGTCCCGCGGTGGGCTCGCCGATCTTGTCGATGTGCAGCCCCGCGCCGAGCACGATGTCGAACCACTGGCTCAGCGTGCGGTGGAAGATGGGCGTCCTGAAGGGCGCGACCTGCGCGCGCTCTTCGGCCTTCAGCGTCGAGAACCACCAGGTGTCCACGCGGCCTTCGGTCGAATCGAAATAGCCGCCGACCTCGATCGCCTGCGCCCTGCCGTTGGCGTCGCGCACCACCTCGCGGTGCGGCGCGGCGAAGCACGGATGAAGGATCGAGAACTGCAGGAAGCCGCCGGGCCGCAGCACGCGGCTGGCTTCATGCAAGGCGCGCACCGGGTCCGGCATGTCCATCAGCGACATGAAGGCGGTCACGAAATCGAAGGAGCGCGCGGGAAAAGGCAGCGCCATGCCGTCGCCGACGCGGTAGTCGATGCCGAGCGGATCGGCCGCCTCGGCATCGCGCGCATTGCGCACGAAGGTCGGCGCGATGTCGACCGCAGCCATCCGCGCGCCGAGCCGCGCGAGCTGGCGCGTGTTGCCCCCCTCGCCGCAGCCCACGTCGAGCCCCGCAAGGCCCGCCACCGGCGGCAGCATGCCGAAGAAGGCCGGGCTGTTCAGCATGTCGCGGAACACATCGACGCCCAGGCGCGCAAGGCGTGTCCAGGCATCCGCATTGGCCTCCCAGAAATTGGCGACATCGTTTGAATTCATAGGTCGTGCCGCGATTTGGAGACACGCGGCGCGGTGCGTCATCCCCTTCGCAGAGGAGACGCAGACCGGCTCGCATCAGTCGGCGCGCCGGTCGGCGCTCGGGCGGACAATGCACCCTTCACCGTATCCGCGAAGAACTCCGTGAGTCACTCCCCTGCCTGGCCCCTCAAGATCATGGCGCTGCTGCGCGCCGGCAACCCAACGGCCGCGATCGCCCAGATCAGGGTGGCCCCCGGCGTTCGCGACCTGCGCGCCCTGGAGAAAGCGCTCGCCGCCGCACAGCTTTCAGGAAAGTGGCGCAACGTCGATGCCGCCATCAGCGAAAGCCTGCAGGCACTTTCCGCGCCGCGGTTGCACCGTTCGCCATGAGCCTTACGAGCTTTGCGTCCTTGGGGTTGTCCACGCCGCTGGTGCATGCGTGCGCCGAGGCGGGCTATGCCGCCCCCACCGCGATCCAGGTCGAGGCCATCCCACGGCTTCTGCGCGGCCAGGACCTGCTCGGCCTGGCGCCGACCGGCTCTGGCAAGACCGCCGCGTTCGCATTGCCCCTGTTGCAGCGGATCATCGCCGGCCGGCAGCACGCGTACCGTCGGGTGCGGGTCCTCGTGCTGGTGCCGACGCGCGAACTGGCAGCGCAGGTGGGCCAGACTTTCCGCCGATTCGGCACCTCCTGCCCTCTTCCGCTCAAGGTCGCGGTGCTCTACGGCGGGGTGTCAGTCAACCCGCAGATGATGGCGCTGCGAGGCGGCGCGGACGTGGTGGTCGCCACACCGGGCCGGCTGCTCGACCTGCTGCAGCGCAATGCGGTGCGGCTGGACACTGTCGAGGCACTGGTGCTCGACGAGGCCGACCGCCTGCTCGACCTGGGCTTTTCCGCCGAGCGTGAGCGTGTGCTGGCTGCGTTGCCGACGAATCGGCAGAACCTGCTGTTCTCGGCCACGTTCCCCGCGGAGGTGCAGGCCCTGGCCGATGGCTTGCTGCGCGACGCGGTGCGCATCGAGGCCGCCGCCGAGGCACGCACCGAACCCGCGATCGTCCAGCGGGTGATTGCGGCGGACGCGCCGCGCCGGACCGAACTGCTGCGTCATCTGGTGAAGCAGGAGGGCTGGCGCAGCGTGCTGGTGTTCGTGGCCACCCGCTACGCCACGGAACACGTCGCGCGCAAGCTGTACGACCGTGGCATCCGCGCTGCCCCGCTGCACGGGGACATGAGCCAGTTGCAGCGCACCACCGTGCTGGAGGACTTCAAGAACGGCCGCTGGGATGTGCTGGTGACCACCGACCTCGCGGCACGCGGCATCGATATCCCCGGGCTGCAGGTGGTGGTCAACTACGACCTGCCGCGCTCGGCCGACGACTACGTGCACCGCATCGGCCGCACGGGCCGGGCGGGCGCCAGCGGGCTCGCCGTGAGCTTCACGAGTGCCGCCACGGAGGCGCATTTCGGGCTGATCGAGAAACGGAACAAGCTCATGTTGCCGCGTGAGCGGGTGGCGGGGTTCGAACCGGTGCAAGTGGCCGCCCCGCCACCCGAGGCCGCGGCCCGGACCGGCGGCGTGAAGGGAAAGAGGCCGAGCAAGAAGGACAAGTTGCGGGCGGCCGCGGCCTCGGCGGCGCATCGCGGGACGAAGTAGGGCCGGTACAATAGCGCGTGCTGCGGACGTCAGTTTGCCTTCGCTATAACGAGGTCCGGCTTGGGCAGCGGTTCCCCGGCACCACACATCTCTGCCACCAACCCACTCACTGGGTTAGTTCTGGTGGTTTCTTTCCCGTTTTTTTCCAACCCGCGCGTGTCCATTTTTCGGATAGCGCTCAACAAGAAAGTCTCAATCGTGAGCAGCAAACTGTACGTCGGCAACCTTTCCTATTCGGTTCGTGACGACGATCTTCAGCAACAATTTTCGGCCTTTGGCAGCGTTCAATCGGCCAAGGTGATGATGGACCGCGACACCGGTCGTTCCAAAGGTTTCGGCTTTGTGGAAATGTCCAGTCCCGCAGAGGCGGAAGCAGCGATTCAAGGCCTGAATGGAAAAAATTTCGGTGGCCGGGATCTGACCGTCAACATCGCCCGCCCCATGGAAGCAAGGCCCCCGCGAGGCAATGGCGGTGGTTTCAATCGCGGTTTCGGCGGTGACGGTGGTCGCCGCAATTACTAGTCGCGTTCCGGCGCGCCGCGCCGCATCTCTCGTACGCCAGCATGAGCAAAGAATGGACCGTAGCCGTGGCTGCAGCCGAGGCCGCCGCACTGCAGAAGCAAGTCGCTGAAGAAGATGCGCACGAGCGTTTCAAAGCCGTGCGAACCGAGATCGAAGTCGGGGGGCGATCGGCGAGGGTCGTCGACACGCCCGAATTCCACTCCTGGATGACGGCTCGCCATGAGTCGGACGAAGCCTGGGGTGCTTGGGCCATGATCATGGATGCCAAGCCGACGTCCTGACCGGCGCGCAACCGCCTATCCGGCTTCGCGGGTGCCCATCACGGTACGCTCGCCATCGGCGCGATGCATGTCGAGCAGCGCGCCGCTGAAATCCCAGGTGGTGGTCGATTTCAGCGCCGCGAGGAACTGGCGTTCCTGCGCCATCACGGCATCGGCGCAGGTCCTGCGGGTGGTCGCGATCGGTCCGACCGCGATGCGCTTGCCGTCGGCCGCATAGGTGGCCTGGAAGGTGTTGCAGCCGGCGAAGCCGCGCACGACACCCTCGCCGAACGACATCGAGATCGTGGTGTCGGGCGCGAGGCTCACCACCGCCTGCCTGCCGTTGTTGAAGCCGGTCACGCTCGAGCGCAGGCCCACGAGGCTGGGCTTGGGTTCGGCCTTGAAGGACAGCACCGTCTCGCCGCGTTCCGACATCAACGCGAGCCGGTCGCCGGTCAGCACGGGCCGGAAGCTTCCGGCCAGCGCCTTGTGCACCGCGCCCTCGACCTTCATCGCGTTGTCCTCGCACGCCATCATCGAACCGGCGAGGCGGCCGATGACGAGGCGGTCCGGCTGCTTCAGGGTGTACGAACCGAAGAAGCGGTTGCAGCCCGAAAAGCCGGCAACGCGCCCGCCCTCGAATCTGGCCGTGACCGCCTGCGGCCCCGTGGGAAGGAGACCCGGATCGAGCCCCTGCACGCCGGTGAGGCTCCAGGTCGGCCCTTCGATCCCCGCCGCCGCGGCGGCGAGGGACAGCATCGAACTCAGGATCAGCAAGACGGGTCGCTTCGCGTTCACTTCGGCTCCTTCGCCCCGGGGCGTGTGGTTCGAAGCGCGATCTTATTCAGCGACGACGAGACGTCCAGCCGATCGAAGATGGGCGGCCTTATAGATCAACGACAGGGCGCCGGCCAAGTCGAACTTGTACTGATCCACGACACCTCGAGCCTCGCCGGGCGCTGGTCCAATCTGCAGCACCCTGCTCCGGCCCGGTACAGCCATCGGCGCGTCGCCATCCACACGCGGATCGCATCGCTCGAACGAAATACCGTTGCCTGACAAGGACTTGCGCCTTCGAACATGCGTTGGCACGCGCTGGCCCGTCGATTGCGAATTGCTCCATGCCTTCCTCATCAACCTCAACGGAGATTTATTCATGGACATGGCTGAAATGCGCAACCTCGGCATTGCGAATCCCTTCAAGAAGCAGTACGGCAACTACATCGGCGGCGAGTGGGTCGCGCCGATCGACGGGCAGTACTTCGACAACCTGACGCCGATCACGGGCCAGGCTTTCACGAGCATCCCGCGCTCCAATGCGAAGGACATCGAGGCCGCGCTCGATGCCGCGCACAAGGCCAAGGCCGCATGGGGGCGCACGTCGCCGACCGAGCGCGCCAACATCCTCGTGAAGATCGCCGACCGCATGGAGCAGAGCCTGCAGACGCTGGCCGTCGCCGAGACGCTCGACAACGGCAAGCCGCTGCGCGAAACGATGGCGGCCGACATGCCCCTGGCCATCGACCACTTCCGCTACTTCGCCGCCTGCGTGCGGGCACAGGAAGGCGGCATCAGCGAGATCGACCACGAGACCTATGCCTACCACTTCCACGAGCCGCTCGGCGTGGTCGGCCAGATCATCCCGTGGAACTTCCCGATCCTGATGGCGGTGTGGAAGCTGGCGCCGGCGCTGGCCGCGGGCAACTGCGTGGTGCTGAAGCCGGCCGAGCAGACGCCGGCCTCGATCCTGGTGCTGATGGAAATCATCGGCGACCTGCTGCCGCCGGGCGTCATCAACGTCGTCAACGGTTTCGGCCTGGAAGCCGGCAAGCCGCTCGCATCGAGCCCGCGCATCGCCAAGATCGCCTTCACGGGCGAAACGACCACCGGCCGGCTGATCTCGCAGTACGCGAGCCAGAACCTGATTCCCGTAACGCTGGAACTCGGCGGCAAGTCGCCCAACATCTTCTTCGAGGACGTGCTGGCGGCCGACGACGCCTTCTTCGACAAGGCGCTCGAAGGCTTCACGATGTTCGCGCTGAACCAGGGCGAGGTCTGCACCTGCCCGAGCCGCGCGCTGATCCAGGAATCGATCTACGACCGCTTCATGGAACGCGCGATCAAGCGCGTCGAAGCGATCACGCAAGGCCACCCGCTCGACACCGCCACCATGCTGGGCGCACAGGCATCGCAGGAGCAGATGGAGAAGATCCTCTCGTACATCGACCTCGGCAAGCAGGAGGGCGCCCAGTGCCTGACCGGCGGCGCGCGCAACGTGAAGAGCGGCGAACTGGCCGGCGGCTACTACATCAAGCCGACCGTGTTCAAGGGCCACAACAAGATGCGCATCTTCCAGGAGGAGATCTTCGGCCCGGTGGTGTCGGTGACGACCTTCAAGACCGAAGAGGAAGCACTGGCGATCGCCAACGACACGCTGTACGGCCTGGGCGCCGGCGTCTGGAGCCGCGACGGCGCACGCGCCTTCCGCATGGGCCGCGGCATCCAGGCCGGCCGCGTGTGGACCAACTGCTACCACCAGTACCCGGCGCATGCCGCATTCGGTGGCTACAAGCAGTCGGGCATCGGCCGCGAGAACCACAAGATGATGCTCGACCACTACCAGCAGACCAAGAACCTGCTGGTCAGCTACAGCCCGAACAAGCTGGGCTTCTTCTGAGCGGGTCACGCATGAGCGATAGCAAAGCCGGCGCGTCATCCGCCCCGGCAGTCGCTCGCGTGTCCGTGACGCCGGCCGCGCAGGCGCTCATCGAGCGCCTGCGCGCGGCGCATGGGCCGTTGATGTTTCACCAATCCGGCGGCTGCTGCGACGGCAGTGCGCCGATGTGCTTCGCGCTCGGGGAGTTCATCACGGGCGACGCCGACGTCTGCCTCGGCGAGATCGCAGGCGTGCCCTTCTACATGAGCCGGTCGCAGTTCGAATACTGGGAGCACACGCACCTGATCATCGATGCCGTGCCCGGCAACGGCGGCATGTTCTCGCTGGAGCGCCCGACCGGCATGCGCTTCCTCACGCGTTCGCGGCTGTACGAGGATGCGGAATGGGAGGCGCTGCAGGCGCAGGGCCGGCCGTCATAGCCGGACCCTGGCCGGTCCTTCGGTGGATTGCTTTCAGGGGGCCTGCCACGCGACGTTGGCGCCTTCGAACATGGTTCGCAGTTGCCCGTCGCGTGCCAGGTCGTTGATGCCGGCCTGCAGTGCCTGCGCGAGGTCCGTTGCATCCTTCTTGACCGCCATCCCGACGGCCCAGCCGTTGCGCTGCGCACGCGGCGACGGCAGCGGCGCGATCGCAAAGTGCGCATCGCCGCGCAGCACCGATTCCATTTCCGATGCGAGCCCGGCCGCGGCGGCGACTTCGCCGCGCTGCAGGGCGCGCGCGGCATCGGTGCCGTCCTTCCATTGCGTGACGAGCTGGTTGCGATAGGCGCCGCCGTCGGCGCCGATCATCAGCCAGCCGGCCAGCGTCTGCCCCGGCACCGCCACCTTCGCATCGCCCAGCGCCGAGAGGCTGTCGAGCTGCGGCAGCGCGTCGAGCCGCCGCGCCAGCACGACGCGCTCGCGGTAGTAGGGCGCGAAGATTCGCGCCTGCGGCGTGTCGTCGATGAGCGGCTTGTCGACCGGCACGTGCAGCAGCACGTCCGCCGGCCCGAAGCCCAGGTAGTGGCCGCGCCAGACCATGTTGCGCAGGTCGTCGCCCATGTTCTCGTCGGCATTGAAGGCAAGCATCGACAGCTTGACGCCGAGCGCATCTGCGAGCGCCTGCGCCAGTTGCACGTCGATGCCCTTGCCATCGACATGGAACGGCGGCATGTCCTTGTAGAGCGCGACCGTGAGGGTGCCGCGCTCGCGGATGCGGTCCAGCGCCGCCGCGCGTGCGACGAGCGCCGGCGCCCCGAGGCCTGCCGCGCCGATCCAGCGAAGGACGGCGCGGCGCGAGACGTGTGAAGCGCGCATCGTGGGCTCCTAGAACGGCTTCTCGCGGCGGGTCTCGAGATAGGACTTGATCGACCAGATCGCTTCCTGGTTCATCGTGCCCTCGAACGGCGGCATATACACGGCACCGTTTCTTGTCCGGCCATGGCGCACGGTCGTCAGGAAGTAGTCGTCGATCTCCTTCGCGCAGGCCGCCTTCTTGGGCGCATCCTTCATCGTGGCGCAGTCGTTGTCGATCTTGCGCAGGTCGGGCGCGATGCCGCCGGAGATGGCCTCGATGCCATGGCAGCGGGCGCAGTTCTGGTTATAGGCCGAGGTGCCGATCTTGATCGCCGTCGTGTTGCCGCGGTACGGGTTCTCGGCGCGCCAATCCTTGCCGAGTTCGGGCAGGCCCGTGGTGTCGACGGCTTGCGGGGTCACGTCGCCGTGCGACCAGGCGAGGCTCGCACAAGTCAGGCCCAGTGCAGCGACCATCAGCTTCAATCCCTTGCGGGTCCCTTGGTACAGGGCTCGCCCTGCTTGCGGCTTGGTTTCCATGGTTTCATCTCCGTTCACGTTCAATGGGGGACGAGAGACGGGTCCGCAAACGCTGTGCCACGCAAAGTTGTTGCAGGCGGGAACACAAATTGCGTGATTGACCCTGCGTGTGGCATCCTTTCAAGCTGCCAGCCGAGATGTAACAAGGAAAGGCTGTGTCGCTGTACCAGAACGGGACACACCACGCGTCGCGACGAGACCCGAGCGTTTATTTGGATCGACAGACATCTGCTCAACACAGAGGCAGTGGAGACAAGACCATGGCTGCAACCCCTCGTGCACTGGCCGCAACGGCCGGGACCTGGACCACACCCGAAGCACTGCCATTGCCGCAGCAGAAGGAACGCACCGAGCTCATCGAGCAGTGGCACCAGCGGTGTTCGGCACTCGGGCTGACGCGCGTCGAGCGGCCCGACTTCGAGCCCCTCATGCGCAGCGACCTCAATGAGGCGCGCGAGCGCAACCAGCGCCTGTTCACGCATGCGGCGCCGGTCATGGAAATGCTCTTCGAACAGATCGTCGACACCGAAAGCATGATCGTGCTGGCCGACGTCACCGGCACCATCCTCCACTCGGTCGGCGACGACCGCTTCCTGCAGCGCGCCAACAAGGTGGCGCTCTCGCCCGGCGTGAACTGGGCCGAGCATTCCAAGGGCACCAACGCGATCGGCACGGCGCTGTTCGAGGAAGCGCCGACCGTTGTCCACGGCGGCGAGCATTTCATCCACGCCAACCATTTCCTGACCTGCTCGGCCGCGCCCATCTTCGACCCGCGCGGCAACATGCTCGGCGTGCTCGACGTCACCGGCGACCAGCGCTCCTACCACCGGCACACCATGGGCCTGGTGCGCATGTCGGCCCGCATGATCGAGAACCAGTGGCTGTCCGACGACTACGGCAACCGCCTGCGGCTGCACTTCCACAGCCGGGTCGAATTCATCGGCACCTTGCTCGAGGGGATCATCGTCGTCGGCGTCGACGGCAAGATCCTCGGGGCCAACCGCAGCGCGCTCGACCAGCTCGACATGAGCAGCGCGGCACTGCGCATGCACAGCCTGACCAGCCTGTTCGGCACCACCGCGCCGGCGGTGTTCGATCACTTCCGCTCGCCGCTGCCGACGCCGATGACGCTCTGCCTGTCGAACGGCCGGCAATTCCACGTGAGCGCGCGTTTCAACGGACCGCAGCGGTCGATGGCCGTGGAACCGCGCGGCGCGGCCGAACCCGCCGCCGAGCCCCGCAAGCCCGGCGGCATGCTGGCCGGGGCCACGGCCCACTCGGCGGAAGGCACCCTGTTCTCCGGCCTGCACTACCTCAACACCGGCGACCCGCAGATCGACGCCCTGATCCAGAAGGTGCTGCGCGTCATCAATCGCGACATCCCGCTGCTCATCCTGGGCGAGACGGGCACGGGCAAGGAACTGCTCGCACGCGCCGTGCACCAGGACTCGAATCGCGCCAAGCAGCCCTTCGTGGCGGTCAACTGCGCATCGATTCCCGAGTCCCTGATCGAGGCCGAACTGTTCGGCTATGAGGACGGCGCCTTCACCGGCGCGCGCCGCAAGGGCGCGGTCGGCCGCATCGTGCAGGCCAACGGCGGCACGCTGTTCCTCGACGAGATCGGCGACATGCCGCTGGCGCTGCAGGCGCGGCTGCTGCGCGTGCTGCAGGAGCGGCAGGTGACGCCGCTGGGCAGCCTGAAGTCCATTCCGGTCGACATCGCGGTGATCGGCGCGACGCACCGCAAGCTGCGCGACATGATCGAGGCCGGCTCGTTCCGCGAAGACCTCTACTACCGATTGAACGGCCTGGTGGTGAAGCTGCCCGCGCTGCGCGAGCGCTGCGACCTCGACGTCGTGGCACGCCGCATCCTGCTGAGCGACTGCCCGCATGCCACGCCGGAGATCAGCGCGCGGGTGATGGCGCTGTTCAAGGCCTACACGTGGCCCGGCAACGTGCGCCAGCTCGCGAACGTGCTGCGCACCGCTGCCGTGATGGCCGCGGGCGAAGGCCAGATCGAGGAGCACCATCTCTCGGACGACTTCCTCGAGGACGTGCGCAGCGGACGGGTGTCGCAGCCGCCGCAGCTCTCCGTGCCGATCCGCGTCGCGCCTGCCGCTCCCGACGCGCTGCCGATGCACTTCCCGGAGCCGGCCGGCGAACGCGCGGCGGAGCCCGCCGCCGCAACGGCGGAGCCCCCCGAAGCGCCGGCCGAACCGGCCACGCCGCTCACGCTCGGCGAAGCCGAAGTCGAGCTGATCCGCAGCACGCTCGCTGCGGCCAACGGGAACATCTCGGTCGCGTCCAAGCGCCTGGGCATCAGCCGCAACACCATCTATCGCAAGCTTCGCTGGGGCAAGTGACGCCATCAGGCGCAGGGCGGTCCTAGGGGACTTCCCTGTACCGCCGTCGAACGGCGCTGTACCAGCCTGGGACACCTCACGCCGGCGCCTGCTCCGGCAGGCCTCGCGGCGGCCCGCTCCACGCCTGCGGAGCCCCTGATATCAGGGCAAACACCAGTCTTTCCCGCGCGTATCGCAGCGCCCGGCCACGGGCACGCGATTTGCGCAAGTGTTCGGGCCCGAATGGCAATTCCGCCCGGGCCTGTACTGCTTCAAAGGAGATCCCATGCACTGGTCGAAACCCGCGTTCGAAGACATGCGCTTCGGCTTCGAGATCACGATGTACATCTCGCACCGCTGAGCATCACGAACTGGTGGCGGCACGGCGACAAAAAGCCGCGCCGCCACCGCCCCCCAATCCTTCCCTCGCTCTCATGAAAATACTCGTGCTCGGTTCCGGTGCCGGTGGCGGCTTTCCGCAGTGGAACTGCAATTGCAGGCAGTGCGCCGGGCAGCGCGTCGGCGATGTCGCCGCACGTGCGCGCACCCAGAGCTCGGTCGCCGTCTCGGCGGACGGCCAATCGTGGGTGCTGCTCAATGCTTCGCCGGACATCGGCCAGCAGCTGCGGGACCAACCCCAGCTGCAACCGCGTCACGGCCTGCGCGACACGCCGATCAAGGCGGTGATCCTGATGGACGCCCAGATCGACCACGTCACCGGCCTGCTCGGCATGCGCGAAGGCCCGTGCATCGACCTCTACGCCACGCCCTGCGTGTTCGAGGACCTGACCACCGCCTTCCCCGTGATCGGCGTGCTCGAACACTATTGCGGCACGCGCTGGCACATGCTCGCGGTGGCCGGCAGCCAGTACAGCGCGACCTTCGCCGTGGACGGCTTTCCGTCGCTGCGCTTCACGGCGGTGGCGATTCCCGGCAAGGCCCCGCCCTACTCGCCGCATCGCGCCGAGCAGACGACCGGCGACAACATCGCGCTCCTGATCGAAGACCTGGAAGACGGCACCCGGCTGTTCTATTCGCCGGGCCTCGCCGAGGTGGGCGCGCGCGAACTGCAGTGGATGCAGGGCGCCGACTGCCTGCTGGTCGACGGCACCTTCTGGGTCGAGGACGAAATGCAGCAGGCAGGCCTCAGCCGCAAGACCGCCACCGAGATGGGCCACCTGCCGCAGATGGGCGGCGAGGCGCGCCCCGGCATGGTCGACGTGATGCTGAACACGCAGGCGCGGCGCAAGGTCCTGATCCACATCAACAACAGCAACCCGATCCTGGACGAGTCGAGCGCGCAGCGCCGCGTGCTCGACGGCCATGGCATTGAAGTGGCCTATGACGGCATGGAGATCACGCTATGACTGAAACACCGACCGCCCCCCTGAGTCCGCGCGAAGCGGCCCGCTGCGAGCTTCAGCGCCTGTGGGACGGCGACGAGTTCGAAGCCCGCCTGCGCGCCTGCGAATCGCGCTATCACATCCACCACCGCTTCAACCTGCGGCTGAACCGCGGCGAGCTTGCGCCCTTCCAGGTGCGTGCCTGGGTGGCCAACCGCTTTTATTACCAGGTCAACATCCCGCGCAAGGACGCGGCGGTATTGGCCAACTGCGAGGACCGCGCGGAGCGCCGCCGCTGGATCGAGCGCATGCTCGACCACGACGGCCGCGGCGACTTCGCGGGCGCCCATGCCGGCGGCATCGAGGCCTGGCTTCGGCTGGCCCAGGCCGTGGGCCTGGAGGCGGCCGACCTCTGGTCGCACCGCCACGTGCAACCAGGCGTTCGGTTCGCGGTGGATGCCTACGTCAACTTCGCGCGCCAGCGCCCGTGGGAGGAAGCCGCGATCTCCTCGCTGACCGAGATGTTCGCGCCGAAGATCCATGCCGACCGGCTGGCCGGATGGCCGGCGCTGTATCCCTGGATCGACGTCGAGGGCCTCGCCTACTTCCGCAGCCGGATCCCGCTCGCCACGCGCGACGTCGAGCACGGCCTCGAAGTCGCGCGCCGCTGGTGCACCACGCGCGCGCGGCAGGAGCGCGCGATCAGCATCCTTCACTTCAAGCTCGACATCCTGTGGTCGATGCTCGACGCCATCGAGCGCGGCTTCCCCGACGACATGCCGCTGGAGCTGCAACCATGATCACGCGCGACGACCGCCCCCGCATGTCGAGCCTCTACCGGATGCAGTTCGAACCGACACAGGACCACTGGGTCCTGCTCTACCCCGAGGGCATGGTTCGCCTCAATCTTTCGGCGGCCGAGATCCTGCATCGCTGCGACGGCCAACGCACGGTGGACCAGATCGTCGCCGAGCTGGAGGCCGCCTTCGCACAGCCGTCCCTGCACGAAGAGGTGATCGGCTTCCTCTGCGAGGCGCGGCAGCGCGGCTGGCTGCAATAGGCAGAGGCATGAGACGCCGGGCCGCCCCAAGGCGAATACCGCAGCGCTGCTGCGCGGAGGTTACCCAATGACCATGGAAGCGCGAGACACCGGCGCGGTCCGCCCGCCCCTCTGGCTGCTGGCGGAGCTGACCTATCGCTGCCCGCTGCACTGCGTGTTCTGCTCGAACCCGGTCGACCATGCCAGCCACGGCGACGAGATGGACAGCACGAACTGGAAGCGCGTGCTGGCCGAGGCACGTGCACTCGGCGCCGTGCAACTGGGCTTCTCGGGCGGCGAGCCGCTGCTGCGCGACGACCTCGAAGAGCTCGTCGCCCATGCGCGCGGGCTGGGCTTCTACACCAACCTCATCACCTCGGGCGTCGGCCTCACGCGCGAACGCGCCAAGGCCCTCAAGGCGGCAGGACTCGACCACATCCAGCTCTCGTTCCAGGATTCGACGCGCGAGCTCAACGACTTCCTCAGTTCCACGAAGACCTTCGACCTGAAAGCCCGGGTCGCCGGCATCATCAAGGACGAGGGCTATCCGATGGTGATGAACTGCGTGATGCACCGGTTCAACCTGCGGCACGTCGGGCGCATCATCGAGATGGCCGAGCGCATGGGCGCGGACTTCCTCGAACTGGCCAACACGCAGTACTACGGCTGGGCGTGGCTCAACCGCGAAGCGCTGATGCCGACGGCCGACGAATTGCGCGAGGCGGAGGCGGTCGTCGACATGCACCGCGCGCGGCTCGCGGGCCGCATGAAGGTCATCTGGGTTTCGCCCGACTATGCCGACGCCAAGCCCAAGCCGTGCATGGCCGGCTGGGGTGCCGTGTTCATGGTCGTCGCGCCGGACGGCCTCGCGATGCCCTGCCACAGCGCCCGGATGCTGCCGGGCCCGCCGCTGCCGAACCTGCGCTCGATGCCGGTTCGCGAGGCCTGGTACGACAGCGAGGCCTTCAACCGCTACCGCGGCCAGGCTTGGATGAGCCCGACCTGCGGCGGCTGCGACGAGCGGCATCACGATTTCGGCGGCTGCCGCTGCCAGGCCTATCTGCTGACGGGCGACGCGGCGGCCACCGATCCCGTGTGCCCGAAGAGCCCGGATCGCGGGCGCATCGACGAGATGCTGGACAGCGCCGCGGCGGCACGCAGCCACGAAGTCGCCGCGCAGCCGCTGCGCTTCGTCCCGGGTGCGGCACGCGACGCGGGCCTCGTGTTCCGCAGCGACGAGAACTCGCGCGCCTTGAGCACGGCGCGCGCCACGCCATGCTGAAGATCCACGGCCTGACGCAACGCTACGGCTCGCGCGTCGCGCTGGACGCGCTCTGCCTCTCGATCGCGCGCGGCGACTTCGCGGTGCTGCTCGGCCCCAATGGCGCGGGCAAGTCGACCCTGTTCCAGGTGCTGACCGGTCTGTTCGCGGCCGACGAGGGCGAGGTCGAGGTGGCCGGCCTGTCGATGCGCACCGACGCGCGGCGCGCGCTCGCGCACATCGGCGTGGTGTTCCAGCAGCAGTCGCTCGACCTCGACCTGAGCATTGCGCGCAACCTGCAGTTCCACGCCGACCTGCAGGGCCTGCCCGCGCACGAGTCGCGCGAGCGAATCGCGTTCGAGGCCGCGCGCTTCGGGCTCCTCGCGGACATGCAGCGCAGCGTGCGGGAGCTTTCGGGCGGCAGCCGCCGCAAGGTCGAGCTGGCACGCGCCCTGCTGACGCGGCCCGACCTGCTGCTGATGGACGAGGCCACCGTCGGCCTCGACCCCCGGTCGCGGCGCGACCTCATCGACGGCCTGCTGGACGAAGTGCGCCAGCGCGGCGTGACCGTGCTGTGGGCCACGCACCTCGTATCGGAAGCCGAGCACGCCGACCGGGTGCTGGTGCTGCACCGCGGACGCCTGCTCGCGAGCGGCACGCCGGCGCAAGTCACGGACACCCTCGGCGGCGCCACGCTGGAAGCGGCCTTCCTCAGCGCCACGCGACAAACGGCATGAAGGCATGACGCCATGAACCGATCCACCCTTCCCCTTGTCGCACTGGCTGCTGCCCTGGCCGCTCCGCTCGCGGCAGCAGCGAAGGACAGCCAGCTCGCCTTCGTCTCCAGCGAGAAGGACCACGCCATCACCCTGGTCGACCTGAAGACGCTGGCCGTGGTGGGCGTCGTGCCGACCTGCAAGCGCCCGCGCCACATGCAGCGCCTCCACGGCGACACGCAGCTGATGGTGGCCTGCAGCGACTCGGGCCGCGCCGACATCATCGACCTCGCGACCCGCAAGCCGGTCGCGCGCGTGCCGCTCGGCGAGGACCCCGAAGTGTTCGACCTGTCGCCCGACGGCAAGAGGGCCTACGTGTCCGCCGAGGACGACGGCGCGCTCAACGTGTTCGACATCGCGGCGAAGAAGCTGGTCAAGGGCGTTCCGGTCGGCAAGGAACCCGAAGGCGTGAAGCTGTCGCCCGACGGCCGGCGCGTGTACGTGACCTCGGAGGTCGCGCACACGGTCCACGTCATCGATACGGACACGCTGGAGGTGATCCGGAACATCCCGGTCGGCCAGCGGCCGCGCCGGCTCGCCTTCTCGGCCGATGGACGCGAGCTGTGGGTGACCAACGAGCTCGGCGGCAGCGTGAGCGTGATCTCGACCGGCGAGCTCAAGGTGATCGCCACCATCCCCTTCGAGGTCAAGGGCATGCGGCCCGACGACATCACGCCGGTCGGCATCGCGCGCTCCCCGGACGGCCGGACGATGTACGTCGGCCTCGGGCGCGCCAACCACGTGGCCTTCGTCGACGTGGCATCGCGCAGGACGACGGCCCTGGCGCTGGTGGGCAAGCGCGCCTGGAGCGTGGCGACCAACCGCGACGGGTCGAGGCTCTTCGTGGTCAACGGCCTGTCGGACGACATGACGGTGGTGGACACCGCCACCGGCAAGCCGATCAAGACCATTGCGGTCGGACGGGTGCCGCACACGGTGGTCGTCGATGACTGAGCTCGCCCGTCGTCTCGCGATGATGCTGGCGTTCGCCCTGGCCGGTGCGGCAGCCGGCGCCGCCACGTTGACGATCGGCATCGTGCAGCGTGCCGACGACGATCGGCTGGAACCGGCGCGCGTCGCGCTCGCCTACCCCGGCCATCCGGGCGGGCGGGCGCGCGACGCGGTCGACATGGCCATCGACGAGAGCCGCTTCGAGCTGGAGGCGGCGGGCCTGCGGGTGAATGTCGGCGTGCGCGATGCCGCGTCGGCGGACGACGCGTCCGCGCGCCTGCGCGAGCTCGACAAGTCCGGCGCGGCAGCCGCGCTGCTCGACCTGCCTGCCGCATGGATCGCCGCCGGCGCATCGGCCACGAGCGCCATGCCGATGATCAACGTCGGCGAAAGCGACGATGCGCTGCGCCAGCAGGTCTGCCGGCCCCATCTGTTCCACACGCTGCCGAGCGAGCGGATGCGCGCGGATGCCCTCGCCCAGGCCCTGCTCGCGCGCAAATGGATGCGGGTCCTCCTGATCCACGGCCAGAGCGCCGACGATGCCACGCGGCTTGCGCTGGCGCAGGGTGCGCTGAAGCGCTACGGGCTCAAACAGGTGGCGGCGCGGCCATTCAAGCTGTCCGCCGACCCACGGGAGCGCGACCTCGCCAATCCGCTGCTCCTGACCGGACCCGCCGCGGCCGGCGGCGACTACGACGTGGTCTGGGTGGTCGACAGCGACGGCGAATTCGCACGCACGCTGCCCTACCGCCTCGCGCTGCCGCGCCCGGTGGTCGGCGACGCAGGCATGAGCGCCGAGGCCTGGGCGCCGCATTTCGAGCGCTACGGCGCGCCGCAGCTCGAACGCCGCTTCGTGCGCGCAGCGAAGCGCCCGATGACCGGCCACGACTGGGCGGCCTACATCGCGACCAAGGCCGTGCTGCAGGCCGCTCTGGCGCAGCCCGCGACGCCTTCGGCCGCAAAGCTGAACGCAGTCCTCAACCGGCCCGACTTCACGCTCGACGGCTTCAAGGGCGTTCGCCTCGGCTTTCGTGCCTGGGACCATCAGCTTCGCCAGCCGCTGCTGCTGACCGATGGCGTCGGCGTGATCGGCAGCGCGCCGGTCGACGGTGTCCTGCACGCGAAGAACGTGCTCGACACGCTCGGCACCGATGCGCCGGAATCGCCCTGCAGGAGCGCGCCATGAGGTCCACGGCACGCAACAAAGGCATCCGGCACGCGGTGCAGGCGCTGCGCGCCATCGTGCTGCGCGAGCTGCTCCGGTTCTGGCAGCAGAAGACCCGCCTCGTCTCTGCGCTGGTGCGGCCGGTGCTGTGGCTCGCGGTCTTCGCGGCCGGGTTCCGCAACGTCTTCGGCGTGGCCATCATCGCGCCCTACGACAGCTACATCCCCTACGACGTCTACATCGCGCCTGGGCTCATCGGCATGGTGCTGCTGTTCAACGGCATGCAGTCCTCGCTGGCCATGGTCTACGACCGCGAGATGGGCCTGATGCGGCTGCTCCTGACCGCGCCGCTGCCGCGCTGGTGGGTGCTGCTCGCGAAGATGTTCGCCACGGCGCTGCTGAGCCTCGTGCAGGTGCTGGCCTTCGTCGCGGTCGCGGCGCTGCTCGGCACCGAGCTGCCGATCGCGCCGCCGGCATCGCTGCACGCGCTGTTCGCGACCTTGGCCTCGGCGCTGATGCTGGCGTCGCTCGGCCTGCTGCTCTCGGTGTACGTGCGGCAACTGGAGAACTTCGCCGGCGCGATGAACTTCGTGATCTTCCCGATGTACTTCCTTTCCACCGCGCTCTATCCGCTGTGGAAGCTCGAGGAGTCGGGCGCGACCTGGGTCTACCGGGTGGCGCAGTTCAACCCGTTCACGCATGCGGTCGAGTGGATCCGCTTCGCGCTCTACGGCAAGGACCCGGGGCTCGCGCCGCTGATCGTGCTCGGCACGCTGGCAGTGTGCTTCACGCTGGCCTGCCGCGGCTACGACCCGCAGCGCGGCTTCGGCGGCCTGGCGCAACGGGGGACGGCATGACGACGCGGCGCACGCTGCTTCGCGCGGCGGCCGCTGCGGCGACGGTCGCGGCCGCGCCCTGGATTCCGGCCCGTGCGGCCGAGACCGCGTTCCCGCAACACGCCCTGTCCCTGTGGGTGCCATGGGCCGCTGGCGGCGGCACGGACATCACGCTGCGCCTGCTCGCCGAGCTCGCAGCGGACCAGCTCGGCCAGCCCATCGTCGTCGAGAACCGCGGCGGCGCGGGCGGCACGCTGGCGATGCCGGTGCTGCAGAAGTCGCCCCCCGACGGCTACACGCTGGCGCAGATGCCGCAGACGGTGTTTCGCGCACCGTTCACGCAGAAGGTCGCGTGGGACCCGATCCGCGACACCACGCCGATCCTGCAGGTCAGCGGCGTGACCTTCGGCCTGCTGGTGCCGGCGGCGAGTCCGCTCTGCAGCGTGGCCGATCTGCTCGCGCAGGCTGCGGCCGACCCCGGCCGGATGACCATCGCGACCAACGGCATCGGGACCACGCCGCACGTGGTGCTCGAGGCGCTGTTCGCCAAGCACGGCCTCGGCTTCATCCACGTGCCGTACAAGGGCGTGGCCGAGCAGATGATCGCGCTCTCGACGGGGCAGGTGATGGCCGGCGTCAACGCCAACGGCTTCGCGCCCTTCGTCGATTCGGGCCGCCTGCGCCTGCTGGCGACCTTCGGCGCGGCCCGTTCCAGGCGCTGGCCGGAGGTGCCGACGATGAGCGAACTGGGCCACGGCATCGTCGCGATGTCGCCCTATGGCCTCGCCGGGCCGCGCGGCATGCCCAACTCCGTCGTGCAGCGGCTGCATGACGCCTTCAAGAGCGCGCTCTTCGACCCGCGGCACGTTGCCGAACTCGCCAAGTACGACCAGGATGTCGCTTATCTCGACAGCGCCGCCTACGGCCGCAGCATGCGCGAGGCCTATGTGTCCGAGAAGCGCACCGTGGAGCGCCTGGGCCTGGCCCCGGCGTGACCAAGATGCCGCGGCCGTGGGTGTTCTGGGTCGCCACGATGCTGATCTGCCTTGCGGGCCACGCAGAGGCCGGCGTGATGACGCGCGCCGAGATCCAGAAGGCGCTGCCGTCGTCCTTGACCGTCGGCGAGCGCGATGCGCAACTGCCGGTCTGGCCGATCTTCAGGCAGGACGCGACCGAGACGGTGCTCGCGGGCTATGTCTTCGAGTCGATCGACTTCGCGCCGATTCCCGGCTTCTCCGGCACGCCGTTCAACCTGCTCGTCGCGCTCGATGCCAAGGGCACGTTCCTCGAGGTCCGCGTGCTCTCGCACCACGAGCCGGTGTTTCTCGAAGGACTGGGCGAAGCGCCCCTCATCCGTTTCGCCGACCAGTACCAGGGGCTCTCGCTGCGGCAGAACATCAAGATCGGCTCCAACGCCAACCGGGGCGAGGAAAGCGGCAGCGCCAACGTCTACATCGACGGCGTGGCCAAGGCGACGGCCTCGGTGCGCATCCTGAACCAGAGCCTGCTGTCGTCGGGCCTGCGCGTGGCGCGCGCCAGGCTGGGCTTCGCGGCGGCACAGGACCCCGACCGGGTCGCGCGTGTGCGGCAGGACAGCTATGCGCCGATGGACTGGGAGGCCCTGCGCGAGGCGGGTCTTGTCCGGCACGTGCGCATCACGCAAGACATGGTGGAGAAGGCCTTCGACGGCAGCGGTGTCGAGTTGCCGGTCGCCGGACACGAGGACGACAGCTTCTGCGACCTCTACATCGCCTACCTCAACGCACCGCCGGTCGGCCGCAACCTGCTGTCGGACGCCGGCTGGAAGCATCTGCTCGGGCGCATCGACGAGGGTGACCACGCCTTCCTCGTGATCGCCGCCGGCCCCTACAGCTTCGTCGGCGACCGCTTCGTGCGCGGCGCGGTGCCGGACCGCCTGACGCTGAAGCAGAACGAGCTGCCCCTGGAACTGCGCGACCTCGACCTGGACGAGCCGCTCGACCTGCCGGCGAGCCTGCGCGGCGCCGATGCGAAGGTCTTCCGCGTGATCGGCCCGGCGGGGCTCGATCCGGCGCAGGCCCTGGACTTCGCGCTGCGCGTGACGCGCGACAAGGGCATCGTCTACCCCGAACACATCGCGCGCAGCTTCGCGCTGCCGTACAGGCTGCCCGCGAGCCAGGTGACGATCCCGGCATCGACCGACAAGGGCTGGCAGGGCATCTGGCGCGCACGCGCCGCGGAGCTGGCAGTGCTGGCCGCCGCGCTGGTCCTGCTGGCGCTGGTGCTGGCCCGCCCCAAGTGGATCGTCGCCACGCCGGCGCGCCTCGCGCGCTTTCGCACCGGCTACCTCGTGTTCACGCTGGTGTTCATCGGCTGGTTCGCTCAAGGGCAGTTGTCGATCGTGAACATCACGGCCGTGGTGCAGGCCCTCGTCGCCGGGCGCGACCTGGGCTTCCTGCTCTACGACCCGATGACGGTGGCGCTGTGGGCTTTCGTCGCGCTGACGCTGCTCGCATGGGGACGCGGCACCTTCTGCGGCTGGCTCTGCCCGTTCGGCGCCTTGCAGGAACTGGTGGCCCAGCTCGCGCGCTCCGCGGGAATCCGGCGCATCCGGCTGCACCGCGAACTCGATGCGAAGCTCAAGCGGCTGAAGTACGCGGTGCTCGCCGTCATCGTCGGCCTGGCCGTGGTGTCGCCGGCTTGGAGCGATCGCGCGGTGGAAGTCGAACCCTTCAAGACCGCGATCACGCTGGGCTTCGTCCGATCGTGGCCCTTCGTGCTGTGGGCCGCCGGCTGGCTGCTCGCGGGCGCCTTCGTCTACAAGGGCTTCTGCCGCTATCTCTGCCCGCTCGGCGCCGGCCTCGGGCTGCTCGGGCGGGTGCGCCTGCTGCGCTGGATTCCGCGCCGCCGCGAATGCGGCACGCCCTGCCAGACCTGCCGCCACCGCTGCGAGTACCAGGCCATCCGGCCCGGCGGCGCGATCGTCTACGAGGAGTGCTTCCAGTGCCTGGACTGCGTGGCGATCCACGACAGCCCGCAGCGTTGCGCGCCGCTCATCGCCAGGGAACGCGAGCGCGTGATCCCGATCCGCCCGTTGCCGGCAACGGCGGGGAGCAAGGCATGAAGCGGCGCCAGCTTCTGCGCGTGACCTTGGGCCTCGGCGCGCTCGGCATCTTCGCGGGCCTGCCGCCCGCGGTGGCTTCGCTGCACTGGGCCCGACGCGCGATGCTGGGCTTCGGCACCACGCTCTCGCTGCAGGCCGGGCACGAGGATGCCGCCCTGCTGGAGCATGCGCTCGATGCGGCCGTGCAGGCGCTGCGCCGCATCGAGGGCCAGATGAGCCTCTTCGACCCCGACAGCGCGCTCTCGCGCCTGAACCGCGACGGCCTGCTGCACGCGCCGCCGGCTGAACTGGCCGAGGTCCTCGAGATCGCCCACAACGTCTCGCGCGACAACGACGGTGCGTTCGACGTCACGGTGCAGCCCCTGTGGCTCGCCTTCGCGGCCGCGCAGCGCGCCGGCCGCCTGCCCAGCCGGCAGGAGGTCCTGAGCGCGCGCGCCAGGGTGGACTGGCGGGCCCTGCAGGTCTCGCCGCACCTCGTCCGCTTCGACACGCCGGGCATGGCCGCGACGCTCAACGGCATCGCCCAAGGCTATGCGGCCGACCGCGTGCGCGCGGTGCTCGCATCGCACGGCGTGCGACATGCGCTGGTCGACGCCGGCGAGTTCGCGCCCCTGGGGTCCAACCCCGAGGCGCGCCGCTGGACGCTGGGCATCGCCGACCCGCACGAGGAGCACGCGCTGATCGCGCGGCTGTTGACCGATGGCCGGTGCGTCGCCACCTCGGCCGACAACCTCACGTTCTTCAGTGCCGACCACCTGCACCACCACATCTTCGATCCGCACACCGGCTATTCGCCCACCGGGCTCTCGGCCGTGACCGTGGTGGCCGACAGCGGCGCGCTGGCCGATGCGCTGACCAAGGTCTTCTTCGTGGCGGGGCCCTCGCAGGCACGCGCGATCGCGCATCGGTGGAACGTGGACGCCCTGTGGGTCGACAAGGCCGGACGCTGGGAGGCCACGCCGGGCCTGCGGATCGAGCGGGCAAGTGACCCTCCTGCGAGAGGATGACGGTCTCTTGGCGGCGTCGATGTTGACCCAGGGCAGCGGCACATGGGCCAACTGGTGCAGTACCGGGATTGGGGCACCGGCAAGCTACGTCAGGCTCGCATCGCAACATACTGTTCACGGCGAACGGTGCCGACAAAAGGCGCTCAGCGCCTTCCAATTGCTCACATGCCAGAGTAGTTCGGGCCCCCACTCCCTTCAGGCGTGACCCACACGATGTTCTGCGTCGGATCCTTGATGTCGCAGGTTTTGCAGTGGACGCAGTTCTGAGCGTTGATCACGAGTCTGTCGACATCATCCTGCTTGACGAACTCGTAGACCCCGGCAGGGCAGTAGCGCGCTTCCGGCCCAGCGTAAATCGCTAGGTTCACGTGCACGGGAACCGAGGCGTCCCTCAGGGTCAAGTGGGCGGGTTGCTGCTCTTCGTGATTAGTGTTGGACATGAACACCGAGCTCAGGCGATCGAAGGTCAGCTCGCCATCTGGTTTGGGATAATTGATCTTTGGGCACTTGCTTGCCGGTTTCAGATACCGATGATCGGCCTGGCTGGCACTCAGTGTCCACGGCGGAGACTTGATGCCCAGCCGCGGCAGCAACCAATACTCGATGCCGGTGCCCAGCGTTCCGCCTACGATGCCCCACTTGAACCAGCGCTTCCAATTGCGCGCCTGGTGCAGCTCCTTGTACAGCCAGCTGTTCTCAAAGGCCTCGGGATAGGCACGCAGCTCGTCGTGCTGGCGCTTGGCGGTGATGGCTTCAAAGGCGGCCTCGGCGGCCATCATGCCGGTCTTGATGGCGGCATGGCTTCCCTTGATGCGCGGGCCATTGAGGAAGCCTGCATCACAGCCGATCAACGCGCCGCCAGGGAACACCATCCGGGGCAGGCTCAACAAGCCGCCAGCGGTGATCGAACGCGCACCGTAGCTTAGGCGCTTGCCACCTTCTATGTGCTTGCGAATGGCCGGATGGGTCTTCCAGCGCTGCATTTCCTCGAACGGGCTGAGCCAAGGGTTCTGGTAGTTGAGGCCGACGATGAAGCCCAACACGACCTTGTTGTCTTCCATGTGATAGAGGAAGCCGCCACCGTATGTGTCAGCCGTGAGTGGCCAGCCCGCGGCATGCAGGACCAGACCCGGCTGCGCGCGCTCCGCAGGGACTTCCCACATCTCCTTGATGCCGATGGCGTAACTCTGCGGCGCCTTGCCTTCATCGAGCTTGAATTTGGCGATCAGTGGCTTGCTCAGGTGGCCCCTCGAACCTTCGGCGAAGATGGTGTACTTGCCCAGCAGCTCCACGCCGAGCTGAAAGTTGTCGGTGGGCGCGCCCGACTTGTCGACGCCCATGTCGCCGGTGGCCACACCCTTCACCGAACCATCGTCGTTGTAGAGCACCTCGGCCGCAGCGAAGCCGGAGAAGATCTCGACCCCCAACCTATCCGCCTGCTCGGCAAGCCAACGCACCAGGTTGCCCAAGCTGATGACGTAGTTGCCCTCGTTGTGAAAGTTGTCGGGCATCAGGAACGAGGGCGTGGAAAAGCAACGCGTCTCGGACAGAAACAGCGCCTCGTCCTTGGTCACCGGCTGGTTCAGCGGAGCGCCGAGTTCATTCCAGTCGGGGAACAGCTCACTCAGCGCAATTGGATCCATTACCGCACCCGACAGGATGTGCGCGCCCGGCTCGGACCCCTTTTCCAGCACGGCCACGCTGATGTCCTTGCCGGCTTTCTCAGCCAATTGCTTGAGCCTGATCGCGGTCGACAGACCGGCAGGGCCTGCCCCTACGATCACCACGTCGTATTCCATCGACTCACGAGGGCCGAACTGGGAAAGAATGATCTCGGATGTCAATTTTTATTTCTCCCTGAACAAATATGCTGGATCAGCCCCTCGATTGCCGTGCCTTGCAGGCGCGCTAAGCGGGCGGCTTGGAATGGTAGCTTCACCACCTAAGCGCGAATGGCGCATACCACAATGGGTTCTCAGGGGAATCTTTGTGCACTACCCAAATGCCACGCGATGCTTGACACGCAAGAGGGGCGCAGCGTGAAAGCCCTCACTGTCCACTCCGCGAGGGATGCCCACGTGCGCGTGGTCTGAAGGCGAGCTTCTAGCCACCAAAGGTATATCGCAGCCCCACCCACGCCGCGCGCGGCGCGCCCGGCGACATCAGGCTCGCGCGGCTCACCGGGTAGTCGCCGTTGGCGTTCTGCGGCAGCCCCCGTGCGATGTAGGCGCCGCCGGCGGTGAAGCCGTTCGCACCGAGCTGCCCGCCGGTCGTGTACCGGGCGTTGAACAGGTTCGCGATCTGCACGAAGAACTTCAGGTCGGCGCGCGGCTTGTAGTCGACCCCGAGGTTGAAGACGGCATAGCCCGCGCTGCGCCCCGGGCCGGTGTAGTACACGCCGTCGGGCACGTGCAGGCCGTTCTCGTTGCCGCGCAGGTTGGCGCCGCTCGATGCCAGCATGTCGAGGCCGATGCGCCACTGCGCGTTCGGCTCGTAGTCGGCGTAGAGCTTGAGCACCTGCGGCGGCAGCCCCGGGATGCGGTCGCCGGGCCGGATGCGGATGTTGCCGTCGGTCCCGGGAAAGCCGGCCAGCGCCTGGTCGTTGCTGCTGTTGCCGGAGCCGCCGATCGTCTCCGCGCTGCGGTAGGTCGCGTCGAGCAGCATGAAGTTGCCGCCCAGGGTCAGGCCGCGCGCGGGCTTGGCGCTCAGGCCCATCTCGACCCCCTGCCGGCGCGTCTTGCCGAAGTTCTTGAAGTAGCCGAAGCCGCTCGAGTTGTCCGCGACGAACAGCAGGTCGTCGCGGTTGTCCGACCGGAACACGCCGAGGTTCCAGGCGACGTCGGGCTGGATCACGCCGCGCAGGCCCGCCTCGAAGGTGGTGGTCACGACCTGCTTGAGCGGCGGGTCGCCCGCGAAGGAGTTGGGCAGCTTGCAGGGGGTCGACGGGTCGGCGCAGCCGAGCTCGATGGCCGTCGGCGCGCGGCTGCCCTGGTTGACGCCGGCATAGAGCGTAAGCGCCTGGCTCGGCGCGAAGGTCAGCCCGACCGCGGGGTTGAACCGGCTGAAGGTGGAGTGGCCGTCGAGCGAGCCGGGGCCGCCGCCGGGCTTGAGCTCGTCGGTGTTGTGGACGCTGGTGCGGTTGTAGCGGCCCGAGAGCGTGAGATGCGTGCGCGCATCGAGCGCGATGGTGTCGGTGGCATACACGCTGCCGGTGCTCGAGCGGCTCGACAGGCGCACGCGCGCGTCGAAGGCGTTCTCCGAATCCTGCGTGCCGTCGGCGAAGGCGCCGGGGCCGAACACCGGCGTGACGGTGCGGTCGGGGTTGATGTAGCCGAACTGCGTGCTCTGGCCGAAACGCACGCGGCTCGCGTCGTAGGCGGCGCCCATGACGAAGAGATGTTCGAGGCTCCCGGTCTTCGCTTCCGCCGAGAGCTGGCCCGCGAGGCCGTAGTTCTGCTGCCTGGTCTCGGTGCGGTTGATGAGGCCGTTGCACTTCTCGTTCGGCTCGGTGTTGAGCAGCGCGTTGGCGATGCAGCGCCATTTCGGAAACGGCGTGTTCGACGCGTTGGCGCCGCTCGCCGGATTGCCGGTGAAGCCCGCCGCGGCCAGCGCGGCACGCTCCGCAGCGGTCGGCTGGTAGACCGATTCGCTGAGCGCCGCGTCGTTGACGTCGCCGTTGAAGGTGCTGGTCCTGATATTGCGGTAGTAGGTGTTGCCGGACAGCGTCCAGGTGTCGTCGAGCGCCTGCGTCAAGGCCAGGTTGACGAAGGCCGACTTGTTGCGCGTGTTGTCGGGGATGGTGCGCACGCTGGCCCAGTCGCGCTGCAGTGCGCCGAGCTCCTGCGTGCCGTTGCCCGTGAGGTCGTTGTCGGCGAACGCGGTCGTGAGCGAAATGCTGCCGTCCCGCGTCACATGCCCGACCTTGGCGAAGAGTTGGCGCACGTCGGAGGGCGAGTCAACGCGCCAGCCCTTCTCGTGGAAGCGGTTGCCGCTCACGAACCAGTTCCAGCCGCTGTCCTTGTCGCTGCCGCCGGTCTCGAACTCGGCGGCCGCGCGGCCCCAGGAGCCGCCCATCACCTGCACCGAGGTTCCGGGGTTGTGCAGCCCGTCCTTGGTCTGGATGACCAGCGCGCCGCCCAGCGTGTTGAGGCCGAACAGCGGGTTGCTGCCGGGCATCAGGGCCACTGTCGAGATGGCCGAGCGGGGGATCAGGTCCCAGCTCACCACGTCGCCGAAGGGCTGGTTCAGCCGCACGCCATCCATGTACACCGACAGTCCCTGCGGCGTGCCGGGCAGCGGCGAGGCGGTGAACCCGCGGTAGTTGACGTCGGGCTGGAACGGGTTGCCCTGTGTCTCGTTGATCGTCACGCCGCCGACGGCGCGCGAGAGGTAGTTGGTCAGGTCGGGCGAGTGCAGGCGTTCGAGATCCGCATCGGTGGCGGTCTGCACGTTGGAGGGCACGTGGTCGCGCGGCACGTCCAGCCCCGGCAAGGGTGTCGGCGCGACCACCACCACGGTCGACAGTTCGGCCGGCGCGTCCGGGTCTTCTTCTTCCGCGACGGCCGGGGTGGACTGGCCCAGCAGCAGAGCGGAGGCTGCCAGCGGGGCCAGCGTGAAGGCGGGAAAGCGGACGCGCCGACGCATGGGTCGTGTCTCTTCGGGCGCGCGTCCGCTGCCCGGCTTCAGGCGCCGCCCGGCTTGGGAGCCCAGGCCATGCACCAGCCTTCCGAGGCGATCTGCTTGCGGCCGAACATCGCGCAGCCGGCCCAGGCGTCCGTCGCGGCCCCCTGCCACATCGCACAGTTCGCGCAGCGCTGGGTGGCCGCGTGCTTCGGATACTTCTTCGCGTCGACGGTCTTGGTGTCGTGCTTGTAGCCGAGGCCCACCGCGGTCTCGTCGGACTCCTCGACGTGCGGGGCGGCGGCGAGCGCCGCCACGGGCACCAGCGCCACGATGCAGCTGCCGGCCAGCGCGCGGCCGGTGAAGGTCCTGCGCGTGATGTTGATGTCGTTCATGCCGTTGACCCTCGCCTCAGTTGGACGCGACCCGCGTCGCGCCGCTCGCACCGGGAATCTTGAAGACCCAGACCATGCCGCCCTGCTCGAGCAGGTTGACCCGCTTGGCCACCTCGCCGCCCCACAGCGGCACCGCGCCGCCCCAGCCGGAGACCACGGCGACGTACTGCTCGCCGCCCTGCATCCAGGTGACGGGCGGGGCGACGATGCCCGAGCCGGTCTGGAACTGCCAGACCACCTTGCCGGTCTTCGCATCGGCCGCCTTCAGGTAGCCCTCGGGCGTGCCCCAGAACACCAGGTTGCCGCCCGTAGTCAGCACGCCACCCCAGAGCGGCGCGGCGTTCTTGACTTCCCAGGCCATCTTGCCGGTCTTCGGATCGATGGCGCGCAGCGAGCCGATGTAGTCCTCGTTGAGCGGCTTGATCGTGAAGCCGGCGCCGAGATAGGCCGCGCCCTTCTTGTACGCGACAGGCTCGTTCCAGATGTCCATGCCCCATTCGTTCGCGGGCACGTAGAACATCCTGGTGTCGGGGCTGTAGGCCATCGGCATCTGGTTCTTGCCGCCGAGGAAGCCCGGCGCGGCGAACACCGAGCTGCCCTTCTTGCCTTCCGGCGCCGCGGTCGGATCGCCGGGGCGGTTCTCGGCGATGAAGTTGGGCCGCCCGGTCTTCAGGTCGATGCTGCTGGCCCAGGTGATCTTCTTGACGAAGGGGAAGGCGTTGATGAGCTTGCCGGTGGTGGCGTCGTTCACGTAGAAGAAGCCGTTGCGGTCGGCCTTGCCGCCCACGCGCTTGCCGTCCATGTCGAAGGTGACGAACTCGTTGACGCCGTCGAAGTCCCAGCTGTCGTTGGGCGTGCCCTGGTAGCTCCACTTGATCTGGCCGGTCTTGACGTCGATCGCCACGGTCGAGCACGAGAACAGGTTGTCGCCCTCGCGCAGGTGGCTGTTCCAGGGGGCGGGATTGCCGGTGCCGAAGTAGGCCAGGCCGGTCTTGGCATCGTAGGTGCCGCCGAGCCAGGTGGTCGCGCCGCCGGTCTTCCACAGGTCGCCGGGCCAGCTCTTGTTGACGGTGCCGGAGATGCCGTTTTCCTTCTTGTTGCCGTCCTTGTCGTAGACGTAGCCCATGTGGCCTTCGACCGTCGGGCGGGTCCAGATCAGCTTGCCGGTCCGGGGGTCGCGCGCTTCGACGCGGCCGACCACGCCGAATTCGCCGCCCGACACACCCGTCAGCAATACGCCGTCGGCAATGAGCGGCGCCGCCGTGGCCGAGTAGCCGGCGGCGTAGTCGTCGAACTTCTCCTTCCAGACCACGTCGCCGGTGTTCTGGTCGAGCGCGACCAGTTGGGCGTCGAGCGTCGCGAAGATCACGAGGTTGTCGTAGAGCGCAGCGCCGCGGTTGACCACGTCGCAGCACGGCATGATGCCTTCGGGCAGGCGGTGCTCGTACTTCCAGAGCTTCTTGCCGGTGGCCGCGTCGAGCGCAAAGATGCGCGAGTAGGAGGCGGTCACGAACATCTTGCCGTTCGCGATCACCGGCTGCGACTCCTGGCCGCGCTGCTTCTCGCCGCCGAACGAGAAGGCCCATACCGGCAGCAGCTTCCCGGCATTGGCCGAGTTGACCTGCTTGAGCGGCGAATAGCGCTGGCCCTGGGTGTTGATCCCCCAGGTGAGGACGTTGCCTTTGGCCGTGGCTTCGGACTGGATCATCTGGTCCGTGACCTGGGCGTGGGCCGTTGCGGCGGCCAGACCAACCGCGATGAGGGCGGTCAAGAGCTTCAGTTGCATGGGGTCTCCTTGCGGGGTGGATCGTGGGTCGCGGGAGCGCTCGCAGTGCGCCCCCTCCGCGGTTTGAGGGGCAAGTGCCATGCCATGCGCCAGGACCCGTCACAGGCCGCGCCAGCGGCCCCTCGGCGGCCCCCGGCGTGCGGGTTTTCCCGTTGAACTGCTACAGGGTTGAACAATCGCGCGAAGGCGAGCGTGACATCGCGCCACAGCGGCCGCCTTCTGTTGCGCACGCCATCGCTGATGGAACAATCGGCGCATGCCCGATCCCGTCACCGCACCGTTCGGCACCTGGACTTCGCCGATCACCGCCCGGCAGGTGGCCTGCGCCCAGACCACGCTCGCCGATGTGCTGCTGGACCGCGGCGAGGTCTGCTGGATCGAGGGCCGGCCCATGGAAGCGGGACGCCAGGTGCTGGTGCGGCTCGGGCCGGACGGCAAGCGGATCGACGTCACGCCGGCCCCCTGCTCCGCGCGCACGCGGGTCCATGAATACGGTGGCGGCGCAGCCCTGGTGTCGCAGGGCAGCGTGTACTTCTCGAACTTCGCCGACCAGCGCCTCTAC
The DNA here is from genome assembly GCF_900090195.1 of Variovorax sp. HW608. NCBI lineage: Bacteria > Pseudomonadati > Pseudomonadota > Betaproteobacteria > Burkholderiales > Comamonadaceae > Variovorax > Variovorax sp. HW608. The sequence continues at coordinate 668,948 of NZ_LT607803.1, forward strand.
CGCATGGACGGCAACGGCCCGCCGGTGGCCCTGACACCTCCATCCGAAGGCGCCGCGCTGCGCTATGCCGACGGCCTGATCGACGCTGGGCGCCGTCTGTGGATCGGCATTCGCGAAGACCATCGCGCGCCGGACACCGAAGCGGTCAACGAGATCGTGGCCGTGAGCCTGGACGGTGGCGATGCCGGCAAGGTGCTCGTGCACGGAAGCGACTTCCACGCATCACCACGCCTGAGCCCTGACGGGACGAAGCTCGCCTGGCTGGCGTGGAACCATCCGGACATGCCATGGACCGCGGCGGAACTCTGGCTCGGCGAGTTCGACGGCGTCGCGGTTTCCAACGCCACGCGCATTGCCGGCGGCCCGGACGAATCGGTGTTCCAGCCCGAATGGTCGCCCGACGGCCTGCTGCACTACGTATCGGATCGATCGGGCTGGTGGAACCTCTACCGGCGCGATGCCGACGGGACCTGCAACAACCTGTGCCCGCGGGCCGCGGAGTTCGGCCGCGCGCAATGGGGCTTCGGCATGTCGACCTATGCCTTCGTGTCGGCGCATGAACTCGTGTGCACCTACATCGAGGACGGCGTTGCCCGCCTCGCGCGGCTCGACTCACGCAATGGCACGCTCACGCCGTTCGATCTGCCCTACACGGATTTCTCGGCCGTGCGGGCCAGCGGCGGCAAGGTGGCATTCAAGGCCGGGGGGCCGCATGTTGCGGCAGCCGTGGTCGTGCTCGACGCAGCCACCGGTGCTGCAAGCGTCGCCTGGAGCGCGGCCAGCGTGACCGACGACCCGGCGCTGCAGGGCCATGTGTCGGTGCCGCGGCTCATCGAGTTCCCGACGCCTCGCGGCCGGACCGCCTTCGCCCTGTTCTATCCGCCGGCCAATGCCGGCTTCCGCGGCCCTCACGGCGCGCTGCCGCCGCTGGTGGTCAAGTGCCACGGCGGTCCCACCTCGTCGGCAGCCAAAAGCCTCGACCTGCGCACCCAGTTCTGGACCAGCCGCGGCGTCGCCGTCGTCGACGTGGACTACGGCGGCAGCACGGGCTACGGCCGCGCCTACCGCGAGCGCCTGCACCGGATGTGGGGTGTCGTCGACGCCGAAGACTGCGCGGCGGCCGCGTCGTACCTCGCAGCGAGCCAGCAGGTCGATGCGACGCGCATGGTGATCACCGGCGGCAGCGCCGGGGGATTCACGGCCCTGCGTTGCCTCACGCATGAAGACCCGGCGATCCGCGCGTGCTTCCGGGCCGGCGCGAGCCACTACGGCGTGAGCGACCTCGCCGCGCTCGCGCGCGACACGCACAAGTTCGAATCACGCTACCTGGACTGGCTGGTCGGGCCGCTGTCCGACCCAGAGCCCTATCTCGACCGCGCGCCGGTGCGCCATGCCGACCGCCTCTGCGCCCCCGTCGCGTTCTTCCAGGGCGCGGAAGACAGGATCGTGCCGCCCAGCCAGACCGAGCTGATCGTGGCGGCCCTGCGCGCGCGAGGCATCCCCACGCTCTACCTGCTCTTCGATGGCGAGCAGCATGGATTTCGGCAGGCCGTGAACATCGAGCGGGCGCTCGAAGCCGAAGCCGGTTTCTTCCAGGCCGAGGCCTTCGGCAAGGACGCCGGCTGAGGATCTCAGCCGGCCGCCGTCGGCAGCGCGCGGCCGGTGACGCGGGCCAGCACGCGCTCGGCGTCGTCCGCGCTGGAGCCGCGCCAGGCGACGATCTGGTCGGGCCGAATGAGCGCGAGCGGCGCTTCGTAGAGCGCCCGAAGGGCGGGCTCGGGAAGGCGCACCACGCGCAGATCGGTGCCCGCGGCGCGTGCCGCGGCTTCGAAGGCCTCGGTCGCTGGAGCATCGGGACCCAGCACCAGCAGGGTCCACTCGGCATGGAACAGGTCGAACAACGAACGCCCATCGTCCAGCCAGGCATGGGGCGGACGGCCGCCGGGGCTGGCCGTCGGGGTGTAGGCGTTCGGTTCGTCCGGCGGCAGCGCTGCGCCATCGCCGACGATGATGGGCGAGCCGTCGTAGCGTCCGCCAAAGGTCACGCCGGGGATGTTGAATTCGAGGCGTGCGTGCTCGACCAGGTGGCGCGATGCGGTTGCACGCTCGGCCTCGCCGCGCGCGGAGTCCTCGTCCAGTTCGGGCTTGGCCGCGAACAAGCCCACCGAATCGGCGAAGCGGCGCGCGTAGCCGGTGTTGCGTTCCGCCAGCGGCTTGCGCTCGGCCTCATAGCTCTCCAGCAGCGCCGACGGCGCCTTGCCGCGCACCACGCTCGCCAGCTTCCATCCGAGATTCACCGCATCCTCGACCGCCGTGTTGTAGCCCAGGCCTCCGGTGGGCGTGAACAGATGGGCGGCGTCGCCCGCGATGAAGACGCGGCCGCGCTGGAACCGCTGGGCCACCAGGGCATGTCCCGCCAGCCAGGTTCCCATCGACAGGATCTCGATCGGCACCTCGGCACCGACGGCCTCGGCGAAGACGCGGCGCGCATCGGCCTCGGTCCAGCCGTCGGCGTCCTCGCCGGGGCGCAGCGCGGCGTGGAACGCGTACTCGCCCTCGCCGTCCACCGAAGCCATGAAGGCACGCCGCTCATGATTGACGGCCACGTACATCCACGCCTTCGGATGGGTGAGGACCGACAGGAAGCGAGGCGCACGCAGATAGACGGCAAACATCTTGCCGCCCATGAACTCGCGCTGGATGCCGGTCACGCCGCCCCACTCGATACCCAGCTGCTGGCGCACGAAGCTGCGCGCGCCATCGGCGCCGACCAGGAACCGGGCCCGCACCTCCTGCGCCGCGCCGCTCGCGCTGGGCCTGATCGTGGCGCTGATCGTGGCGCCATCGTCGCCAAAGCGCTCGAGCCGCCAGCCGTAGCGCAGGTCGGCGCTGGGCCACGCCTCAGCATGCCGGCGCAGGGTCTCTTCGACGAATTTCTGCGACACCCGATGCGGCAACTCGGCGGCGCTCCACGAGCCCGTCATCGTCCGCACCTTGACGATCGCCTCTGCCGCGGTGGGCAGGCTGATGCGGGCCAACTCGTGCGCCGAGTAGCGGGTGAAGTAGGCAATGTCGGTCGGATGGTCCGGCGGCAGCCCCTCAGCGCGGATCTCGTGCGCGAAACCCAGCCGGCGGAAGTGCTCCATGGTGCGCGCCTGCGTCGCGTTGGCCTGCGGGTTGAAGGCGGTGCCCGGCTTGGCATCGATCAACAGGCAACGGATGCCGCGTCGGCCCAGCTCGTTCGCGAGCATCAGGCCACACGGACCGCCGCCGGCGACCAGGACGTCCGTCTCGAGGATGGGTGGTTCAGTCATTTATTTAGGTTACCAAACTATCTGGCTGGACGCCAGCTCCCATGGCAAGGTATAAACAGCGAACCACCAGCCATGAAGGGAGCCGAGATTGGATGAAAGTTGGCGCACCAGGAACGCCGGCAGGATCCTCGGCAATGCCTTGCGGCGCTTCGAGGAGCGCGTGCTGGCCCTCATGGCGGACAGCGGCTACACGCAGACGCGCCGCTCGCACGTCAATTTCACGCGGCATCTGGACCTCGAGGGGACCCGCATCACCGAACTGGCGCGGCGCGCCGCGATGACGAGCGCCGCCATGACCGAACTCGTCGATCAGTGCGTGGAGATGGGTCTGGTCGAGCGCGTGGAAGATGCTTCCGACAAGCGCGTGCGCATCGTCCGCTTCACGCCCTGGGGACGAAAGTGGCTCGCTGCATTCGGCCGGGCCGTTGCCATTGCGGAGTCGGAACTCGCCAGTGAAGTGGGCGCACGGAACCTGTCGGTGCTGCTGAAAGCGATGCGCCGCTACGGAGAAGGCCCCGCGCAGGACGAGTAGGTCCGGGGTCCTTCAACCTTCGCTCACTTCGCCTTGCCCGGATCCTTCACGGCCTTCTGGACGTCGAACTCCACGTTGTACAGCTTGCCGCCGACGCGTTCGACCTTGCGGATATAGACATCCTGGACGATGTCGCGCGTCTGCGGGTCGATCAGCACGGGACCTCGGGGGCTTTCGAACTGCTGGCCCTTCATCGCGTTGACCAGGGCATCGCCGCCGGCCCCGTTCGTCGCCTTCAGCCCTTCCATGATGACGCGCATGCCGTCGTAGCCGCCGACCGCCATGAAGCTGGGCCGCATGCCCTTGTTGGCTTTCTCGATCCCGTCGACGAACTTCTTGTTCAACGCGGAAGGATGCGCGGCGGAATAGTGGTGCGAGGTGATGGTCCCCAGCGCGACGTCGCCCATCTGCCCGAGCACATCGTCATCCACGATGTCGCCGGTCCCGATGAGCTTGATCCCGGCCTTGTCCAAGCCGCGTTCCGCGTACTGCTTCATGAAGATGGCCGCCGAGTCGCCGGCCGGCAGGAAGAGGAAGATCGCATCCGGATTGGCATCCCTGGCGCGCTGCAGGTAGGGCGAAAAATCGTTGGTGATCATCGGCATCCGCAGTGCCTCGACGACCTGGCCGCCTTTCGCGACGAACTGCTCCTTGAAGGTCGTTTCGGCATCGACGCCCGGCGCGAAGTCCGAGACCAGCGACACGACCTTCCTGATCTTGTTGTTGGCCGCCCAATCGGCCACCCCGACCGTCACCTGCGGCAGCGTCATGCTGGTGCGCACGATGTAGGGCGACTTCTCGGTCACCGAGGACGTCGCCGCCTGCATGACGACCATCGGCGTCTTGCTCTGGGTCGCGATGGGCGCTGCGGCAAAGGCCTGTGGCGTCAGGCCAAAGCCGGCCAGAACGGTGACCTTGTCGTTCAGCACCAGTTCCTGCGCCAGCCGCTTGGTGGTGGCAGGCACGCCGGCGTCGTCCTTGACCACGATCTCCACCTTGCGGCCCGCGACGGTGTCACCATGCTCCGACAGATACAGCGACGCCCCGGCCTCGACCTGGCGCCCCATGTAGGCGAAAGGCCCGGTCACGGGGACGACCAGCCCGACCTTGATCGGATCTGCCGCAGCGGCCGGTCCGGATGCCACGGCAGCCGCCGCCATGAGCGCGAGCGCGGCGGCATGGGCCGCGAGTCTTCTGGAAATCATGCTGTTCTGCTCCTCGGTTCCAGATAATTAGGCTACCAAGATAATTGCCCAGCATCGGGCCTTACCCGGAGGGCGAACAGCGCCTCGGACTCAGGGCACGGCGACCCTCACCCTGCCGTCGGCGAAGAAGCTGCGCAGGTTCTCGAGCACGAGGTCGGCCATCGCCTGGCGGGTTTCGCGGGTGGCGCTGGCGACGTGCGGCAGCAGCACCACATTGTCGAGCGCGAAGAAGGCTTCGGGCACCTCGGGTTCCTTCTCGAAGACATCGAGCCCCGCGCCGGCGATGCGGCCGCCCCGCAGCGCATCGAGCAAGGCGGCCTCGTCGACGACCGAGCCGCGCGAGATGTTGATGAGGAAGCCCTCCGGGCCGAGCGCTTCGAGCACGCCGGCATCGACCAGCTTGCGCGTCTCGGGCCCGCCGGCGCTTGCGACCACGAGGAAGTCGGCCCAGTTCGCAAGGTCCTTCAGCGTGGGCTCGTAGGCGTGCGGGCTGTCCGGCAGTTCGCGGCGGTTGTGATAGCGCACCGCCATGTCGAAGCCGCTGGCGCGCCGTGCGATCACGCGGCCGATGCGGCCCATGCCGAGGATGCCGAGCTTCTTGCCGGAGATGCGCGTGGTCAGCGGATACTGGCCCTTGCGCCAGCCGCCGCGGCGCACGAAGCGGTCGGCGGCCGAGAAGCGGCGCGCCACGTCCATCAGCAGCGCGAAGGCGGTGTCCGCCACGCAGTCGTTGAGCACGTCGGGCGTGTAGCCGACCGGGATGCCACGCTCGCGCGCACGGGCGACGTCGATCGTCTCGTAGCCGACACCGAAGCTGGAGATCACGCGCAGCTTGGGCAGCGCGTCGATCAATGCGCGTTCGGCGCCGTAGCGGGCCGAGCTGGCAAGCCCGACGAACTCGTGGCCGTGCGCTGCCAGCCAGGCGCTGTTGTCCGCGTCGGGGTCGAGCACATGCACGTCGTAGTTGTCGGCCAGCGCGCTTTCGAGCTGCGGCAGCAGGCGGCCTTTCTGGAGGATGCGGGGCTTGGTCATGCGTTCGCTGTCTTTCGGTTCGGATTCATTCGGGATGGATGCCGGCTTCCTGCGCGACCTTGGCCCACTTGCCCAGTTCCTCTGCGATGAAGGCGGAGAACTGCTCGGGCGTGCCGCCCACCGGCTCCACGCCGGCATCCATCAGCCGCTGCTTCACGTCTGGCAGTGCGAGGATGCGCGTCGTCTCGGCGGCGAGCTTGGCCACGACCGGCTTCGGCGTGCCTGCAGGCGCGAGCAGGCCACCCCAGGTGCTGGTTTCGTAGCCCGGCAGGCCGGCTTCGGCCATGGTCGGCACGTCGGGCAGCATCGCGACGCGCTTCGACGTCGTGACCGCCAGCGCGCGCAACTTGCCGGCCTTCACCTGCGTGCCCACCGCCGCGAGCGTGTCGAACATCAGCGAGACGCGGCCGCTCAACAGGTCCGGATGCGCGAGCGTGCTGCCCTTGTAGGGCACATGGACCATGTCGATGCCGGTCATGCTCTTGAACAGCTCGCCGGAAAAATGCGGTGCGCCCCCCGAGCCGCTCGACGCGAAGGAGAGCTTGCCCGGGTTGGCCTTGCCGTAGGCGATCAGCTCCCTGAGGTTCTTCGCCGGGAACGACGGCGAGACCACCAGCACCAGGGGAACGACATGCGTCTGAACCACCGGCTCGAAGCTCTTCTGCGTATCGAAGGGCAGCTTCTTCACCATCAGCGGGTTGATGGCATGGCTGCTCGCGACCAATGCGAGCGTGTGCCCGTCCGGCGGGCTCTTGGCGACGAAATCGGTGCCGATGATGCCGGTCGCGCCGGCCCTGTTGTCGATCACCACCGGCTGGCCCCAGCTGTCGGACATCTTCTGGCCGATCAGGCGCGCGGCCAGATCGATCGCGCCGCCCGGCGAGGCCGGCACGACGATGGTCATCGGTTTGGTCGGGAAGGTTTGCGCTTGCGCGAGGCCGAATGCAGCGAGCGCTGCGAAAAGGACGGGCGCGACTGCGAGCGTTCTGCGACGAAGCATCAGGTTCCTCCAGTCACTCGACACGCACGTTGCGCGCCTTGATCACACGCGCATAGCGGTCCTTGTCGGCATCGATGGTGGCCTGCAGTTCGGCCGGCGTGGTGCCGCGCGGCGTGGCGCCTTGCGCAACGAGCTTGTCGCGCACGTCGGGCAAGGACACCACTTCCTTCACCGCGGCCGAGAGCTTGTCGATGATCGGCTGCGGCGTGCCTGCAGGTGCCAGCAAGGCGGCCCACGAGCCCGATTCGGCATTCGCGATGCCCTGCTCGGCGAGCGTGGGCACCTCGGGCATGCCGGGCGATCGCGTCGGGCTCGTCACCGCGAGCGCGCGCAGCTTGCCCGTCTTCACGTAGCTGGAAGTTTCCAGGATCGAGGCGAAGAGCATGTCGACATGCCCGGCCATGAGGTCCGACATCGCGGGGCCGCCGCCCTTGTACGGCACGTGCGTGAGCTTGGCGCCGGTGGCCTGCTGGAAGATCTCGGCGGTGAGATGCGGCGAGCCGCCGCTGCCGGAGCTCGCGAAGGTGTACTTGTCGGGCTCCGCCTTCGCCAGCGCGACCAGTTCCTTCGGTGTCTTGGCAGGCACCTTGGGATTGACCACCAGCGCAAAAGGCAGGTCGGCGAACAGCGAGATCGGCGCGAAGGCCTTGTCCGCGTCGTAGGGCATCTTCGGGTAGAGCGACTGGTTGATCGCCTGCGTGCCCACATTGCCCACCAAGAGCGTGTAGCCGTCGGGCTTGGCCCTGGCGACCGCCTCGGCGCCGACGATGCCGCCCGCGCCGGTGCGGTTGTCGACCACGAAGGTCTGCTTGAGCTTCTCGCCCAGCTTGGTGGCAAGGATGCGTGCGGCGATGTCGGTGCCACCACCCGGTGCGAAGGGCACGACGATGGTCACGATGCGTTCGGGGTAACTGCCCTCTGCGCGCGCAACCACCGGCGCGAGGGCGGCGCCCAGGGTGCCGAGCGCCAGGGCCACGATCGAACGGCGTGCGAATCTGCTTGTCTGCATGCTTGCCTTTCTGGAGTGCTCAGTCCGCGGTCGCGCCCGACTTCTTCACGAGCTCGGCCCAGCGCGGGATCTCGCGCGCCATGAAGTCGCGCAGTTCCTCGGGCGAGCTGCCGACGAGTTCCATGGCGAGCTGGTCATGCAGCTTGGCCTGCACGTCGGGCTGCTTCAGCGCGCTGACGATCTCGGCATTCAGGCGATTCACGATCGGGCGCGGCGTGCCCTTCGGCACGTACACCGCCTGCCATGACGACATCTCGAAATTGGGCACGCCCGACTCGATCATGGTCGGCAGGTCCGGCACCAGGGCGATGCGCTTGCCGGTCGTCACCGCGAGCAGCTTGAGCTTGCCGCTCTTGACCAGCGGCATCGCGGCGGTCACCTGGTCGAACATGAAGGGCACGAGGCCGGCCGCCACATCGGTCATCGCGGGCGGCGTGCCCTTGTACGGCACATGGGTCAGCTTGACGCCGATCAGCTCTGCGAACAGTTCGCCCGCAAGATGCGTCGAGGTGCCGGCGCCCGACGAGGCGAAGGTGCGCTTGCTCTCGTCCTTCTTGAGCAGCGCGATCAGCTCGGCCACCGAATTCACGCCGAGCTGCGAGTTGACGATGAGCACGTTGGGCAGGCGTGCGACCAGCGAGACCGGCTCGAAGTCCTTCACCGGGTCGTAGGCGAGCTTCCTGTAGAGGCTCGCGTTGATCGCGTGCGTGCTGATGGTGCCGCCGAAGAGCGTGTAGCCGTCGGGCGCCGCCTTCGCGACGTAGGCCGCACCGACGCCGCCGGCTTGTCCAGGCCGGTTGTCGATGACGATCGACTGCTTCAGGTTCTCGGACATCTTCTGGGCCAGCGTGCGGCCGACGATGTCGGTCGAGCCGCCGGCCGTGAATGGGACCACGTAGGTGATCGGCTTGGCGGCGGGCCAATCGGCAGCGTGTGCGTGCAGCGAGGCAAGGGTCGGCAGTGCGCAGGCTGCAGCGAGCAGCGCGCGGCGGAGGAAGGTCATGGTTTGTCTCTCTTCGTGGATTGGTCGTAAGGGACGCTCAGCGCCCGCGGGCTTCGCGCCAGGCGGCGAAGTCGATGCGCGACTGTTCGTCGGTGGGCGGATAGAGGCCGAGGATGGAGCGGCCTTCCAGCACCTTCTCCTGCACGAAGTCCTCGAACGCGGTCATCTCGGTGGCCTCGGCCGCGATCTCGTCGGCGATGGCCGCCGGGATCACGATCACGCCTTCGGCATCGCCGACGATCACGTCGCCGGGCCAGACCGGCGCGTCGCCGCAGCCGATCGGCACGTTGATGTCGATGGCCTGGTGCAGCGTGAGATTGGTCGGCGCGCTGGGCCGGGTGTGATACGCGGGGAACGGCAGCTTCGCGATGTCGGGGCTGTCGCGAAAGCCGCCGTCGGTCACCACGCCGGCCGCGCCGCGCTTCATCAGGCGGCTCACGAGAATGCCGCCGGCCGATGCGGCGCGCGCATCCTTGCGGCTGTCGATCACCATCACCGCGCCCGGCGGGCACTGCTCGACGGCCTGTCGCTGCGGATGCTGGCGATCGAGGAACACGCTGATCGGGTTCAGATCTTCGCGCGCCGGGATGTAGCGCAGCGTGAAGGCCTCGCCCACCATGTTCGGCAGGCCGGCGTTGAGCGGGCGCACGTCCTGGATGAACTGGTTGCGCAGTCCGCGCTTGAAAAGCGCGGTGCAAAGGGTGGCGGTGCTGACCTTCATCAGCTGCTCGCGGGTCTTGGGATTCACTGGTCTGGTCTCCGTGGCGTGTGTCGATTCAGAAGATGTCGGGCTCGGGCACCGGCTTGCCGAAGCCGGTCTCGAGGAAGTCGAAGTCGCAGCCGGCATCGGCCTGCAGGATGTGGCGCCCGAACATCCAGCCGTAGCCGCGTTCGTAGCGCGGCGGCGGCGGCGTCCATGCGGCGCGGCGGTCGGCGAGCTCGGCGTCGCTGATCTCCAGGTGGATGCGCCTCGCCGGCACGTCGACGCTGATGCGGTCGCCGGTCTTGACCAGCGCGAGGGGTCCGCCGATGGCGGACTCGGGCGAGCAGTGCAGCAGGCAGCCGCCGTAGCTGGTCCCGCTCATGCGCGCGTCGCTCAGGCGCAGCATGTCCTTCACGCCCTGCTTGAGCAGCTTGGTCGGGATCGGAAGCATGCCCCACTCGGGCATGCCGGCGCCGCGCGGTCCGGCATTGCGCAGCACGAGGATGTCGTCGCCGGCGACGTCGAGCTCCGGATCGTCGACCGCCTTCTTGAGGCTCGGGTAGTCGTCGAAGACGATCGCGCGCCCGGTGTGCTGCAGCAGATGCGGCGCGCAGGCGCTGGGCTTGATCACGACGCCGTCGGGCGCGAGGTTGCCGCGCAGCACTGCGAGGGCGCCTTCGGCATAGATCGGGTTGTCGAGCGGGCGGATGACGTCGTCGTGGTAGACCTCGGCGCCCGCGATGTTCTCGCCGAGCGTGCGGCCGTTGACCGTCATCGCATCGGTACGCAAGTGCCCGCGGATGCGTTCCAGCATCGCGGGCAGGCCGCCTGCATAGAAGAAGTCCTCCATCAGGTAGGCATCGCCGCTCGGCCGGATATTGGCAATGACCGGCACTTCGCGGCTCGCGGCGTCGAAGTCGGCCAGGCTCACCGGATGCCCTGCGCGACGCGACATCGCGATGAGATGGATGATCGCGTTGGTCGAGCAGCCCATCGCCATCGCGCAGGCGATGCCGTTCTCGAAGTTGGCGCGCGTCAGCATCTTCGCGGGCGTGAGGTCGTCCCACACCATCTCGACGATGCGGCGTCCGCAGTCGGCGCTCATGCGGATGTGGTTCGCATCTGCCGCGGGAATGCTCGATGAACCGGGCAACGCGAAGCCGACCGCCTCGGCGATGCCCATCATCGTCGCGGCGGTGCCCATGGTCATGCAGGTGCCGTGGCTGCGCGCGATGCCGGCTTCCATCTCGTGCCAGGCCTGGTCGGAGAGGCGCCCTGCCCTGCGCTCGTCCCAGTACTTGAAGGCATCCGAGCCGGAGCCGAGCACATGCCCGCGCCAGTTGCCGCGCAGCATCGGGCCGGCCGGCAGGTAGATGAAAGGAATGCCCATGCTGAGCGCGCCCATCGTGAGCCCCGGCGTGGTCTTGTCGCAGCCGCCCATGAGCACCGCGCCATCGACCGGGTGGCTGCGCAGCAGCTCTTCCGTCTCCATCGCGAGGAAGTTGCGATAAAGCATCGTGGTCGGCTTGACCATGCTTTCCGACAGCGAGATCGCCGGCAGCTCCAGCGGAAAGCCGCCCGCTTGCAGGATGCCGCGCTTGACGTCGTCGACGCGCTGCTTGAAGTGCGCGTGGCACTGGTTGGCGTCGCTCCAGGTGTTGACGATCGCGATCACCGGCTTGCCGGCCCAGTCGGCGGGGGCATAGCCCATCTGCATGACGCGCGAGCGGTGGCCGAAGGAGCGGAAGTCGTCCGGTGCGAACCACCGTGCGCTGCGCAGGGAATCGTAGGTGCGCTTCATGTTGGGAAAGCCGTTGGGGCCACGCCTCGTCTCGTTGGGGTGAAGAGATTAAAACACTAATATATTAGTACGTCAATGCGAGAATCCCGGCCATGAGCACGCTTCAGAAAGTCCGACTCGATCGCTCCCGGCACGCCGCGCCGCAGGTGCTTGAAAGGCTGCGCGACGCCATCCTTTCGCTCGAACTCGAGCCGGGCACCGTACTGGCCCGGCAGGAACTGGCCGAGCATTTCGGCGTCAGCCAGACGCCGGTGCGCGAAGCCCTGCTCCGCTTGAGCGAGGAAGGTCTGGTCGATGTCTTTCCGCAGCACGCCACGCTGGTCAGCCGCATCGATCTCGCGGCCGCGCGGCAGGCGCACTTCCTGCGGCGCTCGATCGAGTTGGAGATCGTTCATCAGCTCGCCGAAGAGGCGCCGCCGGGCCTGGTGCAGGACCTGGAGGCACAGATCGCGCGCCAGGCCGCGTTGGCCGCCGCGCAGCAATACGGCGACTTCGTCGAAGCCGACCGCAGGTTTCACCAACTGATGTACGAGGCTGCCGGCGTCGCCGGCCTCTGGGACACGGTGGCCCGCATGTCCGGCCACGTGGATCGCCTGCGGCGCCTGCACCTTCCCACTGCCGGGAAGACCGAAGCCATCCTGCGCGACCATCGCGCCATTGCGCAGGCCATCAAGCGCGGCGACGCGGCCGGCGCGCAGAAGGCGCTGCGCAAGCATCTCTCCGGAACGCTCAGCGCCGTCGCGGAAATCTGCGCGCGCTATCCCGACTACATCGAAGCCGAGGAAGCGCAGCCGGCGTAGTCCGCGGCATGGGGCGAACGACGGCGGAGTACGCGATCAGGGAGTTGTCTGGCTGGGTTCGCGCAGGCGCGTGAACCGGATGCGGCGCTCGCGCCGCGGGCGCGCGCATCGAGAAAAACCGCTGCGTTGCGTCAGGGCTTTTGACGCTCGGGCGCGTCGATGTTGCCACCGCGCGAGAGCTGGCCGGCCTGGTTGGCCTGGCCGGTCGCCGCGCGGCGCTTGGCGTGCGCGGCCTTGCGTTCTTCACGCGACGTCTTCGGCGCTGCTGCCGGCTGGGGCTGGCCTTCACCGATCTGCGGGCCGCGTGCGGCAGCGGAGCCCGACTCCTTGCGTTCGCCACGTGCCTCGGAGCGCTCGGCAGGCGTGGTCGGGGCAACCGGACGCGCCTTGGACTGGGCAGGATCGGCCTCGCCGCTGCTCGTTTGCGCAAAGGCGGTGGTCGCGATCATCGGGATCAGGGCCATACCGGCGGTCAGGAGAATCTTTCGCATGGGGACCTTTGTAGAAGTTGAATAGACCCACGGGGTGGGTGTCTGATCTTGCCAAGAGTCCCCATCCCTGTCCATCCGGAGCGTTGCGCCGCGCCGACTGGGCATCCCTCAGCCCATCAGGACCGGATTGCGGCGGCTTTCATCGATCCGGCGCTGCCGATTGGCTTGCCTGCACTCGGCATGCTGCGCCGCCCCCGGCTGTGCGCAGTTCTTGTTCACGCATACCGCACGCGCGATGAACGAATAGCTGCCGCACGCTGCGATCGGACTGCCCTGCCGGATGTGCGGGGCCGGGTGCGAAGGAACGGCACCCGGGACAGCCCGGGGCCGGGCCGGCGTGGCCTTCTGGATATCGCGATCGGCTTCAGTCGCCACGACGTCCGTGCCATCGGGAACCGCACCGGTCGCGGCCGGCTTCGGCTGCGCGCGCCGTACCTGTTCATCCTGCGGCGTTGCCGGCGGCGCGATCGATGCGCTCGCATTCGGGGCGGGGAACACCGTTTCGATGCTGGAGCGATCGGGCAGCCCGACCGGACCGGCATCGCTCACGCGCAGCCTGTTCCATGCGACGAAGGCGAGGAACATCAGCAGCGGCGGCACCAGGACGAGCAGCAGCACGCTGCGCAGTGCCTGGAGGTCCGAGAACTCGGGCTTGTCGGAAGACTTCGTGTGCGTCGCGGCCTTCTCGCCGGACTGCTCGTCGTCCGCCTCGTCCCTATCCAGGCCCGCGCCCTCGTCGGAAGGCAGGAGCGAGCCGCCGCAGGCGCGGCAACGCGTGGCCCCTCTGCGGTTGAGGGTCTGGCAGAAGCCGCATGTGGCAAAGACCGAATCCTTGGGGTGAAGCAGCATCTCGACCAGATCACCGAGCTGCGCGTAGGCGACGGACGGCGCCGCCGATGGCCAGATGGAATTCGCGGAGGTAACGAGCTGCATGCTGGACTCCTTTGCTTGCGGCCTCAGCCTCGACCCGCGCACGCCGCCGGTCGATGGCGGCCACGTGCGCGTCAAAACAACTCTTGTCGATGCAACACCAGGGCGTGCTTGTAAGACTGCGCCTGTATCAGCATGCCAAAAACACTGAAGCGGCGAACGCTACGAACCGTCACGCTGGTGTCGAAAAGCATCCGCTGCCGTTGCGAGGAAGGCGCAGGAATCGGCAGTCCAGGCCAGCCGGCTGGACATCATCGGGGAGCGAGGGGTTGATGCCGACCTCGACGTGCCGGCGGCCGCGGCCTGTGATCAGCGCGTCTTCAGCACCGTGAAGTCGAGATAGGCGGTCGGCGCGAAGCTCTCGCCTGCCTCCTCCGTCCCGCTGCGCCGCTCGGGCGCCGAGGGCACGAATTCCATGAAGTCGGTGGCCGGGAAGGCGACATCGTAGCGCGCCTGTGCGCGCTGCTGCGCCTGGCGCTCGCGCGACTTCTCGCGCAGGCGGGCGAGGTCGGCACGCACCTCGGCGAGCGTGCGCATGGGCTTTTCTTCAGGAGCTTGCACCTTGGCTGGCGGCGCAGCGACGACGGGCTGTTCGACGGCGGGCAGCGCCTGCCGCGCTACCACCACCGACGCGGGCTTCTCCACCTGCCGGGCCTTGACGGGCACCACGGCCAGCGCAGGCGATGCGACCGGTTGCAGAGGCCGCACCGCCGGGCGCCGGGCCGGCTTGGGCTTCGCGAACACAGGCCTGTTGAGGAAAGCCATGATTTCCTTGAAGTGGCGCTGGAACGTTCCGAAAGGCTGGGATGCTTCCATGGTGGCGTGCGGTCCGGGAGTTTCGGGCGATTGTGCTGTTACACAGACTGAATGCAAATGAGTTACAGGATCTCGCGCACCTCGATCCGCGCAAAAATGCACGGACCTTCGGGTCAATTCCCCCTTTTCGCTTTAGTCATTAGTTTTAATTTCCGAATTTGCACTGAAGCAGTCCGCTAAATCTTCGTGAAATACGTCGCGGGCACACTACGTGCTGCCTCGAGCGGCATGCCATTGCCGATCCGGGCATGCGAGTATTCAAATCTGAAATTTCCTGCGTCGGGCTGCGAACCGAAGAAATCCCTCATGAGCATTTACGTCATCGATGACCACCCCCTGATGCGCGACGCCGTCTCGATGGTGCTGCGGCGCGTCCGTCCTGCCGCCAACATCGTCGAGCTCGATCGCCTTTCGAGGCTCCCGAGCGCCATCGGCAAGCACGGCGCCCCGACCCTGTTCTGCCTCGACCTGAACCTTCCGGACGCCAGCGGCTGCTCGGGCGTCGTCACGCTCAAAGAAGAGTTTTCGGATGTTCCGCTCGCGGTCTACTCCGCGTCGCCGGCGGAAGACATGGAGCAGCTCTGCCTCGCGAGCGGCGCCGACGTCTACATCGACAAGGCCACCGGCTCGTCGAAGCTCGCCGATTCGCTGCGCGCCCTGCTCTCGGAGGACACCGACAGCGACGGCGACGAAGCCGAAGTCGCCGAGGGCGCCTCGGCCGGCAAGCTGACCCGCCGGCAGGTGCAACTCGTCGAGTGCATCGCGCGCGGTTACGGCAATCGCGAGATCGCCGAACACCTGCAGGTCAGCGAGCACACGATCAAGGTCCACATGTACCGCCTGTTCAAGCGCATCGGCGTCACGAGCCGCACGCAGGCGCTGCACTACGCGCGGACCCACGGCCTGCTCAAGCATTGAGGCCCCGAGGGCCGCACGGCCCTCAAGGCGCCGGCGGCTGCGCCTTGAGGTAGGGCATCGGATCGACCGCATTGCCCTTGCGCCGGATCTCGAAGTGAAGCTGGGTGGCATTCGAATCCGAGCTGCCCATCTCGGCGATCTGCTGGCCGGGCTTCACCTGCTCGTTCTCGCGCACGAGGATCTTGCGGTTGTGCGCGTAGGCCGTGATGAACTCGTCGTCGTGTTTCACCATCACGAGGTTGCCCCAGCCGCGAAGCTTCGAGCCCACATACACGACGCGACCGCCGGCCGCCGCGACGACCGGGTCGCCCGCATTGCCGCGAATGTCGATGCCCTTGTTGGTGCCGCCGTTGAAGCGCCCGGTGACCTGTCCCGAAGCCGGCCAGAGGAAGGTCCCCGCCGCTCTGCCCGGCGACGGCGAAGCCGCGACCCTGGGCTCTTTCGAAGTGCCGGATTTGCCTGCGGCCGCGGACCGGGCCGCACTGCTCTTTCGTTTCGGATCGGACTGCTTCGCGCGCGGCTTCGGGGTCTCGGCGTCCGCCGAGGCGTCGGCCTTTGCGGCCTGTGGCTCCGCGCGCGAACGCGGAGGCTCCTTCGGCGACGTGCCGCACGCCACGACCAGCGTGCAGATCAACGCGCCGAAGCCGGCGCGAAGACCCGAAGCGACGTTTGAACGGTTGAGGATATGGGCGAACTGACCCGTGCGGGTCGATGGCCGGATGGCCCGAACTCTCTCTTGCATGTCACGCTACTGTACCGGCCCGCGCGATCGGCACGGTTCAGGTTTCACGCTTCGTGTCGGACGGCGGCCTGGCGGCCTTCGCCGCCGCATCCGCGCGGACCCAGTAGAACTCCTTGCGCACGGTCGCCGGGCCCACGCGCAAGGTGCGGCGCGATGCCGCAGGCGGTGTGGAGCGAATCACCCCCGCAGCCTCGCAATAAAGGGGCAGGCCCGCCGGCGTGCGGCGATGCGCTTCGAGCAGTTCGCGCAGCGGCACGCGGATGCTTTCGATCGATCGCGGCGACGAGCGCACCCTCACGAATTCGCGCGTGACGATCAGCTTGCTCGCGGCCTGGAACTCGTCAGAGTCCCTCTCGCCGAGCGTCTTCCACGTGGCCTCGATGGCCGGCGCCATCATCACCGAGTCGGGCGTCGGATAGCCGCGAAGCTGTGCGCTGTTCGCTGCGGCAAGGCAGGCCAACACATGCGGCGTGAGCTCGATGGTGACGGATCCCGGCCCCGTGGCGCCGTCCGCGCGGACTTCGATGACCGCCTTTCGCGCCGTGCTGCGCGCCCGCTCGGCATGCATGGCGCGCGCCCTGCGCCGCCGGGCCCTGACCTGCGCGAAAGCCGCAAGCCCTGCCATCGGCGTGGCGGCCGCGACGAACTTGATGGCGAAGAGTTCGTGTCCTGAAAGGATTACCAAGAGGCCCCCGGGCAGTCGAAGCGGTGGGCCGCAGAAGAGAAGTCGGACATCGGGGAGGTGGCGCGTTCGCAAGTCGTCGTACGCAGATTTACCAGAGATACGGTCATTTTTGACCCAATGAGGTGATCGCCAAGTGGGCGCAGTATCGCTGAGGGCCAGCAGGCCCTCAACAGGGCTACGCCCTACGCGCCTTGCCGCGCAGCGAGTGAGGCCGGCAAGATCCAAGAGCCGCCGTCACGTTGTGGGCAAGCGAGCTTGCTGTGTTGAGCGTCGCCGTGCCTCGGGCTCTCGTACCGAGCGCAAGGCAGGTGAACAGATGATTGGTAGCGATGACTTCAGGCAAGACCCGCACGGGTGGGCGCCCAAGGCCAGAGGACGATTCCGCACATCGCAGCCTGAACGCCGTGAGTTCAAAGCCGCCCCCGAGCACATCTCGCAGCAACCGCGAGGCTGCGCCCATCGCTCGCTCGATAAGAATCGCTGCAGGGCCGGCGCCAGGTCGTCCGGCGGCTCGAGGCAGAGTTCATCGAGTGTGCCGATCCGGCGGTGACGTTCGTGCCTCGCTGGCGATGCGAAACGCAAGCGCTGGAAATAGCGGTTGAGCTATTCCAGGAGTGCGCGGCGCACGTCCTCCTGCAGGCTCCGCAGGTGGGTGCGCATGGCCCCGCGTGCCCGCTCCGGATCACGGGCGCGCAAGGCCTCGACAATCATGCCGTGCTCGTCATGGTTCTCGCGCTGCCTGTGCAAGGGGCTGTGCAGGCGGAAGAGCCGCGCGTTCACACGCAGTTCCTCAACCAGCCGCGGGAACACCACGTTGCCACTGGCGTTGGCAATCACCGAGTGGAAGCGGTCGTCGAAATGGAAGTGTTCGATCTCGCTGTGCTCGCCGGAATGCAGCGCCCGGATGTCCCTCTCCAGCTCGTCGATCTGCGCGTCCGTGATCTTGGCCACGGCGAGCGCAATGCACTCGCATTCAATGACCTCGCGCGCCCGCATGCAGTCGAAATACTCCTTGGTCCCCAGGGCGCGAACCGCATAGGAGCGCGCGTCGCGGCGCACCAGAAGCCCTTCGCCGGCCAAGCGCACCAGGGCCTCGCGCATGGGCGTGCGGGAGATGCGCAACTCCTCGGCCAGCCGCGCCTCCTGCAGGGGACTGCCTGCCGATATCTGGCGATCCAGGATCAGCGTGCGCAACCGGTCGTAGGCCTGCTCTGCAAGGCTGGCCGATCGCACCTCCAGCGGCGCGATGGTGATGGTGGCGGGTTGCGCCGGACTGGGAAGGCTTGGCATGCGAAGGTAAGCGAAGGGACGAGAGCGGCAAAAGCTTATCAGGCCCGCGCGGCGCCTACGGCCGTCATCACAGCCATTTCTGCAGCGGATTGCCCGCATTGGGGGGGCGCGGCCGCAGGCAAGGCAGAAATGCGCCGCTGCCGGGCGCCGCCTGGAACTCGCCGTCCTTCCAGACGATACGCCCGCGCGACACGGTCACGCCCGGCCAGGCCCGCAGCTTCATGCCCTCGTAGGGCGTGTAGTCGGCTGCGTGGTGGAGCATCGAGTTGTCGATGGTCCTTTCCTCACCATCGGGGAACACGTCCCAGATCACCAGGTCGGCGTCGCTGCCCACCGCGATCGTGCCCTTGCGCGGGTAGAGTCCATACAGGCGCGCCGCATTGGTGGCGGTGAGCTCGACAAAGCGGTGCACATCGATGCGGCCAGCGAGCACGCCTTCGCTCATCAGCAGCGGCAGCCGGGTTTCCACGCCGGGGATGCCGTTGGGGATGCGGTCGAAGGAGGCATCCTTGCCGGCCACCCGCTTGCCATCGGGTCCGTTCATGTTGAAGGGCGCATGGTCGGACGAGACGATGGTGAACAGGCCACTGGCGAGCCCGTTCCAGATGAAGGGCTGGTTCGCCTTGTCGCGCGGCGGCGGGCTGCAGATGCAGCGCGCGCCGTGCATCGGATCCTCGTGGTCGATGCCCAGGTCCTCGGCGCTCAGGAAGAGGTACTGCGGGCAGGTCTCTGCATGGATGGACAGGCCACGACCGCGCGCCCAATGGATCTGCTCCACCGCCTCGCGCCCGGACACGTGGACGATCAGGATGGGCGTGTCCACGAGTTCCGCCAGCGCGATCGCGCGATGCGTCGCCTCGCGCTCCACCGCCATGGGCCGAGAGCTCGCGTGGTAGCGCGGCGCGGTGAGGCCGGCGTCGAGCAACTGCTCGGTGAGCCATGCGATGCAATCGCTGTTCTCCGCGTGGATCATGGTCATTGCCCCGTGCTTGCGCGCGGCGGCCAGGACCTCGATGACCTGCCGGTCGTTCAGCTTCATGTCGTCGTACGTCATGTAGATCTTGAAGGAGGTGTAGCCCTTCTCGATCAACGACGGCAGTTCGCGCTGGGTGACGTCGCGCGTGGCGTCCGACACGATCAGATGGAACGCATAGTCGATCACCGCCTTGCCTTCCGCGCGGCGGTGGTAGTCGTCCACCGCCTCATGGAGGCTGTGGCCGCGCTGCTGCGCGGCGAATGGCAGCACCGTGGTCGTGCCGCCGCAGGCCGCCGAGCGGGTGCCGGTGTAGAAGTCGTCGGCAAAGCGCGACCCGTCGCTGGTGGGCTGGTCGAAGTGGCAGTGGCCATCGACGCCGCCGGGCGTCACCAGCCGGCCGCCGGCATCGAGTTCGCGCTCCGCCTGGCCTTCGAGGCCCTGGGCAATGGCGCAGATGCGCCCGTCGCGCACGCCGATGTCGGCACGGTAGCGGTCGCCGACTGTAGCGATGTCCGCGTTGCGGATGATCAGGTCGTAGCTGCTCATGGCCAATCCTTCATCGCTGCTCGAGCGCGGTCTCGATCGGCGCGGAAACCGGCTCGCTGGAGCTTCCGTAGGCACGGCCGTAGTGGCGCTCGATGCGCCGCTGGACGAAGTCCCAGGCACTGGTCATCAGCAAGTAGTAGACGGCAGCGACAAGGAAGAGCTCGAGCACCATGAACTTTTCCTGGATCAGCACCTGCGTGCGCCGCAGCAGCTCTTCCATCGAGATCACCGAAGTGATGGAGGTGGTCTTGAGCAGCCCGTTGATGCTGTTGCCCAGCGTCGGCACGATCAGTCGCATGGCCTGCGGCAGGATGATGTAGCGCATGGTCTGGGCACTGCTGAAGCCCACCGCGCGGGCCGCGTTGGTCTGGCCGACCGGTATCGACTGGATGCCGGCGCGGATGATCTCCGCCAGGTAGGCGGCTTCGTTGAGGATCAGCCCCAGCAGCGCCGACTCGATCACCGACAGCTTCACGCCCAGCTGGGGCAGGCCGGTGTAGATGATGATGAGCTGCACCAGGAGCGGCGTGCCGCGGAACACCCAGATGTAGAAGTGCGCCGGCCCCGAGAGCCATCGATGGCTGGACAGGCGGGCCAGCGCGAGCGCGCAGCCGACTACCAGCCCGCCCGCGATGGCCGCCAGCGTGAGCCACAGCGTGGTCACGGCGCCGCTCAGCAGATAGGGGTTGAACAGGTAGTCGGCGAACCCCGACCAGCTCCAGCCTTGTCCCATGGAAACTCCTGGCGATGCGGATGGCGGGGCGCTCAGCCCGCCGGGCCTTTCACGGCGACGGCGCCGTCGATGGCCTTGACGCCGTACTGGTCGAACAGCTTCTGGAAGCTGCCATCGGCCTTCATGTCGTTGAGCACCTTGGCCATGGCGTCGGCGAGCTCACGGTTCTTGGTGGCCAGCGCGACGGGCGTCGGGAAGAGGCCGTGCAGCACACGCTCGAACTCGCCGCGCTTCTGGTATTCGGCGCCGGTGGAGTCGATCGAGAGCGCCACATCGACCTGCCCCGCGCGCAGCGCCTGGAAGGCCATCGCGAAGTTCTCGAAGGTGCGGATGGTCAGCCCCTTCAGGCCCTTGTCGGTGAGCTGCTTGTCGAGCTCTCGCGCCTTGCGCTCCTCGAAGCCGCCGATCTCCA
Organism: Variovorax sp. HW608; assembly: GCF_900090195.1. Lineage (NCBI taxonomy): Bacteria > Pseudomonadati > Pseudomonadota > Betaproteobacteria > Burkholderiales > Comamonadaceae > Variovorax > Variovorax sp. HW608. The sequence continues at coordinate 689,886 of NZ_LT607803.1, forward strand.
CGCCGATGCTCTTGCCCGACAGGTCCTCCGGCTTGGCGATCTTCAGCGGGTTGCCGCGCGTGGTGCTGATGCTGATGGCCTGGTCTTCGTAGATCAGCATTTGCATGAGCTTGGCGCGCTCCTCGGTGTAGAAGATGCCGGTGTTGATCACGTCCCAGCGGCCGGCCTGAAGGCCCGGGATCATGGCCGAGAACTCGATGCGCACGTACTCGGGCGTGAGGCACAGGCGCTTGGCGATGGCCTCGCCCAACTCGACCCGCATGCCCTTGAGCGCACCGGTCTGGTCGACGAACTGCATCGGCGGCAAGGTCGGATTGACGGACATCACGAGCGTGCCCTTCTTGACCAGCGCTGAATCGGGCACCGGCGACTTGCAGGCCTGCGCCTGCGCGCTGCCTGCGCCAAGGAGGAAGAGGACCGAGGCCGACGCCAGGGCGGGGAGCAGTTTCATGGTGAGTCCTTCGGGGAAGTGAACGAGGCGGCGAGAGGGAAGCGAAAGGTTCTGGGGCCTAGGCGCGGATCGAGTCGATCAGCTCCAGGCGCTCGAGCTCGCGGCGCAGGTCGGCCGCATCGGCATCGGGCAGCGGCAGGCGCGGCGCGCGCGGCTTGCCCACCGGCAGGCCCATCATCGACAGGCCGTCCTTGGAGGCGGCCACGTAGCGGTGGCCGCCGACCCAGCGGACGATCGGCAGCATCTTCTTGTAGAGCGCGAGCGCCGCGGGCATGTCGTGCTCGTCGGCGACCAGCTCGAACAGGCGCGCCGACATCTTCGGGATGAGGTTCGAGCACACGGCCACCCAGCCCTGCGCGCCGAGCCAGAAGGATTCGTAACCGAGGATGCCGGCGAAGACCGTCATGCGGTCGCCGCACAGCTCGATGATGTCGCGCACCCGTGTCACTTCGAGTGTCGACTCCTTGATGTAGCGGCAGTTGTCGATGCGCGAGAGGCGCGCGACCAGCTCGGGTTGCAGGTCCACGTTGGCCGTTGCGGGGTTGTTGTAGACCATGATCGGGATGCCGATGGCCTCGCCTACCTTGCGATAGTGCTCGAACAACTCGTCTTCGGTGGGCGTGCTGTAGAAGGGCGGAATGATCATCACGCCGTCGGCCCCCATGGCCTCGGCTTCGCGGCTCAGCCGCACGCATTCGTCGGTCCACTCCGCGCCCGTGCCGATCAGCACGGGCACGCGTTTTGCGGCGGTATCGATACAGGTTTCGATCACCCGTTGGCGCTCCTCGGGCGTGAGCGACAGGAACTCTCCAGTGCTTCCCAAGGGGATCAGTCCGTGAATTCCCTCCCGGATCTGCCAATCGACCAGCTTCTTGAGCGCCGGCACGTCGACGTGCTTGCCGTCCGCGGTCATGGGGGTGATGAGCACCGTATAGGTGCCTCGGAACGCTGTCATCGGGCAGTCCTGGCTGAAAAATGGGATGGCGATTGGTTCGGTATACGTGTAGTATACGTATACATTCAAACCCGTCAACGATCTTTTCTTGTCGTTTTTCAGCCCATGCGCGCCCGACTCACGCACCCATCGATCGCCGCCAGCGGACGACCCATCCGCTTCTGGTACGACGGCCAGCCGGTGGACGGACTGGACGGCGAGACCATTGCGGCGTCGCTTGCCGCCGCGGGCATCCGGCAGATGCGCCACACGCGCAGCGGCGAACGGCGCGGCCTCTACTGCGGGATGGGCGCCTGCTTCGATTGCCTGGTGACGGTGGACGGGCGCGCCAGCCAGCGCGCCTGCCTGACCAAGGCCGCCGAGGGCCTGCAGGTCCGCTCGGCCATGCCGGCCGGAACGGCGACCGACCCGCTGCGCCCGTTGACGCCGGACGCGGGAACAGAGCCCAGCCGGCAGGACGTGGACGTCCTGGTGGTGGGGGCGGGCCCGGCCGGGCTTTCCGCGGCGCTCGCCGCGGCTCGCTCGGGGGCGAAGGTGCTGCTGCTGGACGAACGTCCGCAGCCCGGTGGCCAGTTCTACAAGCCGCTGGCACCTTCGCACGAGGCGACCGGGCCCCTCGATCGCCAGTTCGCCGCCGGCCTGGCGCTGGAATATCAGGTGCGGCAGGCCGGCGTGCGCATCGAGCAAGGCGCCCAGGTCTGGGCGGCCTTCTCGCCGCGCGAGATCGGCGCACTCGTCGACGGCCGCGCACACGTCATCGGCTGCAGCCAGTTGGTCATCGCCCCGGGCGCCTACGAACGCCCGGTGCCCTTCCCCGGCTGGACGCTGCCGGGCGTCATGACCACGGGGGCCGGCCAGACATTGGCGCGGGCCTATCGCGTCGCCCCTGGCCAGCGGGTGCTGGTCGCGGGCAATGGCCCGCTGAACCTGCAGCTGGCCGCCGAGCTGCTGGCGGGCGGCGCGCAGGTGGTGGCGGTCCTGGAGTCGGCACCGCGGCCCACGGCGCGGCAATGGCGGGCCATGTTGACGGCGGCACGCACCGCGCCCGACCTGCTGCGCGACGGCCATCGCTACCTGCGCCAGCTTCGCGCCCGTGGCGTGCCGGTGCTGTGGGGCTGCGCCGTGACCCGCGCCGAAGGCCACGACGGCGTGGAGTGCGTGCATGCAGCGCTGCTCGATGCACACGGCCGCCCCTTGCCTTCCGGCACCCGGCGTTTCGATGTCGACACGCTGTGCCTGGGCTACGGCTTCATTCCCTCTACCGAGCTGGCACGCATGCTCGGCTGCGAGCACCGGCTGGCGCAGCGCCACCTTGGCTACCTCGCCACCGTCACGCAGGATGATGGCGCCAGCAGCCTGCCAGGCGTCTATGTGGTGGGCGACGGGGCCGACATGGGCGGCTCGCGCGTGGCCCTGGCACGCGGGACGCTCGCCGGCACGGCGGCCGCGCGCAACCTGGGGCGACGCGCACCCGAACCCACCGAGGCGGTGGCGCTGCTGCGGCGCGCCTCGAGCTTCCAGCAGGCGCTTTGGACGATCTACCAGGCGCCGCCGGTGTCGCTTTCCTGCATGTCGGACGAAACGGTGCTCTGTCGCTGCGAGGAGATCTCCTTCGGCTCGGTGCGCGAGCAGATCCGTGCGGGTCGCGACACGCTGGCCGCACTCAAGCGCAACACGCGGCTGGGCATGGGGCGCTGCCAGGGCCGCTACTGTGCGGTCACCGCCGCGCGGCTGGTGGGCGAGATGACCGGGCAACCGCCCGGCGTGGAGCAGTACCTTGCCCCCCGCCCGCCGGCCAAGCCAGTCCCGGCCGGCGCGCTGGGCTTCGAGAAGCCCGAATGGGGTGGCCACAGGCCGGCCATCACGCCCAACCTGGCGCGGCCAGTCTCGGTGCCCCCCCTGGAAAGCAACCTGCAGACCGAGGTGCTGGTGATCGGCGCCGGCGTGCTTGGCTCCTGCCTGGGCTACTACCTCTCTCAAGCGGGCATGGATGTGACGGTGGTCGACCGCGACGACCTCAACCTGCAGGCCTCCGGCGCCAACGCGGGAAGCCTTCACGTGCAGCTGCTGTCCTTCGACTTTGGCTCGCGCGCGCAGGAAGGCGGCGGTCCCGCCGCAGCCACGCTGCCCCTGGGTCCGATGTCCGTGCGCCTGTGGCAACAGATCGAGGACGACTGCGGCGAGGACCTGGAAATCAAGATCACAGGCGGCCTCATGGTCGCCGACAGCGATGAAGGCATGCGCTTCCTGCAGGCCAAGGCAGCACTGGAGCGCAGCCACGGCATCGACGCGCAAGTCATCGACGGTGCCGAGCTGCGGCGTCTCGCGCCCGCTCTGTCCGCCCAGCTCCTCGGCGCGGAGCTATGCCCCTTGGAAGGCAAGATCAACCCGCTGCGCGCCACCTACGCCGTGGCCCGCCGCGCGCAGGAGCAAGGCGCCCGTATGCTGCGCGGCTGCGACGTGCAGGTCATCGAGCGGCTGCCGGGCAACGCTGCCGGCTTCAATGTACGCACTTCGCGCGGCACCATCCGCGCCGGGCGCGTTATCAACGCGAGCGGCGCGTGGTCCAGCACCGTGGGCGACATGCTGGGTGTGAAGATCCCGGTCAAGGGCGCGCCCCTGCAGATGATCGTGACCGAGCCGGCGCCGGCCTTGGTCGATCATCTGATCGCGCATGCCAATCGGCACTTGAGCCTCAAGCAGGCGGCGAGCGGCGCGCTGCTGGTCGGCGGCGGCTGGACCGCGGCCTTCGATGAGTCCATGCGTCTCAACCGCGCCGAGCGCGCGAGCATCGAGGGCAACCTCTGGGTGGCCCGCCAGGTGCTGCCCGCCATCGCCGGCCTGCACATCGTGCGCTGCTGGGCGGGCATGAACGTGAACATCGACGGCGCGCCGATCCTGGGCGAAGTGCCGGGCCTGCCCGGCTTCTACAACGCCGTCACATCCAACGGCTACACGCTCGCGCCGATCACCGCGCGTCTCGTGACGGACCTCATCACACGCGGGCGCACCGAGATCGACATCACGCCCTTCCTGATCGACCGTTTCCTCTGAAAGCCATGACCGACACCTCCGCCGCAAAGGCCATCCTGCGCCAATTCATCGAAGCGCATTTCGACGAGCAGGTTCAGACCCTCGCCCGCCTGGTGCAATGCCCGTCCGACAACCCACCGGGCGACTGCGCACCGCATGCCAATCTCACAGCCGGCCTGCTCGGGGCCATGGGCTTCGAGGTCGAGCGCCATCCCGTGCCGCCGGAAGTGGCTGCGCAGCACGGCATGCGCAGCGTACTCAACCTGATCGTGCGCGAACGCTTCGGCGAAGGCGGACCTGTCGTGGCGCTCAATGCCCACGGCGACGTGGTGCCCCCCGGCGAGGGCTGGAGCACCGACCCTTACGGCGGCGAAGTGCGGGACGGCTGGCTCTACGGCCGTGGCGCCGCGGTGTCGAAGTCCGACTTCACCACCTACGCCTTCGCAATGCGTGCGCTCAAGCAAGCTGCCGCCGAAGGCGTGCCCCTGTCGGGCAGCCTCGAGCTGCACCTGACCTACGACGAGGAAACCGGCGGCATGACCGGTCCGGGCTGGATCCTGTCCCAAGGCCTGAGCCGGCCCGACTATGTGCTGTCCGCCGCCTTTTCACACCATGTGGTGGTCGCGCACAACGGCTGCCTGCATCTGGAGGTGACGCTGCGAGGCAAGTCCGCGCACGCGGCGCGCCCCGACACCGGCCATGACGCGATAGAGGCCGCCGCCACGCTGCTGCCCGCCCTGTACCGCCACCGCGACGCGCTGGCCGGTCGGCCCTCGCAGACGCCGGGCATCACGCATCCGACCTTGGTGGTCGGCCTGATCGAAGGCGGGATCAACACCAACGTCGTGGCCGACCGCCTCAGCCTGCGCATCGACCGGCGCATCGTGCCAGAGGAATCGCCCGAGGCTGTGGAAGCCGAGCTGCATGAAGTCATCGAGTCGGCCTGCCGCGGCCTGCCGGGCATCACCGTCGACATCCGCCGCATCCTGCTGGCGCGGCCCTTTGCGCCGGCACCCGGCGCGGCGGAACTGGCCGAGCTCATGTGCAGCGAAGCCAGCGCGGTGATGGGCAAGCAGGTCACGCCGATCGGTGTGCCGCTGTACACCGATGCGCGCCTGTACAGCGAGGCCGGCATTCCCACCGTGATGTACGGCGCCGGCCCCGAGTCGCTGCTCGAGGCAAACGGCCACCGGGCCGACGAGCGCGTTCCACTGGCCGAACTGCGGCAGGCCACGCAGGTCGTCGCCAACACCCTTCTCAGACTCTTGCAACGCTGAAGGCAGCCAGGGAAACCAAACCAGCTCTCGGGTGGTCAGCAGCAGCGCGTGGCCATCGCACGTGCGCTGGCGATGAATCCGATCGCCATGCTCGACGCTCGTACAACTATCCTGCCACGCCGGCGCGTTCAAGCATGGCGTGCAGCAGCACGTTGCAACCGGCCTTGATGTGCTCGGGCTTGGCGTCCTCGATTTCGTTGTGGCTGATGCCGTCCTTGCATGGGATGAAGATCATTCCGGTCGGTGCCAGGCGCGCCATATAGACGGCGTCGTGGCCGGCGCCTGAAACCGCGCGCATGTTGCTGTAGCCGAGTTTTTCCGCCGCGCGCGCAACTGCGTCCACACACTCTGCATGGAAGCGCTGCGCCGGATAGCCCGATACCTGGTCAATCCGGATGGACAGGCCGGTCTCGCCGCTCAGCCTGGCAGCCACGGTGCGAATGTCGGCGTCCATGGCGTCGCACAGTTCGTCGCTGGCATTGCGCAGGTCGATCGAGAACTTGACCTGGCCCGGAATCACGTTGCGGCTGTTCGGATGCACCTGCACCATGCCGACGGTGCCGCGGCCGTGCGGCGGGTGGCGATGCGCGCAGGCCACCACCTCCTGCATCAGCCGGGACGCGACCTGCAGTGCATCCTTGCGCAGTGCCATCGGTGTCGGGCCGGCGTGCGCTTCCATGCCGATGACGGTGCAGTCGTACCAGCGAATGCCCAGGACGCCGGTCACCACGCCGATGGTCTTGTCGTTGTCCTCGAGCACCGGCCCCTGCTCGATGTGGGTTTCGAAGTACGCGCCGATCGGGTGGGCGCCAGGTTCCTCGGTGCCGAGGTAGCCGATGCGCTCGAGCTCGCCCCTGACCGTCTTGCCCTCGGTATCGGTGGCTGCATAGGCATGGTCGAGCGTGAAGGCCTTGGCGAACACGCCCGAACCCATCATCACCGGAACGAAGCGCGAGCCCTCTTCGTTGGTCCAGAAGGCCACTTCGATCGGCGCCTCGGTTTCGATGCCGTGGTCGTTCAGGGTGCGCACCACCTCGATGCCGGCCAGCACGCCGTAGTTGCCGTCGAACTTGCCGCCGGTGGGCTGGGTGTCGATGTGGCTGCCGGTGACGATGGGCGGCAGGCTGTTGTCGCGGCCCGGGCGGCGCATGAAGACATTGCCGATCTTGTCGATCCTCACGGTCATGCCGGCCTCGCGCGCCCAGCCGGTGACCAGGTCGCGACCCTGCTTGTCCAGGTCGGTCAGCGTCAGGCGGCACACGCCGCCTTTGGGGGTAGCGCCAATTCGGGCCAATTCCATCAGCGAGGCCCACAGTCGCTCGCCATCGATGCGCAGTTGGTGGATGGCCGTGGCCGTGTTCGTGTCCATGGGAGTCCTCTGTTCAGCGTTGCACCGCGGTCGGCGTGAGCTCTTGCGCACGCCTGGCCGCAGCTTGGAAATTGGCACCGAAGGCCGGGCGCTTGAGGTAGCGGCCGCGCCCTTGCTCGGCGCGCAGATCGCCGTTGGCGTAGACCACGCGGCCGCGGCTGATGGTGTGGCTGGCAATGCCGCGCACCGAGCGCCCTTCAAAGATGTTGAAGTCGCCCCTGGAATGCTGGGTCCTGGCCGAGATCGTCTTGCTGCCTTGCGGATCCCATAGCACGAGGTCGGCGTCGGCACCGGCCGTGATGCAGCCCTTTTGCGGATAGATGTTGAAGAGCTTGGCCGCATTGGCCGAGGTCACGGCGACGAACTCGCTGGGTGTCAGCCTTCCGCTGTTGACGCCGGCGTCCCAGATCACCGACAGGCGCTCCTCGATGCCGCCGCAGCCGTTGGGAATCTGGGCGAAATTCTCGCGGCCGGCGGCCTTCTGCGCCGCGCAGAAGGTGCAGTGGTCGGTGGCAGTGGTGTGCAACTGGCCCGACTGGAGGCCGCGCCACAACGCCTCCTGGTGGATGCGGGGCCGGAACGGTGGGCTCATCACATGGGCCGCGGCCGTGGCGAAGTCGGGATGGCGGTAGACGCTGTCGTCGATCAGCAGATGGCCGGCCAGCACTTCGCCGTAGACGCGCTGGCCGCGCGCGCGGGCGCGGGCGATGGCGTCGGCCGACTCGATGCACGAGACATGGACGACGTAGATCGGCACGCCCAGCACGTCGGCGATGGCGATTGCACGATTCGCAGCCTCGCCCTCGACCATGGGCGGGCGCGCCAGCGGATGGCCTTCGGGCCCGGTGATGCCCATCTTGGCCACCTCCTGTTGCAGCAGGTAGACCAGTTCGCCGTTCTCGGCATGCACTGTGGGCATGGCGCCGAGCTCGAGCGCCCGGCGAAAGCTGTTCACCAGCGTCTCGTCGTCGCACATGATGGCGTTCTTGTAGGCCATGAAGTGCTTGAAGCTGTTGATGCCTTCCTGCTGCACCAGCGTGGCCATGTCGCGATGCACGCTGTCATCCCACCAGGTGATGGCGACATGGAAACCGTAGTCGGCCGCCGCCTTCTCGGCCCAGCCGCGCCAGGTGCGGTAGGCCTCCATCAGCGGCTGCCGGGGATCGGGAATCACGAAGTCGATGATGCTGGTCGTGCCGCCCGCCAGGCCGGCCGCCGTGCCGCTGTAGAAGTCGTCCATCGTCACCGTGCCCATGAATGGCAGCTGCATGTGGGTGTGCGGGTCGATGCCGCCGGGCAGCAGGTACTGGCCGCTGGCGTCCAGCGTCTGCGTACCTGACGGGGCCTGGGGCTGCAGGTCGGCGCCGACGGCTGCGATGCGGCCGTCCAGGCACAGGACATCGGCGGCGAACTCGCGATCGGCGTTGACCACCGTGCCGCCGCGAATCAAAAGGGCTGAACTCATGAGGCTTGCTCCGGAAATGAGGCCGCCGGTCCGGGGGCGGCCGGTTTCATCATGCGCGGCCGAGGGCCGTGCGCTCTGCGCCTACCTTGCCGGCCATGCCGACGCGGTAGACCGCGGCGGCGATGCCCAGTCCGACGAACCAGGCGTAGGTGTAGATCTGCCGGAACAGATCGCCGACGTCGGGGAAGCTCTGCGGGAAGGCCGCGCCCAGGAAGCCCGGCAGGTTGGGCAGCACACCCAGCACGAAGGCCAGCACGGCCACCCAGTTCCAGCCGCCGCGGTAGCTGTACTGGCCACCCTCGCGATAGAGCTCATCGACCTGCAGCTCGGTTCGGCGCAGCAGGTAGTAGTCGACGATCAGGATGCCCGCCACCGGACCGAGCAGGGCCGAGTAGCCGATCAGCCAGGTGAAGATATAGCCTTGCGTCGATTCGAGGATCTTCCACGGCATGATCGCGATCGCAATGCCCACCGTGATGTAGCCGCCGACCTTGTAGCTGATGCGACGCGGGCTCAGCGCCGAAAAGTCGTAGGCCGGTCCGACCAGATTGGCCGCGAGATTCACGCTCACGGTGTCGATCAGCAGGACGATCAGGGCGATCAGCACCGCAGCGCCGGTCATGCGGCTGGCCAGGTCGACCGGGTCCCACAGCGCCTTGCCGTAGATCACCACGGTGGCCGACGTCACGAACACCGCCAGCGCCGCCAGCAGGCCCATCGGCGCGGGCAGGCCCACGGCCTGACCGATGAACTGGTCGCGCTGCGATTTGGCAAAGCGCGTGAAGTCGGGAATGTTCAGGGCCAGCGTGGCCCAGAAACCGACCATGGCGGTCAGCGAGGGCCAGAACACGGCGCTGAACTGGCCGGCCTTCTTGCCGCCCTCGACGAATTGCGAAGGCTGCTGGAGGATGGGGCCGAAGCCGCCCGCCTGCCTGTAGGCCCAGACCAGCAGCACGAAGCAGATGAGGATCTTGATCGGAGCGGTATAGGTCTCGAGCTTGCGGATGGACTCGATGCCGTGCACCACGAAGTAGAACTGGATGGCCCAGAACACGAGGAAGCAGGCCAGCTGGCCGAAGTTGATGCCCAGCCCTGCGATCTTGTCGCCCGCCAGCGGGTGGCCGAGCAGAACACCGATCAGGGTGTAGATCATCATGCCGCCGAACCAGGTCTGGATGCCGTACCAGCCGCAGGCCACCAGCGCGCGCAGCACCGCCGGCAGCCGCGCGCCGCGGGTGCCGAACGAGGCGCGCGCCAGCACGGCATACGGAATGCCGTACTTGGCGCCCGCATGGCCGATCAGCAGCATCGGCACCAGCACGATCAGGTTGCCGAGAAACACGGTGCCGACGGCCTGCTGCCAGGACATGCCGCTGTCGATCAGGCTGGCGGCCAGGGTGTAGGCCGGGATGCACATCACCATGCCCACCCAGAGGGCAGCGAAGTGGTACCAGCGCCAGGTGCGCTGCAAAGTGCTGGTGGGCGCCAGGTCCTCGTTCCAGAGCTCGTGGCGCGCGCTGAAGTGACTGTCAGTAGGCATGGTTTTGTTTCCTGGTGATTCCAGTGGGGTTGCGGCTCGGTGATCAGGGGCCATTGGAGTACCTTCGCGCAGCAGCGCTTCGGTATTCGCCTTCGGAGCGGCCGGGCGGCTCATGCGGTGGGTTCTCAGGCCGTGCTGGCCGCCTCGGTGTTCACGCGCATCGGGTTATTGGGGTGGGTGGTCCAGTTGGCGTATTCGCCGCTGACGCGAAGGCCGGTGCGCTTGTCGATTTCGCCGGCCGCGAGCGAGCGCATCGTGATGGTGTTGGGTACCGGGCAGATCGACACGCAGAGGTTGCAGCCGACGCACTCCTCCTCCTTGACCTCGAAGTGGCGCTTGCCGTCCCTGGTGGCCGTGATCGCCTGGTGCGAGGTGTCCTCGCACACCACGTGGCAGCGGCCGCACTGGATGCACGAGTCCTGGTTGATGACTGCCTTGTCGATGTGGTTCAGGTTGAGCGACTTCCAGTCCTTGACGGTCCCGACCGCGGCGCCGCGGAATTCTTCGATCGAGCGCAAGCCCTGCTGGTCCATGAAGTTGGACAGGCCGTCGCACATGTCCTGCACGATCCTGAAGCCGTAGACCATGGCGGCCGTGCAGACTTGCACCGTGCCGCACCCCAGCGCGATGAACTCGGCCGCGTCACGCCAGGTGGTGACGCCACCGATGCCTGATATGGGCAGGCCGGCGGTGGTCGGATCGCGCGCGATCTCGGCCACCATGTTGAGCGCGATCGGCTTGACCGCCGGACCGCAGTAGCCCCCGTGCGAGCCCCAGCCGTCGGTGCTCGGGCTCATGACCATGCGATCGAGGTCGACGCCCATCACCGAGTTGATGGTGTTGATCAGCGACACCGCATCGGCGCCGCCGGCCTTGGCCGCACGCGCGGGGTAGCGCACGTCGGTGATGTTGGGCGTGAGTTTGACGATGGTCGGCAAGGTCGAGTAGTGCTTGCACCACTCGGTGACGCGCTGGATGTACTCGGGTACCTGGCCGACGGCAGCGCCCATGCCGCGCTCGCTCATGCCGTGCGGACAGCCGAAGTTCAGCTCGATGCCGTCGGCGCCCACGTCTTCGACCATCGGGAGGATGCGCTTCCAGGACTCCTCCACCACCGGGACCATCAAGGACACCACCATGGCGCGATCGGGCCAGTTGCGCTTGACGCGCCGGATCTCGTCCAGGTTGGTGCGCAGCGGCCGATCGGTGATCAGCTCGATGTTGTTCAGACCGATGACACGGCGATCCTGCGACATGAGCGTCGAATAGCGCGGCCCGTTGACGTTGACCACCGCCGGGTCTTCACCCAGCGTCTTCCAGACCACGCCGCCCCAGCCCGCCTCGAAGGCGCGGGTGACGTTGATTTCCTTGTCGGTGGGCGGCGCCGACGCGAGCCAGAACGGGTTCGGGCTCTTGATGCCCACGAAGTCGGTGCGCAGATCAGCCATGCTGGGTCTCCAGGGTCCGTTGGGATTGAGCCGCTGCAGCAGGATTGCGCAGCGCCAGATCGATGGACACGGCAGAACGCTTGCCATGTTCGACCGCTTCCACGGTCAGGTCGCGCCCACCGTGGCGGCAGTCGCCGCCAGCCCAGACGCGGGCGAGGCTGGTCCGGCCGTCTTCATCGGTGAGAATGCGCCCTCCCTTGAGTTCGATGGCCGCGCCAGCGGACTCGGCGACATAGGTCTGGCCGATCGCCCTGAGCACCATGTCGGCTTCGAGCGTGAAGCACTCGCCGGTCTCGACCAGCTTGCCTTCCTTCATCGCGGTGGCCGCAAAGCGCATGCCGCGCAGCACGCCGCCTTCGCTCATGACTTCCTTGGGTGCGGCCCAGTGGCGGATCGTCACGCCGTGGGTCTGCGCCCAGCGTTGCTCGACGGTTGAAGCCGACATGGATTCGGGCCCGCGCCGGTAGACGATGGTCACGTGCTCGGCGCCGAGCAGGCGCGACTGCACCGCTGCGTCCACGGCGGTCATGCCGCCACCGATGACGACCACGCTCCGTCCCACCGGCACCTCGGCCGGACTGGCGGCTTGGCGCAGTTCGGCAATGAACTCCACGGCATCGCGCAGGCCGGGAACCTGCGGCTCGGCAATGCCAAGTGCATTGACGCCCACGAGGCCCATGCCCAGGAACACGGCGTCGAACCGGACGAGCAGGCTGTCGAGCGTGAAGTCGCGTCCCAGTTGCTGGCCGTTGTGGACCTCGATGCCGCCGATCGACAGCAGCCACTCGACTTCCCGCTGCGCGAAGTCGCCGGCCGTCTTGTAGGTGGCCAGGCCGTACTCGTTCAGCCCGCCAAGCTTGGGGCGGGCGTCGAACAGCGCAACTGAATGGCCCCGGCGCGCCAGCCCATGGGCACAGGCCAGCCCCGCCGGGCCCGCCCCGACCACTGCAATGCGCAAGCCCGTCGAAGCCGCGCGCGTGAAGAGCGGCGCACCCGGATTGGCGAAGTAGGCATCGGTGGCATAGCGCTGCAGCGCGCCGATCTCCACCGGCTTCTCCTCGTTGGTGTTGCGCACGCAGGCCTGCTCGCACAGCACCTCGGTGGGGCACACACGGGCGCACATTCCGCCGAGCGGGTTGGCCTCGAGGATCGCGCGTGCCGAGCCGCGGTTGTTGTCCTGGGCAATGCGCTGGATGAAGGTGGGGATGTCGATGCCCGTCGGGCAGGCCGCGGTGCAGGGTGCGTCAAAGCAGTAGTAGCAGCGCTCGGCCTCGATCAGCGCCTGGGCGCGCTTCAAGGGCGGATGGGCATCGCCGAAGTTCGTGGCGTAGTCGGCCAGATTCAGGCGAGCGGCGTGAATGCCGCAGGTGCGGGTGGAGGGTGTCTCCATGGGGCTTCTCCTTGTGGCGGTCTCAGCAAGACTCATGCCGAAGCGCTGGCGATGGCCCGGTTCTCACCTTGGCGGGCGTCAGCCCGGCGCGGGCTCCCGGACCTTGATTTCCTTGGTACTCCGATTCGCATGGCTTGCTTCCTTTTGTCTGAAGTTGATGCGTGGAAGCGGGAAAATTTACTATCCAGAAAAGATTTACTGGATAGTAAAAACCCTTGTGACGGAACCAAGGACAATCACGTCATGAGCACTTCCTCCACACGTGGGTCTGCCTCCCCTCGTCGCAATCGAGCCACCGTTGCCGACCCGCGCGTCGCGCCGCGCGCGCCGCGGGCTGCGCGCCTGCGCAAGCAGGAGCTGATCCTGCTGGAAGCCGAGCGTCAGTTCGCTCGCTTCGGCTTCGAGGGTGTGTCGCTGGATAGCATCGCTGCCGAGCTCGGCATCAGTCGTCAGAACATGCTGTACTACTTCTCAAGCAAGGACGAGCTGTACGTCGCCGTGCTTGACGCCGTGCTGGAGTCCTGGCTCGCCAGCATGGACGTGATGGCCAGGAAGAACGATCCCGAGACCGCGATCAGCAGCTACATCAGCGCCAAGCTGTGCTTCTCGCGGGACCGTCCCAGTGGCTCGGCCGTCTTTACCCGCGAGATCATGGCCGGTGCGCCGCGTTATGCCGACAAGTTGGCCCAACGTGTGATTCCCAAACTTCGCGCCGACGTGCGAGCGTTTGAACGATGGGCACGGCAAGGGCTCATCGAGAAGGTCGATTTCACCCACCTGATGTTCGTCATCTGGTCGGCCACCCAGGCCTACGCGGACCTGGCACCCCAGTTCGCGCTGTTTGTCGGCAAGCAGCGCCTGGACGATGGCGACTTTGCGGCAGCCCATGCGTTGATCACCAACTTGGTGACGCGAAGTTTGAGGAAGATGGCCTGAGTATTGGTGGACGCCTGGAAGAAGACTAGATCCGGCGTCTCCACTCGGAGGGAGTCTCCTGGAACTGGCTGATGAACCAGCGGGTGAACGAGCTGAGTTGGCCATAGCCGAGCAGTTCGGCCACGCGCGTCAGGCTGTGCTCGGGCTGGGCCATATAGCGCAACGCCAGGTCGCGCCGGACCTCGTTGACCAGCTCTGAAAAAGCAACTCGGTCCGCAGACAACTGGCGCTGCAAGGTCCGAACGTGCAGCCCCAAGCCCTGTGCGACCTGCTCGATCGACGTCCGTCCCAGCGGAAGTTGCACGTACAGGACCTTCCGTACGGTTTGTGCGAGGCTGTCCTCCCCCGCGTCGCCGGGTACGTCGACGAGGCGCCGCGCGTAGGCGGCAAGGACGGGGTCGGCCAGCGCGTTCGGGCGGTCGAGGTCGGCCGTCGCGCAGACGATGCCGTTGAACTCGCTGCCAAATTTCAATCTGCAGTCGAAGAGTTGCCGGTGCCGATGGATGTCGGCCGGAGCGGCATGGCGGAAGTTGACGCTCTGAGGGTTCCAGCGCTGGCCGGGCAAGTCGGCGCAGAGGCGGAACAGGACACCGAGCGCGAGTTCGGTTGCCTGGCGCGAACGCGCCGCTGCGGGTCCGACCAACTCCTCGCGGATTGCCGTGGACTTGCCGGTTTCGACCATGGCCAGCGCAAGCGTGCCGCCCACCAGTTGCCGGCTGTGGATCAGTGTCTGAAGCACGGCACGCAAGCTGGGCAAGTGGGTCAGCAAGAGGCTGAGCGCTCCCAGATCGGAAAGCCGCCTGGCCTGCGCCATCCGCAAGCCGAAGTCGGCAAGTCCACTGGCCTCTGCCGACTCCTCCAGCAACTGCAGCGCAGCGGCCAAAGGGATGCGCTGCTCCGGGTCGACCAGCATCCGGCGAGACAGCCCGGCCCGACGCAGCAGCGGCTGCGGGTTGAGTCCCGCGGCATCGGCGACTTCGAAATAGTGGGCCAGCGCCGCAGCGCGAATGTGCCGCTGGGCATGGATGCCGGTCGCATTCATCAAGAGTCCTAAAAGAGAATAGAGTCTGCCCCAATGCCTGTCGCTAAGTGCTTGACTCAAACCGGCTTTTCGGAAGCCATCACATCGCTGAAAGTTTGCCCCGCAATTCACGGCCCCTAGCCCGCAACGGCGTCTTCAGTTGAAGCACACGCCTGGCATTTGCAAGGAGTTCTGCGGCGCTTGGCGGCGTCTCACTTTTGCCGCGCAAGCATACGGCTCACCTCGAAATGCAACGCTTGACCCGAAGCGCGCGCGAGCGCGGCTGCTCGCTCCAGGAGGCGGCGATCGTCCTCGATCCCCAGGCATGAGCAAAAGCGAGGTCACGCTGCCCATGATCAACAGGCGACATTTTCATCGCGGACTTGCGGCCGCGGCCCTCGGTGCCTCAGGACTCCTGGGCGCATGCGCCAGTGCGACGCGAAGCTACGGCGGCGCGCGTTCGATGGCGTCGTTCACCTGGGCGTCAACCTGCGCGCCATGAGCCAAAGCGAGCTCTCGGTCTTCCATCAGGAGATGGAGATGGTGATGAAGCGCGGCATCCCGCGCGCCATTCACACGGGCCAGTCACCGCCGAACATCAACGACGCCCACGACTACGAGCGGCGCGGCTATCTTGGGCCGGACCTGCTGATCGCCCACTACGCGGTCGGCGACGAGCAGGATCTTGCGGCCATGGCCCGAACGCGCACGCCGCTGAGCTTCTCGACCTACTCGGACCTGCGTCTGGCGCGGGCCGGTGACGCGCGGTCAGCGCTCATGATGATGCGCAAGGCGGGCCTGTGTCGATACCGTCATGGTCGACGGTCGCATCCTCAAGCGCGGTGGCAAGCTGGTCGCCTTCGACGTCGAGCGCATCGTGGCGCAGGCCGGCGGCTCGGCCCGGCGGCTGCGCAGCGCCGCTGGCGGACGCCTGGCCATGCCGACATGCCAAGGCTGCTAGTTCCGCGCCGGGCGAAGGGGCACGCGGCGCCCCTTCTTGATCGCATCGCTTCGCACCCAATCGGTCAGGGCCTCGGCGAACCCCTCGGCCGCCGGCGAGATCACGCGGCGCACGGGCCGATAAAGGCAGACCTCACGCATCACCTCGGGATCGATCACGCGGCGCTTCACGAGCCCCCAGCGCTGCTCGGCCCAGATGCCGACATAGGCCGGCGACAGCGTGGCCGCGAGGCCTTCGGCCGCTATGCCGAGCGCCGTGGAGATGTTGTCGACCACGTCGATCGGCACGATGCGCTCGTCTTCCGGCAGGTTCAGGCGCATCTGCGCAACGCTGCGTTCGTGATCCCGGCCGGCGGTCACGAGCGGCTGGTGGCGAAGATCGCTCCAGCGCAACTGTCGCTTCTTCGCAAGCGGGTGATCGGGCGCGCACCAACGCACCCAGGGGCTCTCGAAGACGCTGGTACGGGCTACATCTTCGCTGGTGGGACGATCGGGCCCGATCGCCAGGTCGACGTCGCCCTGTGCCACCAGATCGACGAGCCGTTCGACCGCGGCATCCCGGATGCGAACCACCACCTTGGGCCGATGCTGTGTGTAGCGACGAACGAGGGGCGGCAGGATGGCACTCGCGATCACCATCGGAGCCGCGATGCGAACCAGCCCCGCGGCACGGTCCCGCACGTCGGCTGCGTGCACTTCCGCCAAACACCGAGGTTTTCCCGTTCGCGGTGACTTCAAATCGGATCGTGTCGCCGGGCTGTGGATGCGGATCGCAGCACCCCTTCAGGATCAGCTCACCCGAGACCATGTGTAGGGGATCCACCGTGTTGGCCTGGAGGATTGAGTTGGCCGCCTGCTCCTGGTTCTGGGCGTTGAACTCAAGTTGCTGGATTCCAAGCCCCGTGGCGCCACCGACCGCTGCGCCAGCGACGATACCCGCCAACGGGTCATAGACTCGAACGGTAAAAAGGGCTGATTCTGCAGCGCCGCCGACCGGCCGGTCTTGGGCCGATTAGAGCCCCTCGTATTTTCCGTCTTCATCGACATAGAGTAGGCTCGTCAGGTACCAGCGACCATCCGCCCTTTTCAGATGAAACTCATGGTCGCGCGCCATGACAAGGGACCCGACCTTCTTCGTGTGGCGAGTTCGGACCAGACTCGCATCGTCCGTGGTCGCGACATCAACAATCGCCTCTCGTTCGCTGTCGTGTGAAGAGTCACTGCCAAAGCTGATTGGTTGGTGAACCTGACCCGGCGGGCAGTACTTCCGCGATAGTTCGGCATAGGCGGCTTCGGCGGCGTCGATGCCTGCGATCGCATCACGCTCACTCATCAGGTGCGAGTATCGATTCCAGGCGTCGTAGTCCGAAATGAAGGCTCTGACGAGATCTTCCGGCCCCATGCTTTCTACAGAAGCCGAGCTCAGCCTGAACGCGGGCCAGGTCGGGTCTTGGATCTGCGATGCAGCACTGGGCCGCTTCTCAGCAGCCTTCCCCCAGATGGAAATCGTTCCTTCGAAATGACCAGGCTCAGTTGCCGCAACCCGGATTTGAGAAGGAATGACGCTCTTGCCCTCGTACTCGGGCGTTGCCGCGTAGCGGGTGGCTTTCCCGTCGCGAACCAGTTGCCTGACGATGCCCTGGTCGAGTTGTTCCTTGAGTCCGAGCGCGAACGCAGGAACGTAGACGACGTTCGGCGGGATGTCCTCGCCACCGAAAGCAGCCGGCAGGAGCAGCAGTTTTCGCAACTCGCCCTTGGCGTGGAGAGCTTCTGCTTTTGCCCTCGAATCGACATGCCGAAAGTCCGGACCTGACGCGGGGGTGCGGCGTCGATTAAACCAACCAAACATCATCTTCTCCTCGAATTTGTTCTGACTGCGGCAGGAAGGCCCGCCCGATGAAGCAGTTCCACCTCAAGGCTCAAACTCGCTAAAGGTTGCTCTCGTGAAGAAGGCAATGCTTTGGCCGGGGCTCTTTGAAAAGCACCTTCTCTCGGTCGTTTAGCTTGTACCGAACCAACGGATCGGCGTTTGAACCTCGAGGAATGGCCAGAATGGGGTAGCTGTCGGCCACCCCCTCCGAATGCGCCGGAAGCGAGATGAGACAAAGGGCGAGGGTAAGAGACGCACGATTCATGAACTCTTTAACGTTTGACGGCGAGGCGGAACAGAGATCGAGGAGCCAGCCTCCATCGTGCCAGCCGAGCAACACTCGAAGGTCATCTGGCAATTGGTCGCCTTCTGCAAGGGTGCTGGCGAGCGCATCCAGTCCCGCAGCCTGCGCTGGCGGTCCAAGCGTCGCATGCACTTCGCCAGGGAGAGCGTGCTCGAGGTTGGACAGAACTGCCATCAGTTCGGCTCTCGCATCGTTGTTCGTTTCGCTCACGGTGGCCGCGGTGCTGCCTACCGCGGCGACGACCATCGGACCGTGAGTATGCACGCCGGCTGGATGCCAAAGGCGCGATGAAACACGCCCGGGCCCCATATGACGAAGTCACCATGGCGGCGCAAGGTATGCGAGAGGGTGTCCTGCGGTACGAAGTCGGCGCCCATCGAGAACTCAATCCTGAACTCGCTGGTTGGGCTCACCAGGACCGACATCGTCCTCCCCTCGTTCAACGGCTTGGATTCGCCATTCGGATTTCCCGCCGGCCCAGTCGAACATCGGCCGAGGCGAGCATTGAGGCCTTCCTCGAATTCCGCCGCGAGATCTGTGCGGATCACATGGGTCGGCGCGTCGCGTAGCGGCCGCGCATTCAAGGAGCGCGAGGTGCTTCGTGGCGATTGAACTCTCCGGCGGCCCAGTCAATGAAGGCACGTACGCGTGGCGACAGCTGACGGCTGCGGGCATAGAGCAGCGACACCGGGGCTGAGGGCGGCGGCGTGTCCGCGAGGATTTCGACGAGGCGGCCGCTTCGCAGATCTTCCTCGACGTGAAAGCGCGGCACCTGGGCGAGGCCAAGACCGAGACGAATGCTCGCCAGGTAGCTCTCGGTGCCCGTTACCGTGAGCACGCCGCAAAGCGAGAGGGACTGCAGTTCCTTGCCCCTCTGGAACTCGAGCGGCGTCACCTGTCCCGTGGTGATCGAGCGCAGCCCGATGACGCGGTGTCCGCCCAGGTCGTCGATCCCGACCGGCGTGCCGAACTTCTCCAGGTAGGCCGGCGTGGCACAGGTCAGCCGTTGCAGGGTAGCGACCTGGCGCGCGGCCAGTTCACTGTCGCGCAACTGCCCCCAGCGCAGCGCGCAGTCGACACCTTCCTGCACGAGGTCCACCCAGCGGTCGCTTTCGCTCATCGCGATCTGGATGCCCGGGTAGCGCTCGAAGAAGCCGGGCAGGCCCGGCAGCAGGAAATGGCGCGCCAGCGTGCCCTGGACCTCGATGCGCAACTGCCCCTTGGGCTGGACACCCTTGAAGGCGCCTTCCGCGTCTTCCACGTCGTCGAGGATGCGCAGGCAGCGCTGGTGGAAGGCCTCGCCGTCCAGCGTGGGCCGCACGACGCGTGTCGTCCGCTGCAGCAGCCTCACGCCGAGACGCGCTTCCAGCTCCGCGATCACCTTGGTCGCCGTGGAGCGCGGGATCTCCATGTCATTGGCGGCCAGCGTGAAGCTGCGCCGCTCCACGATGCGGGCAAACAGGCGCATTGCGTCAAAACGATCCATGGAGCCTCCGGGTGCTTTGTTCGTTCCTGGTAAACAGTGCTGTGCAATTCGGACTGATTATCTCTGGAGCGCGAATTGCGATAGTTGCTCCACACCGCAAGCACGCGGTGCAACTTCAAGGAGCAAACGCCATGAGTACCCACCAGAAAGTCGCCATCGTTACCGGCGCATCCCGCGGCATCGGAGCCGCCATCTCCGAACGTCTCGCCCGGGACGGTTTCACCGTCGCCCTCAACTTCGCGGGCAAGGCCGCCGAAGCCGAGCAGCTCGTCCGCAAGATCGAAGCCGCGGGCGGGCGCGCCATCACCGCGCAGGCCGACGTGAGCGACCCGGCCGCCGTGGTCCGGATGTTCGATGCCGCGGAGGCGGCATTCGGGGGTGTGGACGTGCTGGTCAACAACGCCGGCATCATGAAGCTGGCCTCGCTGGCCGACAGCCACGACGCGCTCTTCGACAGCCAGGTCGCCGTCAACCTCAAGGGCACCTTCAACACGCTGCGCCAGGCCGCGCGGCGCCTGCGCGACGGCGGCCGCATCGTCAACCTCTCGACCAGCGTGGTCGGACTGAAGCCCGAAACCTACGGTGTCTACGCTGCCACCAAGGCCGCCGTCGAGACGATGACCGCGATCCTTGCGAAGGAACTGCGCGGCCGCTCGATCACGGTCAATGCCGTGGCGCCAGGCCCGACCGCAACGGATCTGTTCCTGAACGGCAAGTCGGACGAACTGATTGCCCGCCTCGCCAAGGCGAATCCGCTGGAGCGTCTCGGCACTCCGGCCGACATCGCCAGCGCCGTCGCCTTTCTCGCCGGTCCCGACGGCGCCTGGATCAACGGCCAGGTGCTGCGTGCGAACGGCGGCATGGTCTGAGTCTGCATCCAGGAGAACATCATGAGCAAGGTCATCCTCATCACCGGCGCTTCGAGCGGCTTCGGCCGTCTGACCGCCGAAGCCCTCGCGCGGGCCGGTCACACCGTCTACGGCTCCATGCGCGATGTCGCGGGGCGCAACGCCAGGAACGCGGCGGCCATGGCCGCCATCGCGGGCAGTGATATCCGCCCGATCGAACTGGACGTGCAGTCCGACAGTTCGGCGGAGTCCGCCGTCGCGAAGATCATCGCCCAGAGCGGCCGCATCGACGTGCTGGTGCACAACGCCGGTCACATGATGTTCGGGCCGGCCGAGAGCTTCACGCCCGAGCAGTTCGCTCAGCAATACGACGTGAACGTCCTCGGCACCCAGCGTGTCAACCGGGCGGCATTGCCGCACATGCGCACCGCGCGCCGAGGCCTGCTGGTCTGGGTGTCGAGTTCGAGCGTGGCCGGGGGTACGCCGCCTTATCTGGCGCCGTACTTCGCTGCCAAGGCTGCGATGGACGCACTGGCGGTGCAGTACGCCCGCGAACTCGCGCGCTGGGGCATCGAAACCAGCATCGTCGTCCCAGGGGCCTTCACCAAGGGCACCAACCACTTTGCCAATGCCGGTCAACCTGCCGATGCTGCGCGGCTTGCCCAGTACGAGGCCGACGGGCCGTACAAGGGCTTCGGCGCCCAGGTCCAGAAGGCCTTTGCCGAGATCGTGCCGGAAGATGCCGACGTTCAGGGCGTCGCGGACCGCA
Organism: Variovorax sp. HW608; assembly: GCF_900090195.1. Taxonomy (NCBI): domain Bacteria; kingdom Pseudomonadati; phylum Pseudomonadota; class Betaproteobacteria; order Burkholderiales; family Comamonadaceae; genus Variovorax; species Variovorax sp. HW608. The sequence goes on from NZ_LT607803.1 coordinate 711,008, forward strand.
TCGTCGACATCGTCGACGCGCCGGCAGGGGAACGGCCGTTCCGGGTCACCTACGACCCGACGCAGGACGGCGCCGACGTGAGCTTCGCGGTCGTGGATCGCATTCGGGCCGAGATGCTGCATCGCGTGGGACTGGGTGACCTTCTGAAGGCTGTGGTCTGAGAGAGGGCCAGACCGCGCCCGGAAGCGACATCCGCTGTCCTGATTACGTCGCCTCAAAGCTGCCGGTCGAACCCGCACGCAGGCACGCCCGTTAGAGGCCCCGCAGCGGAAGGCACACATCGGCGGGCAGCACTCAGGGCGAATGTGGCGCGGAGCACGACTTGAGACCGTGCAGGCTCACCCCACCGGGAGCCCATCGTGCAAGCCATCGGCCGGCAGCCCCAGCGGGCGCCGGATGGCGCACCGCTTCACTACGAGCGCCCCCGCGCGCTACTTTGTGACATTCCCTGTTCCCCGCCACGGCTTGACTCTTGGCAGCCAGCGCCGGACATTGGCGCAGAATTCTTTGTATTCGTCGCCGAACTCAGCGCGCAGAGTTGGCTCTTCGTAGGCCAGAACGAAAATGTGGAAGCCTAGCCAGACAACCATGCCGTACTCGAGCACGCCGACGCTGCCGAAGAGCAGTCCCTGCCCGAAGATCAGAGAGACAACGGCCACGTACATAGGATTGCGTACGTAGCGGTAGAGCCCGGTGACAACCAGGTGCTTAGGCGGAGCGATCGGAGCCGGCGTGCCCAGGCCTTGAATCGCAAAGCGCGCGAACGAATCCAGCAGAACGGGAAGGCCCAAGGCGATCAGCACCGCTCCGACTACGCGAAACGGAAGAAAGCCGAGTAACGGCGGCGACACGTGCCATCGCGTGAACGTCCACGGGACGTAAACCGCGAGCGTCCCCGGGGCCAACACCAGGAAGACAACTGATCCGGCAATGGCGGCAACGCGGCGCATGGAGAGCTGTTTCATTCTATGCGTTTGCGCCGGCGACTGCTTCCCCATCGCTCGGCCTTTACAGCTCACATCGCCAACGTGACGTACGGCCGATGGTCGCAGTCCGCGTCGTGAGCGACTCGTCCCGAGGAGATGCCTCGTCATCCGTACGGCGCGCCGCGGGCTTCCCAGGAGCGCAGCCAGTGGCGACCTGCGTCGCGCACGCAGTAGCCCGTGCCGCTCGGTGGCGGTATGCTGGAGCAAGATGCGCTCACAGGAGTTGGCGATGCTCTATACCTACGTCAGCGAGGACGAAGACCAAGACCCGGTCGGTCCGTCCAATGCTCTTGAGTTGTTCAGTCGGGCGGCTGTGGAGGTCGGGCTCATCCGAGCCGGCGACCCGCTCGACCAGAACCTGGTCGATTTCGCCATGCTGGTTGTGCACATGTGCGCGGCGATCGGAGACAACTACATGCAGCCCGAGAACCCGGGGGAGTCGGTTGGGGATCGCATCCGAGGTGATCTTCGCGCGCAGTAAGCGGGCCCCCTGCGTTTCTCTCCGTTTCTTCGTACGTAGGGGTGCGCCCAAACGCGCGAAGATTCTTCTTTGATACCGGCCGCATCGAAGGGAAGCAGCCGCTCAAAAACGTTGCCGATAACCGGCCGAGCCACGAAGTGCCGCTGTTGAGGGTCCCGTGTTCTTCGGCGGGTTAGAGCGCGTTTTCGATGTCACTTGTCAGTCGCTCCGCGCAGTCCCGCTCTTTGAACCGCCGCCTTGACTAGTCCTTCGGATTTCGCGGCCTCAATATACTTTCGCACATACGCCATGCCGGGCTCCCGGCCCTTCGGGAGTGCTATGGCAACTTCGTCCACACCAATCCGACCATCAAGAACCCGGGAGCCGGGCAACTTATCCGACAACTCGAACAGGTTTGCCTTATTGGCGGCGAAGACATCCGCCTTTCCGGACTTCAGCATTTCCTCCCCGGCGGAAACACTCGGACTTGCGATCACCGTGGCATTCTTTATTGTGCGCACCAGAAATGCGTTCACGGACCCGCCCTGCGGCGCACCGATGCGAGTTCCCGGTTGATCCACCGCGTCGATGGTCAAGATAGGAGAGCCGGCGGGAACCAGGTAGCCGTGCTCGATGACGAGAAAAGGTGCGGTGAAATTCAAGACACTTTCGCGCTCCGGGCTTGGTCCAAAAAAGGTGAGGTCCCACTCGCCGGACTTCAGGCCGCCCATGATGGCCCCTGGGGAGGGATACACCACGGGCTCGAATGGAACCCCAATGCGCCGGGCAAGTTCCTTTCCCAGATCGAACCCAACCCCCTTCGACTCGTCCGTCGTGGCTCCGCGAATGATGGACGCGGGCGCCCCGACATAGAGCGCTACACGGAGCTTGCCGGTTGGGGCCAGAGCCTGTCGCAATTCCTGACTAGGTGCGATACCCGCGCAACCTGCAATGAGAAGTCCAAATACCGCAGCAGTAAGCCAAGGGATCGTTCTCATTGCATCCTCCGCAGATGTTACGGTTGCTCTCTAACGGTCGGACATGAGCGGCACGCTCGCCCTTCGTGTTCGCAACAATCCAAGAATTCAGGTCGGCAAGCTTAGCAACGTTCTGCGCGCAAACGGAGCGTCTCGCGGACCCTGCTGTGGGTCTGGCTCGCCGCGCACGCGCAACGATTGGCCCAGCTTGCGCGCGCTCTGCTCTTAAACACATCGGCGTGCGCATGCTTGCCAGCGCCCTCGTGCAGACGATCCCGCGGCTTCCGGTGATTCGCTTCGCGACCGCCCAGGCAGTCATCACGCAGCTTTGCGCCGCACGGCGGCATCCTTGGCCGGGATGTACGACATCGCGCGTTCCGCCAGCGCGGTGATGGTCAGGCTTGGGTTCACGCCAAGGTTGGCGCCGAGCATCGAGCCATCGACCACATAGAGGTTCCTGTAGTTGAACACGCGGTTCTGCGGGTCGATCACGCCATGCTCGGGACTTTTCGCGATTGCGCAGCCGCCCATGCAATGCGCGGTGAGGGGTACGTTCAGCAGGATCTCGCTGATCGTCGTCACCGGCAGGCCGCCGAACGTCTTCGCCATCTTCTCGGTGAATGCATTGGCTTGCGGGATGTAGGTCGGAATCGGTTGCCCTTCGCTGGACAGCAGCTTGCCGAACGGCCACCACCAGTGGCGCTTCAGGCGCATGCGCAGCGAGGCGTCCAGCGTCTGCATCACCAGGAAGATCAAGGTTCGCCGCGCGGATCCGATCGGGTTTGCCACCCGTAGAAAAGACAGCGGGTGCCGCAGTGCCGCCCACAGCCAGGTGAAGATGCGCGTCCAGCCGGCCTTGCCGCCGACCATGAGGGTCATCAGCAGGCCCATGGCGTCGGAGCCCCTGGTGTAGCGCGTGGCCTCGATGTGGGTGTGCTCGTCGATGTAGATGGACGAGCCGATGGCAACGCCGCCGGACATGTCCACGTCTTTACCCGGGAAGCGCACGCCGAGGATGGACTCGGAATTGGTGCGCACGCGGTTGCCGAGGTCGTCGGAGACGTTGGGCAGCGAGCCGCCCTGCTTGAGGCGAAACAGCAGTTCCATCGTTCCGAGCGAGGAGCCGCTGAACACGACGTTGCGCGCACGCCAGGTGCGGCGCCGCTTGGCGAACCAGGCCGTCGAGCGCTCGGTGGTGACCTCGTAGCCCTCGCTGCCGTCGGCCTTGCCGCGCAGCGGGCGCACGTCGACGACCTTGGTCTGCTCGTGGATCTTCGCCCCGCGCTTCTCGGCGAAATACAGGTAGTTCTTGTCGAGCGAGTTCTTGGCGTTGTGCTTGCAGCCGGTCATGCAGCCGCCGCAGGCGGTGCAGGTGGCGCGTTCCGGGCCCACGCCGCCGAAGTAGGGATCGGGATAGGTCTTGCCGCCGGGCTCGCCCTCGGGCGGAAAGAAAGTGGCGACGCGGGTGGGTCTGAAGGTGTGGCCGACACCGGCGGCCTCACCCATCTTCTTCAGCATGTGATCCGCGGGGCCGTAGAGCTTGTTGTCGGTCACGCCGAGCATGCGCTCGGCTTGCGCGTAGTGCTGCGGCATCTCGCGCTTCCAGTCGGCGGCGCCGGCCCAGGAGCCCTCGTCCCAGACGTGCTCCGGCGGAACCAGCAGGGTGTTGGCATAGGTGATCGAGCCGCCGCCCACGGCGTTGCCGCAGATGATCATGACGTGGCGGAAGGGCCGCAGATTGAAGAAGCCTTGCAGGCCCAGGCCGGGGCGCCAGATCCAGCGGCGATAGTTCCAGTTGGTCTTTGGGAAGTCCTCGGCTTTCCAGCGTTTGCCCATCTCCATCACGGCGACGGAATAGCCCTTCTCCGCGAGTCGGCAGGCGGACACGCTGCCGCCGAAGCCGGAGCCAACGATGAGATAGTCGAAGTCGAATTCGCCACGCGAAGTCATGGGCTGTCCTCAAGTTCCCGCGGCGCGGGGGTGAATCTTCGTTCGATGAATTGGCCGGCGGTGCGGATCGAATCGTCCGCTTCGTGCAGCACGCCGGCGTGCAACTGGAACACGTGGCCGACGCCGTCGTAGCAGTGCAGTTCGACCGTGCCTCCCGTCGCATTGAGCCGCCGTGCGAGACGCTCGGCATCGGACAGCAGTATTTCCTCGGAGCCGACGTGGATCAGCACCGGCGGCAGGCCGCGCAGATCCGCGAAGAGCGGCGAGCAGCCCGAATCGTCGGCGCGCGCGGTGCCGCGATAGGCGTCGGCGCACCAGCGCAGCCAGGCGGGCTTGAGCATGGCGTCGCGCGCCGCGTGCGTGCGGATCGTTTCGCCGGACAGGCTCAGGTCGGTCCATGGCGACAACAGGATCAGCGCGGCGGGCGGCGGCAAGCCGGCCTGGCGGATCGCGATGGCGGTGGCCAGCGCCAGTCCGCCGCCGGCCGAATCGCCGGCGATCACGAGCCGGGACGGATCCTGAGCGGCGGCGAGCAGTGCGCCGTACACGGCCAAGGCATCTTTCAGCGCCACAGGACTGGCGTGCTCCGGCGCCAGTCGGTATTCCGGCAGCCAGACCTGCGCCTTGGCAGCCTGTCCAAGCCAGGCGGCCAGCTTGGTGTGGCTGTGTGCGCTACCGACCACGTAGCCGCCGCCGTGCAGGTACAGCACACCGCGCCCGGGGTCGACCTTTGCCGGAACGATCCGTGTCGCCGCGACGCCGGCGATGGCCTGGCGCTGCGCCTTGTATCGGCGCGGACCGAGCAGGATCAGCCCGACCGTATCGATCCAGCGCCGCTGCAGCCACGCCGGCACGCCCGGCGACATCGCCGGCCGCACCAGCAGCCGCACCAGCCAGAACAGGAAGCGCTTCATGACCAGTCCGCCCGGTCTGGTTGGCGCCTAAGCCGCCACCGCGGTGTACTCGTCGAGCTTCATGCGCCGCGTGCGCTTGCGGTACTCAAAGGTGAAGCCCGGCCAGTTGTTGGTGTTCTTGCCAGTCGCGGTTTGGTACCAGCTGGTGCAACCGGCGGCCCACACCGTCTTCTTCATGCGCTCCTGCACTTCGCTGTTGAAGTCGTTTAGCACGTTGCCGCGCACGTCGAGGTAGCGCAATTGCCTGCCTCGCAGCGTCTTCACCGCGTCCACGATGTAGTTGAACTGGCTTTCCAACATGTACACGATCGAGCTGTGGCCCAGGTTGGTGTTGGGGCCATAGAGCATGTACAGGTTCGGAAAGCCGCTGACGGTGAGCCCGAGGTAGGCCTCGGCACCCTCCTTCCAGGCCTGCTTGAGCGTCTTGCCGCCCAGCCCCTGGATCTCCATCGGCGCGAGGAAGTCGGTCGCGGCGAAACCGGTGCCGTAGACAATGGCGTCCACTTCACGCACCTTGCCGTCCGAGGTACGAATGCCGTTCGGCAGCACTTCGGCGATGTCCTCGCCGATCACTTCCACGTTCGGCCGCACCAGCGCCTTGTACCAGTGGTTGGAGATCAGGATGCGCTTGCAGCCGATCGGGTAGTCCGGCGTCAGGCGGTGGCGGAACTTGTTGTTCTTGACGATCGAGCGGATGTGCTTCTGGAAGAGGTGCTCGACGATCGCCATTTCGTTGATGGTGTTGGTGAAGCCGAGCTGGCGAAACTCGTGGAAGCTGTATTGCCAGGCGCGATCCAGCGTCTGCAGCAGCGGCAGCTTGCGAAACAGCGTCTTTTCCAGCGGCGGATATTCCTTGTCCGGCTTGGGCAGCACGTAGGGTGCGGAGCGCTGGTAGAGGTCGAGGTGTGCCACCAGCGGCGCGATCTCCGGCACGAACTGGATCGCGCTGGCGCCGCTGCCGATCACGGCGACGCGCTTGCCGGCGAGGTCGTAGCCGTGGTCCCAGCGCGCCGAGTGGAAGGCCTTGCCCTCGAACGTATCCAGGCCCTTGAGCTTCGGATACGCCGGACGGTTGAGCTGGCCGACGGCCGACACCAGTACGTTCGCCTCGTGCGTCTCGCCGCCGGCAGTGCGCAGGCGCCAGACGCCGCGCGCCTGGTCGAAGTCCGCGCCGGCGATCTCGCTGTTGAAGCGGATGTGTGGGCGGATACCGTACTTGTCCGCGCAATGGCGCAGGTACTGGTAGATCTCGTCGGCCTTGCCGTAACGGTTGGCCCAGCCGCGATCCTGCTCGAACGAGAAAGAATACAGGTGCGAGGGCACGTCGCAGGCCGCGCCCGGATAGCTGTTGTCGCGCCAGACGCCGCCGACGTCGGCGGCCTTCTCGAACAGGGTGAAGTTTTCGAAACCCGCCTGCATGAGCCTGATCGCGAGGCCCAGACCGCCGAAACCCGTGCCGATGATGGCAATGGTCGGGGAAGCCGCCTTGCCGCTCGCGTTTTTGCCCATATCGAGTGTCTCCGTTGTCGCTGTTGATGAGGGTGGTGTAGGGAAAATGGTAGGGACGACCGGACTGAAACATCCTGCTGGACTAGGACAAAATATCGTTGTTCGAGGACAGTCGTTCTCGGGGAACATCTATGCCGTCATGGAGCTTTGCCCGCAGCGTGACCAGCATGCGTCTGATGGCGGAATTCGCCGCCGACCACGGGCTACCGATGCGCCGCAGTCTTGCCGGCACGGGCGTGCGCGAAGCGCAGCTGGCCGACCCTTCGGTACTGGTCAGCGGCGAGCAGGAACTGCGTGCCGTTCGCAACATCGTCGAGAGCCTTGGTCCGATGCCGGCGCTGGGTCTGCAGGCGGGCACCCGCTATCACTTCACGGCTTTCGGCGTGCTGGGCTTCGCCATCGTCAGCAGTCGCAGTGCGCGCAGCGCGCTGGACGTGGCGCTGAGGTACTTCAACCTGACATTCGCCTTCACGCGCTTCGTTGTCGCCGACACCGCCTTCGAGACGACAGTGACCGTGGAAGACTCCGAGGTGCCGCAGGATCTGCGCCAATTCGTGGTCGAGCGCGATATTGCAGCGTTGCTGACCGTGCAGCGCGATTTGTTTTCCGCCGAGCCGATCCTCAAGCAGCTGCATCTGCGCTTTGCGCCCCCGGCGCAAGCCGAGCGCTATGAGCAGTTCTTCGGCCTGGAACCGGTATTCGGCGCCGCATCCAATCTCGCCTTGCTGGACCGCGCGCGCATGCAGCAACCGCTCGCGCAGGCCAATGAGTTGGCGCTGCGCGCCGCAGAGGACCAGTGCCGCCGCCTGCTGGACGGGCGCAAGGAACGCAGCGGTCTGGCCGGCGCCGTGCGCGATCAGTTCATTGCCTCAACCACGCAGATGCCGACGATGGAAACCGTTGCCGCCCATCTTCGAATGACGCCGCGCACCTTGCGACGGCGTCTGTTCGACGAGGGCACGACCTTCATCGAGCTGCGGGACGAGGTGCGCATGACGTTGGCCGACGAGTTGCTGTCCGGTCCGCGTCTTTCAATCGAGCAGATCGCTGAACGGCTGGGCTACGCCGAGCCCACGAGCTTTATCAATGCCTTCAAACGCTGGCGCGGCTCCACGCCGCACTCGTTCCGCCTGACCGCGCGCCTTTTAGAAAAAGTTTGATGCACGTCAAAGTGGGATCGCAGACCCGTATAGGGATGTCGCGAAATGAAAAACACCTGTCGTCAATAGAAAAACGACACCTGAGTCCCGGGCCTTAGCCTTCGACTGCGCTCAACGCGTATTTCAGACCCACACAGGAGACGACGTGAAACCCATGCATTGCTCGACACCCGCCGCTTGCGGCCTTGCCGCCCACCCGAACCCGAGCCACTGAGGATTGCGACATGCGAGTAGAACCACTGACGGCCAGCATCGGCGCCGAACTCATCGGCGTGAACCTGGCACATGCCGCGCATGACGACGGCCTTTTCAACGAGATGCGTTCGCTGCTGATCGAGCACAAGGTGCTGTTCCTGCGCGACCAGGACATCAGCCGGTCCGACCACGTGGCCTTTGCCCGGCGCTTCGGAGAGCTCGAGGATCACCCGGTGGCGGGGAGCCATCCGGAGCACCCGGGCCTGGTGCAGATCTACAAGAACCCAGACCAGCCACTCGACCGCTACGAGAACGCCTGGCACACCGACGCCACCTGGCGCGAGAGGCCGCCGCTGGGCTGCGTGCTGCGATGCGTGGAATGCCCGCCCGTCGGCGGCGACACCATCTGGGCGAACATGGTCCTGGCGTATGAACGTCTGCCGCAGCACGTCAAGAGCGAGATCGCCGGCCTGCGCGCGCGCCACAGCATCGAGTCCACCTTCGGCGCTGCCATGCCGATCGAAAGACGGCTGGCGCTCAAGGCCCAGTACCCGGACCCGGAGCACCCGGTGGTGCGCCTGCATCCGGAAACCGGCGAGAAGGTGCTGTTCGTCAACGCCTTCACCACGCACTTCACCAACTTCCATACGCCCGAGCGCGTGCGCTTCGGCCAGGACTACAGCCCCGGTGCGGCCGATCTCCTGCGCTACCTGATCAGCCAGGCCTTCATCCCCGAGTACCAGGTGCGCTGGCGCTGGAAGCCGAACAGCATGGCGATCTGGGACAACCGCAGCACCCAGCACTACGCAGTGATGGACTACGCCCCTTGCCACCGCAAGATGGAGCGGGCCGGCATCGTCGGCGACAAGCCCTATGGCGTGGGCGAGAAGCCTGCCCGTGTGCAAGAAGCGGCGCTCGCCGTCTGACTCAGACCATTCAGGAGAACGACATGAACTTCATCGATGGATCGCTGTTCGTCGAGAACATGCACAAGCTGGTGATCACCGCCGCGCCCTACGGGCCCGAGTGGCTGCCGTCCGATTTCCCCGAGGACATCCCGGTGTCGATGGACGCCCAGATCCAGAAGGCGGTGGACTGCTACAACGCCGGCGCCACCGTGCTGCACGTCCACGTGCGCGAAGAGGACGGCAAGGGCTCCAAGCGCCTGTCCAAGTTCAACCAGTTGCTGGCCGGCATCCGCAAGGCCTGCCCCGAGATGATCCTGCAGGTGGGAGGCTCGATCTCGTTCGCGCCGGAAAGCGAGGGCGACGCGGCCAGGTGGCTGTCCGATGACACCCGCCACATGCTGGCGGAGCTGAAGCCGACGCCCGACCAGGTGACGATTGCCATCAACACCAACCAGATGAACGTCGTCGAGCAAATGACGGCCGCGGACGTGGCCGGCACCTCGCTGGCCCAGCCCGAGATGACCAAGGCCTACCGCGAAATGACCATCCCGGCCGGTCCGGGCTGGGTCGAAGAGCACATCCGCCGGCTGACCGCCAACGGCATCCAGACCCACTTCCAGCTGGCCGGCATCTCGCAGCTGGAGACCGTCGAGCGCATGATGCGGCGCGGCGTCGCCAATGTGCCCTTGATCCTGACCTGGGTGGCCATCGGCGGCGGCTTCGAAGCGCCGAATCTGTACAACCTGGCCAATTTCGTGCGCGCCTGTCCGGACAACTCCGTTCTGACGCTCGAAACCTCCATGCGCAACGTCCTGCCGCTGAACATGATGGCCATCGCACTCGGTCTGCACGTGCGCTGCGGCATCGAGGACAACATCTGGAACCAGCGCCAGACCGCGAAGACGACCACCGTCGAGCAGATCGAGCAGTTGGTGCGCATCGCCCGGGAGTTCGGCCGCGAGGTCGCCAACGGCAAGGAGGCGCGGCAGATCTACAGGATCGGCACCTTCTACGAGAACGCCGACGAGACACTGGCCCAAAACGGCTTCGCGCCCAATCGCAAGCCGAGGCAGCCCGCAGTCGCGAGCAGATAGACGCAGGCAAGACGGCATGCTGCGACACGCAGGCCGCTCAGCGGGGCAATTCAGGCCAGCCGAGCTCTCCGGGCCGCTGGGTCACTTGGGCGGTTTCTTCGGTGACCTGCGAGCGGCCTCCAACGCCGCTGCCTTCTCGGCATGCTTCTGTGCGCGGGACATTCGCGCCTTCGGCTTCTTGACGTCGTGCGCTTCCTTCGCGGCCTTCGGCGTTTCCTTGGGCTCGGCGTGATGCGTCCGCACCAACCGGTCGATGGCCTTGGGCCTGGGTTGCAGCGCCTCTGCATGGCGCTCTTCCCGCTGCTCCTTCAGCAGCCGGCGTTCTTCGATCAGGACCAACTCGGCCTTCGACGGCTGCTGGTCCGCGCCGGGGGCGTTGCTGTGTCTCATCATGGCGCGATGAAGCGCCTGGCCGTTCCTCGAAATCCGCTTGGTCAGCGTTGCAGTACGAATCGGCATTTTTGCGGCTCCTCGTGATGGGGGCGAAGGCTACTTTAGGCAAAGCCGGCACTGAAAGCTAGGGGGCCGGGTAGTCCGACTCGATTGAGCCAGCGGCATGAACACACGCGGCTTGCCCGGGATGTTGGCGCCCAGGTACCAGGAGTTGCAGCTGAGGAACACCGTCTGCGCAGCGACCGCGTTGACATGCGCGACCCAGGCGCTTTCGGCCTCGTCGGTGGCCTCGATTCAACCTGCAAGCGGCCCGCATTTTGCGCTCGTCTCTTTCGCGCATGTGCCCCGCGATGTGACCTGTTACAGGCCCATGCCTCCAATTGAGGATGCGGGTCACGCTCGACAGCTATATTCCCTTGCATTCGACGGCTTGGTCGTCTACTCCTCTTTCGCAGCCATCACACCGAGGTGCTCCATGACACAGCGACTGCAAGGCAGGGTGGCGATCGTCACCGGCGCGGCAAGCGGCATCGGCGAGTCCATCGCGCGGCGATTCGTGGCCGACGGCGCGCAGCTCGTGGCGGCCGACATACAGGACACACGCGGCCAGGCACTCGTCTCCTCGCTCGGCGGCGAAGCTTCATTTCGCCACTGCGATGTCAGCAGCGAGTCCGACATCAGCGATCTGGTCGCGCATGCGGTCAAGCGCTTCGGCCGCGTGGATGTGATGATCAATAACGCTGGCAGCGTCGGCCCGACGGGCCCCATCGAAAGCGTCGACACCGCGGCATTCGATGCAACGCTCGGCGTCCTGTTGCGCAGCGTCTTTCTCGGCATCAAGCATGTGGCACCGATCATGAAGCGCCAGGGCAGCGGCAGCATCGTGAGCACTGCCAGCGTGGCTGGCCTGCGCACCGGCCTCGGCCCTCATACCTACAGCGCCGCCAAGGCTGCCGTGATCCACCTGACGCGCAGCGTGGCGATGGAGCTGGGAGAAAGCGGGGTGCGCGTGAACTGCATTTGCCCCGGCGCTATCGCAACGCCCATCTTCGGCAAGGCCTTCGGGCTCGACCCCGAAGCCGCTGACCGCGCGGTGCCATTGATGAAACAGGTGCTGGCTACAGCGCAGCCGCTGCGGCGAGCCGGACTTCCGGAAGACATCGCCAATGCAGCCGCCTGGTTGGCCAGCGACGAATCGAGCTTCGTCAACGGGCATGCGCTGGTCGTCGACGGCGGCGTCACAGGCGGAAGGATGTGGAGCGAGGTGCTGCAGCGCCGCGAAATGCTGCAGGTCGCGATGAACAACCTGGCATAGGGGCAGGAAGGGATCCGAGCCCGAGGAGCGCTCCATACGCAGCCTGCACGTGTCTCGAGGTCTTCGTCGACCAGGATTGCCGTGAGTTCTACCGACGGCTGAGAAGGGCGGGATTCGGATGAGGCAGGGGCTACTTGAGTTCGTGAAAGTTCGTCTCGATCCAGACCCTGCCGTCCTCATTGAGGGCAAAGGTGAGCGCCTTTTCCTTCGACAGCCGCCCGGCCCGGATGTCCTTCGAAAGCGGGTTCTCGCTTGACACGTCTTCTCGCCGACGGTTGTAGGTGTGCTCATGGCCGTCGTCGTCGAAGTAGGTGTAGGACACCGTGATGCCGTCGAGGTCTGCCAGCGGCTGGAGGAAAGCGATGAACCGCGATGCGCTGATGCCGTCGGCCTTGATGGCGTTCCAGTGCTCGAGGAGGACGGCGTTGGCCACGCCGGGCTTCGCAGCCTCGCGGACCGCGTCCACGGGCGAGGTGCTGGGCCTCGCCGGAGCCGCGGCCTCCCGCGCCTGGCCGTTCTTGCGGAAGAAGTCGGCCACGATTTCCGAGAATGATCGTGTGTCCGGCCGAACCCTCTCCCGTGCTGGAACGGCGTCCAGGCTGTGTGGCAATGTACTCATGTCCGCACTGTCCATGGCTTCCCTTTCAGGTGTTCGTTGAAAGCGCCGGCCGATCCTACTGCCGGGCGTGCGCTCATGGATGTTGCAGCGCGAGAACGCTCGTCGAAGCGTGAAGGAATTGGCTGGGTAACTCGCCATTGATCATGGCATTGCGTCATGCGCTCCCCACCAGAGCGTTGATTGCTCCACCAGCGATGCCGGTGACGATCACGACCGATATGGCCGACTGCAGCAACATGAGCATCTTGGCGGTGCGCGTCAGTGGTAGCGCGTCGGTCGGGCTGAATGCGAAGTTGGTCGTAAAGCCGATGAACAGGTAATCCGCATATTGCGGCGACCAGGAGGCATAGTGCGGCAGCGTGCTTCCGCGCTGTGGAAACAGGAATGCCCAAGGCTCGTCTTGTTGCGGGTCCTCCTCTACACCGGGAGGATCGACGATCCAGTACCAGATGGAAAAGATGAACATGTTGGAAACGCTCATCAACGCCGCGTCGATCAGAAGCGACGCGGCGGCCTGCCGCAACCCCCCGAGAACCTGCAGGAGCGAGATGACGTCCAACAGCAATGCCAGCGTGAAGTAGGCATTGGCCACGATGATCGTCCGGAACAGAGCACGCTTGCGTCCAAGCAGCCAGAGCAGCGCGAGAAAGAGCAAGAGGCCGAATCGAAGCGCAAAGAAGGCTGGCACCAACACACCAAACGCGCTCGGCTCGAGTTTGCTCAAGGGACCCTCTCCTACGCTGTAGGAAATTCCCGCCTGCAATGCGGTCACAAGGAACATGACCAGCACCACCACCGCAAGCGAGGTGCCGCGTGCGCGAAGGAATCTCATCATTGCTGCTTCAGCTGGGGCCGCGCGCTCCTGGGTCTCCGCGGTACGGCGGGGAGGCGGGCATGGCGAGGCCGATGGACAACGATCTGGCACATGGATGGACCTCGGGGTCGGCAAACCTGCTGCCTTTTAGCGCCAGTTTCGTGTCACATCAAGAGCAGCGTCGTCCACCTGCGAGCCTCGGTGCGCGATGGACGGTCGGCGCAGCGGCGCGTGCAGGGCATTGCAGTTCCAGTCTTGAAAGACACGCTCGAAAGACCTAAAACGTTGCGCGAAGAATTTCGCGGCTGCTCGCGGGTCGCACGCAGCGCGCAGCGAGATCCATACAGGAGTTGAGCGATGAGATCGAGGCTCGACGCGAAGGCACTGCCGCACCTGGTCGCGGTACTGATGGCTGCAATGCTGCCTCATGTTGCGCGGGCCTGGGTTTATCCGGAGCACCGGCAGCTTGCCCTGTCGGGCGTGCAGCGGCTGGATGGCGATCGCCGGGCGGTGTTCGATGGGCTCTGGCAGGCCGCCCGTGCGGGCGACGAGCAACGCCTGTGCGCGGCCGGGGCGGAGCTTGATCAGGGAACCACCCCCTCGTGCATCGACTGGGCGGCACTGAGTGCGATAGCGGGCGATCACTCGTGCTCGAGCCAGGAGATGTTCGAGACGGCACGCGCCTCGCCGTGGATTCTGCAGGTCGCCGACGTCGCCGCACAGCTGAGAGAAGACCTGGCGCGCATCCCGGTGACGCCGCGAGCGGAGCTCACCGGCAGGGCCGCCGAAGTCGTGGAGGAGGCGCAGCGCCGGGTCTCGAGCGAGGCCACGCGCGCCCAGCGGATCAACGCGCTTCGCACGGCCGACATCCGGCTGGAGCGCGCCGACCCCGACTATGCGACACGTGCCGGATCGAACAACGCGCATTTCCTGCTCGCGCGCCCGACCACGGCGACCGACCTGAACGAGTACGCCGCGTTGACATTGCGTGCGGGCTCGGAGATCAACGCGATCGGCGTCTATTCCTATTTCCATCTCAGCGCTTTGCAGAAGGCCAGCCGGCTGGCCGGGGAGCCGCAATTGGCGCCCGGCGAGCGGGCCGCGCTCGCCCGCGCTGCACTGGCCGACGAAGCATTCGCCCAGCACTTCCTGCAGGACGTCTTCGCGGCGGGGCATATCGCGGGCACCTGGGGCGAACCTTCCCAGCGCCAGGGGACGCATGACTACTACAACCAGAACGGTCTTGAAGTCTTCACCTGGGCCGGCGGAAGCCGGTCCGTCGTGCTGATGGGAGATGCCAACATGCGTCCCGAGGACGTCGAGGTCGTGACCGTGACGATTCGAACCAGCCTGGAACAGGTGCTGGATGTCGCGTCCGGCAGACCGGGCCGGCTGGCCTTCAGGTACACGCCGGCGGCACCCGCCGCACCGGACGGGTTCGACGTCTGCCGCAACAGCCGGCTGCCGGCGCGCGATCCGGGGCTGAACGTATTGCCCGAGCAGCGGCCCTTCTTCGAGGCGACCCTGGACAAGACGCCGGTGCCGAGCCTCGGCCCCGGGTTCGGTGCCATGCCGCGCTTTCGCAGCGAAGTAGGACCGTTCGTCGGCTTGGCCGGCTCCATTGACGGTCGTGCCGTGGACGGGGGATTTGCGGCCTCGCAGACAGGTCGGGGCGCCGTTGCCGGGCTCGACCTGTCGGTCCGCGCGGGCTTCGGACTCGATGGCGTGATGAACGAAGCGGGGGATGGCCTGGTGTATGGCTCCATCGGGTTGCGCTCCGACGCGCCCTCGACCAACCGCTTCAACGACAACTTCCCTGGCGCGCTGGCAGGAAACCTCAGCGCCGCCATTCCTGCGCGCACGGGGGTCTCCTTCCGGATTCGCGCGCCCTACTACCTGATCCCGGGCGACCTGCTGCTGCTGTCTCCGTTGTACCTGGTGGACCCTCAGGCCTACACGAAGATGGCGATCACGGCCGGCAACGGCGGCTTGCTCAGGTGGCAGTACGGATGGGCCACGCCGATCGGGCGCTTTCAGTTCGTGCTG
This sequence comes from Variovorax sp. HW608, assembly GCF_900090195.1. Lineage (NCBI taxonomy): Bacteria > Pseudomonadati > Pseudomonadota > Betaproteobacteria > Burkholderiales > Comamonadaceae > Variovorax > Variovorax sp. HW608. The sequence goes on from NZ_LT607803.1 coordinate 726,348, forward strand.
GGGCGCGAATTGGGAGTCACGTTCTATGGCCAGCACGGCGACGATCAGCTCGTCGTCCCACGGGCCGAGCCGGCCGGGCAGGCCCGTGTCGTCGACTTCAAGTCCATCGCCTACGACATCCCGGTCTTCGAATATCGCCCCTATCGCGCCTTCTCGACCAACCAGAGCTCGTCGGTGGTGTTCCAGCTCTTCGTTGCCGCCGATGTGCCGCGAGGAGGCGTCACCGTGTTTCCCGTGGGCGCGCCCACGCCGGACCTGCGTACCGTCTGGTCCGTTGGCCTGCGCCTTGTTTTCGACTGGCGCTACTACTATTGAGCGCCGGGCCTGCACAGAGGGGCTGTCCATGATGTCGAGCCGCACCCGCGATGCACGCGCACGCCGCCTGGTGGGCAGCAACAACAGCTCGCTGGCCATCGCTGCATGCCTCCTGCTTTGCGGGTGCGCCACGAAGCCGCTCGTGCCCTATTCAACCGACACGCCTGCGCTCGCGCTGGTGCCTGCCGTGCAGGCGCAGGTGCAGGACAAGCGGGGCCGCTTCCGCGAGATCTATTGCGCCGTGCTGCAGGACCGCCAGCACGGGACCCCGGACTACCGGCCTTGCGAGGATGCCCTGACCCGGGTCGGCACCGAACCTGCAGGCACCGGCATGCCAGTGCGTCTGGGCCAGTCCGAGCGGCGCCTGCTTGCCGCAGTGGTTGCCGGCATCGGATACGAGTGCTTCGAGTCATGGCTCCAGGCGCCGGGCACCGTCACGCAGATCGTTCGCAGGTCCGGCTATGACGCGACATTCCTCAGGGTCGATGCGCTATCGAGCTCCGCCAACAATGCGCGCCAGATCCGCGACGCCATCATGGCGATGCCGCCGGAAGCCGGCCCTCCACGCCTGGTGCTGATCGGCTATTCGAAGGGCGCTCCCGACATCCTGGAGGCGGTCGTCAGCTATCCTGAAATTCGCAGCCGCGTGGCGGCCGTGGTCAGCGCCGCAGGCGCCATCGGCGGATCGCCGCTCGCCAACGAGGCGGAGCAATACCAGGCCGACCTTCTGCGGCACTTTCCGGGCGCCACCTGCGCCTCGGGCGACGGCGGTGGCGTGAACAGCCTGCGCCCCGCGGTGCGCAAGGCCTGGCTTGAGCAGCACCCGCTGCCACGCGAGCTGCGCTACTACTCGCTTGCAACATTTCCGCATCCCGATCGCATCTCGTCGATCCTCATGCCGAGCTACAACAAGCTGGCGCGCATCGATGCCCGCAACGACAGCCAGGTGATCTTCTATGACCAGCTGATTCCGGGCAGCGTCCTTCTGGGCTATGTGAATGCCGACCACTGGGCGCTTGCCGTGCCGATCGCGCGGACCCACACCACGATCGGATCCCTGTTCACGACCCAGAACGCCTATCCGCGCGAGGCGCTCATGGAAGCACTGCTGCGCTTCATCGAAGAGGATATGACAACGCCCGCGCGGTAAAAGCAGGTGCATGCGGGCGTGCTCGGCAGGCATCGCCGCCTTTGGTCGTGCACCGTACTGACGACGCTGTCGGACCTGCTCGGCACGAAGTCAATCACGGAGTGACTTGCAGCCGGTTGCTCGTGTTTACGCGATCTTTGCAATCACTCCGTGCACGCGGCTTCCGGCAAGGGCGTTTGATTGGCACGGGGCGCAATTTGCCTCGCACAGGAGATTTCAAACATGCGCTCAAATCGCTCTTCGTTGGTCAAATTGGCTGCTCTCGGCTTCGTGGCCGCGGCGGCGCTTTCCGCCGCCGTCTCGGCGAGCGCCGGAACAAGCTGGTCAGTCGGCATCTCGGCGCCAGGCGTGGCGATCGGAGTGGCCGAGCCCGCAGTTCCTGTCTATTACGAGCCGGCGCCGGTCTATTCGCGTCCGGCCCCCGTGTACTACCCACCCGCGCCGGTGTATTACCGCCCCGCGCCGCCCGTGGCCTATGTACCGGGCCGCGCCTACTACGAGCCCGGGTATCGCGCAGAGCGAGGGTTCTATCGTGCCGACTGGGACGGCGGTCGCCGTTGGGATCACCGCGATTGGGACCGTCGTGACTGGGGACATGAGCGACACGAGGGCCGCCGCGGTTGGGGCGATCGCGACTGACAAGTTCCAGGTGGCGAAAGGGTAGCGCTACACTGCCAGCGCACCCCTTCGAGGCAAGCATCCGATGCTGAAGCCATCCCTGCTCTCTGTCGTCGCATTGGCCTTCACCGGTTCCGCGAGCGCCGCCAGCAACTGCGACGACCTCCTGGCCCAGATCGACGCCAAGATTCGCGGCGCGGGCGTGATGCGCTTCACGCTCACCACCGTGCCGGCGGATGCCACGGTCAGTGGCAAGGTCGTCGGCACCTGCGAACGTGGCAGCAGGAAGATCGTCTACGAAGCGGAGGCCACCTCTGCCTCGCCCGCCTCGTCTCCCACTCCCCCGCGCAGCAACGACGGCATCCTGACCGAATGCAGGGACGGTTCGGTATCGATCGGCGGGGACTGCAGGAAGTGAGCTGTCAAGCCAGCTTGAAAGGCAGTTCGCGCACGCGTTTGCCGGTGAGGGCCGCGACCGCGTTCGCGAACGCCGGCGCGAGCGGCGGCACGCCAGGCTCTCCCATGCCGGTGGGCGCGTCAGCGCTGGGAACGATGTGCACCGCGACCTGCGGCGCGTCGGTCATGCGGGGCACGACGAAGTCGCCGAAGTTGCTTTGCTGCACGATGCCGTCCTTCAGCGTGATGGCCGCTCCGGGCAGGCACATCGACAGGCCCATGACGGCGCCGCCCTGAACCTGCGCTTCCACGCTTCGTGGATTGACCGCGAGGTTGCAGTGCACGCCCGCCGTCACGTTGTGCAGGATGGGCGTGCCGTCTTTCACCGACGCTTCGACGACATACGCGACCACCGACTGGAAAGACTCGTGCACCGCCACGCCCCAGGCCCGGCCCGCTTCGAGTTGCTTCTTGCCGTAGCCGGATTTCTCAACCGCCAGTTCCAACGCCGCCTTGTGCCGCGGGTGCTGGTCGCCGATGAGCTTCATCCGATAGGCGACCGGGTCCTGTTTGGTGGTTCGAGCGATTTCGTCGATGAGCGTTTCCATGACGAACGCGGTGTGGGTCGAACCCACGCTGCGCCACCAGAGCACGGGCACGTTCACCTTGGGGTGATGCACCGTGAGACGCATCGGAACCTCGTAGGGCTCCCTCATGCCTTCGACCGCGGTGCTGTCGATGCCATCCTTGACCATCATGGGCTCGAACATCGAACCCGTGAGCAGCGACTGGCCGACGATCACGTGGTCCCATCCGAGCACCTTGCCCTCGTCGTCGAAACCGATCTTCGCGGTGTGAAGGTGGACCGGCCGGTAATAACCGCCCTTCATGTCGTCCTCGCGGCTCCACAGCGTGCGGATCGGCGCAGCGATGCCCGCTGCCTGCGCGGCCTTGACCACGGCGCAAGCCTCGGTCACGAAGTCGCTGGTCAAGAGGCCGCGGCGGCCGAAGCCTCCGCCCGCCATCTGCACGTTCACCTTGACGTTCTGAGGCGGCACGCCCAGGGTCTTCGCGGCCGCCATGCCGTCGATGCCCGGCATCTGCGTGCCCGTCCACACTTCGGCCTTGTCGCCCGTGAGGCTGACCGTGCAGTTCAGCGGCTCCATCGGCGCGTGGGCAAGGTAGGGAAACACGAACTCCGCGCTGATGGTGTGCGGCGCGGCGGCGAGCTTCGACACATCGGCGTCGTACTTGCGTGGGCCGGGTTTCGTCGCGAGCTCGCGGTATTGCGCGAGTTGCTTGACGCTATCGACCTTCTCGACGCTGCTGGTGTCCCATTCGAGCCTGAGCGCGTCGCGGCCTTGCTTGGCGCTCCAGTAGCCATCGGCGACCACGGCCACGCCTTCGCCGCCGCGGTCCACCGGAATGCGCAGCACAGCCTTCACGCCCTTGACGGACTTGGCCGCGCTGTCGTCCACCGCCTTGAGCCCGGCGGCGAACACCGGCGGATGGGCCACCACCGCGGTCAGCATGCCCGGCAAGCGCACGTCGATGCCATAGCTCTGGTGCCCGCTGGATTTGGCCTTTGCATCGAGTCGGCCGGTGGGGTGGCCGATGAGGCGGAACTCCTTCGGATCTTTGAGCGTCACCGCCTCGGGCACCGGTTGCTTCATCGCCGCCGCGGCCAGTTCGCCGTAGGTGAGCTGCTTGCCGCCCGGACCGATGACGACGCCGTTGCGCGTCTTGAGCGAAGAAGGGTTCACTTTCCATTGCGCCGCCGCCGCGCCGACGAGCATGGCACGGGTGCGCGCACCGAGCTCGCGGTACTGCGTGTAGGAATTCTTGATGGAGCTCGATCCGCCGGTGATGTGCATGCCGAAAGCCGGATCGACATACGCCGGATCGTTGGTGCCATGAACGCTCTTGACCTTGGACCAGTCGGCGTCGAGTTCTTCGGCGAGGATCATCGGCAGCCCGGTTTGCACGCCCTGCCCGAAATCGAGCCGGTTGATGGTGACGGTGGTCGTGCCGTCACGGTCGATGCGCACGAAGGCTGTGGGCTGCTGCAGTGGCTTGAGGCCTGCAGGCTTGGCGTCCGGCGCGGTGGCGGTTTGCGCCGCTGCGGCCAGCGGGAAGACGCCGAGCGCGAAGCCGCTCACCGCCGTGAGCTTGAGAAAGCTGCGGCGTGGAAGGGCATGGGGTTGAACGGTTTCGTCCTCGCGCGTGATCAGCGAGCGCAGGTTGGCGGGCAGCTCGAAGGTGGCCTGATCGAAATTCATGTGCAGTCTCCCTTTCAGGCCAGTGCCTTGGCGGCGTCGGCCACAGCGGCGCGGATGCGCGCGTAGGTGCCGCATCGACAGATGTTGCCCGCCATGGCGGAGTCGATGTCGGCATCGCTGGGCAGCTTGCCGGGCGCGACCGATTTCAGGAAGGCCGTGGCCGACATGATCTGGCCGCTCTGGCAGTAGCCGCACTGCGCCACGTCGTGCTTGACCCAGGCGTCACGAACGGCCTTGCCGACTTTGTCGCTGCCATCGGTGACGGCTTCGATGGTCGTGATCTTCTGTCCTGCAGCGGCCGAGATCGGCGTCACGCAGGAGCGGATCGCCTGTCCGTTGAGATGCACGGTGCAGGCGCCGCACAGCGCAGCGCCGCACCCGAACTTGGTGCCCGTCATGCCGAGCGTGTCGCGCAGGGCCCAGAGAATGGGCGTGGCCGGATCGGCATCGACCTGCAGATCCTTGCCGTTGATGTTGAGGGTCGTCATCGTAGGGGTCCGTTTAGATGAACAAATATTCGGTTAAACGATAGACCTGTCCGTGCGTCCCGTCAAGCGAAGCGTCTCAGGCCTTGATGCCGTCCCAGCAGAGCCCGAAAGCGATCGCCAGATTGGCGTCGGTATGAGCGAGCGCGCCGGAGCGCAGAAGATTGGCGGTCTCGCGCACCGAGCCACCGAAGCTGTTGATCAGCAACACGGTGGGGACATCCTTCAGGATCTGCTGCGCCTTGGCGGTCTCGAACAGATCGATCCAGTCCTTGATGAGCCGGGCTGACAGATGGCGGCTTTCTTCGCTGAACCAGGGCGAGTTGTAGTACTGCTCCACGAAAACCGCCTGCGCATAGTGCGTCAGGCGATGCTCGAGCAAGTTCTTCCACATATGGCGAAAGCGGCTTCGAAACGGTGCCTTCGGGTCGTCGCCTTGCATGAGGCTGGCGGTGGTCGCCGTCTTGGCCTGCTCGTAGAGCGCGACCATCAACTCTTCCTTCGACTTGAAGTAGACGTACAGCGTGCCCGTTGCGAGGCCCGCCTCGCGCGCGATGGCGGCCATGGTCAGGCCGCTCAGGCCGGTTTGCTCGACGAGCGTGAACGTGGCCTCTGCGATGGCGCGGAGTTTTTCGTCGTCCTTGAGTCTCACGTCTACACCTGTTTCATGAAGCAGCGCTCCTGCCCGACCATACCTCAGGGAGGCTGCGTGGCGGCTCGTCCCTCCGTCAGCGACTTGCCATCGGCCCCGCCGACTCGGAGAATTCCTCCAAGCACAGCCCCTTGTGGCTCGCGGACACAATGAACCCCGACGCCGCCCCTCCCGCCGCGCTGGTCGTCGACGACGAGCCAGTGACCCGCCTGATGGTGAAGCGGGCGCTGGAGAACCTCGGCTGTACGCCGGTTCTCGAGGCAACCGACGGCATCGCGGCGCAGAAGATCCTGCGCGAGCACCCCGAAGTCGCGCTGGTTCTGACGGACATCATGATGCCCCGCATGGACGGACTGGAGTTGCTTCGCTGGGGGCGCGAGGCGGTGCCTGACGCCATGTGGATCGTGCTTTCGGGCCTCGAAACCTTCGACTCGGCAGTGACCGCGATCCGGCTGGGCGCCTTCGACTTCCTGCCCAAGTCGCCGCATTCGGAAGAGATGGGTGTCGCGGTGCGCAACGCGCTGGAGCGGCGGCAACTGCTGGCCGAACGCGAGCGGCTGCATCGCGCGCTGCAGCGCAAGGTCCGCCAGCTGGAGGAAACCTCCGAGGTGCTGCGCCGCGACCTCGAGCGGGCGGAGGTGATCCAGCGCGCCCTGCTGCCTCGCAGCCCGCCGCCGATGGAGGGCTATTGCATCCAGGCGGTCTACCGGCCGGGCCAGCATGTCGGCGGCGACCTCTACGACGTGGTGCGCCTGGGCGAGCGGCATCTGGCCTTCTATCTGGCCGATGCCACCGGGCACGGGGTGACCTCGGCGATGCTCTCGGTGCTGTTCAAGCAGCGGCTGGTGCTGGTGGACCCGGCGACGGGCCTCGCGCTGCCGCCGGCCGAGGTGCTGGCCGCGGTCAATCGCTCGATCTGCGAGGCGCACGCCGCGCCGGGACTCTTCCTGACCGCCGTCTTCGGTTTGCTGGACACCTCGGACTCGAGCCTGACGCTGGCATCGGCGGGCCATCCGCCCGTGCTGCACACGCGCGACGGCCGGGAGACGCGCCTGGTCCGCCGCACGGGCCCCGCGCTCGGGCTGACGCAGGACGCGCATTTCGGCCAGGAGCGCCTGCAGCTCCTGGCGGGCGACCGGATCCTCCTCTACACCGACGGGCTCCTGCCCTCGGGCTCGGAGCGCGAACTGGAGCTGCTGCGGCAGGTGCTCGCCAGGCCGCTCGCGAGTGCGCAGGAAGTGATGGCGGATCTGCACCGCGAAGCGCCGGCGGGCGCGGATCGGGACGACGTGACCCTGCTGCTCATCGATGCGCACGCGGGCGCCTCCTGGTTCGACAACGGCGCCGAGACGACTGCCATCCACACGCATGGCGCGCTGCGCCCCGAGGACGAAGTCGTGTTCTACGGCGAGACGGACCATGCCGCCTACCTGGCGCTGCGCGGCCGCGCCACCTGGATGCACTGCGATGCCTTCCACGAAGCGGCGCTGACCGTGCTGGACGGCGGCCGACCCCTGGTGCTGGACCTGTCCGGGTGCGAGTACATGGACAGCACCTGTCTCGGCACGGTGCACGAACTGGTCGCCCGGAGTGGTGTGTCGCTCGCGGGCGTGGGTCCGGGCGTGCGCGGCCTCTTCGAGGAACTGAGCATGCAGCAGGTGCTGGCCGCGATCCGCGAGGACCTGCCCGCCGCGCCCGAACTCCACGCCTTGGGCGCAGGAAGCGATCAGGCCGCCACGCAGAAGCGGATCCTGCAGGCGCACGAGGCGCTCTCTTCGCTCAGCGAACGCAATCGCGAAGAGTTCAAGGACGTCGTCGATTCGCTGCGCGGCGAACAGGATGGGCCAGGATGACCCCAGCCATTCGCGTATTGCATCTCGAAGACGACCCGGCCGATGCGCAGCGCATCCGCAACGGATTGGCGGCCGATGACGTGAGCTTCGAGATCGTCTGGGTCCGCACGCGCAAGGACTTCGCCTCCGCGCTGCAGCAGCAAGCCTTCGACCTGGTGCTGATCGACGATGAAGCGGGCGGTGTCGAACTGCTGCAACAGGTGCGTCAGCAGCACGCGGAGATGCCCCTGATCATGATCACCGCACACCTCCTGAGCGAGCAAGAGGCGCTGGACTGCATGAAGGCCGGCGCGACCGACTACGTGCTCAAGGATCGCTTGCAGCGGCTCGGTTTCTCGATGCGGCGAGCCTGCGCCGAACGACAGCAGCGCACGGCCCTGCGACAAGCGGAAGACGAGCTGCGCGCCCTGAACGCCGACCTGGAGGCGCGCGTGCACCAGCGCACCGCCGAACTCGAAACCGCCAATGCGTTCCTGAACTCGGTCCTCTACCACATCCCCTATCACATCATCGTCAAGAACGCCGACGACCTGAAGGTCGTGCGCGTCAACCGCAGCCTCGAGGAATTGACCGGCCGCAAGGAGGAGGAACTGCTGGGCAAGACGGTCCACGACTTCGTGAGCTCGAAGGAAGAGGCCGACTTCTTCACCGCCAAGGACAAGGAAGCCATCGCGCTGGGCCGCGAAGTGGACATTCCCGAAGAGCCCCTGCACGCACACGACGGCAGCGTGCGGGTCCTCCATGCGAAGAAGCTCCCGATCCACGACGAGTCCGGCCGGGCGCGCTACCTGCTGACCCTGTCGGAGGACGTGACGGAAAAGAAGCGGAAGGAGCGCGAGATCGAGCGGCTCAACGCGGCACTGGCGCAACGAAGCGCCGAGGTGGAGGCCGCCAACCGCGCCAAGAGCACCTTCCTGGCCACCATGAGCCACGAGATCCGGACGCCCATGAACGGCATGCTGGGCATGCTGGAGCTTCTGAGCCTGACCGAACTCGACGCCGAGCAGCGCGAGACGCTCGGGCTGGTGCGTGAATCGAGCCGGTCGCTGCTGCGCGTCATCGACGACATCCTCGACTTCTCGAAGATCGAGGCCGGCAAGCTGGAGGTGCGCCCCGAGGTCGTCTCGATCAAGCGCCTGATCGAGGAGGTGCACAGCATCTATCTCGGCAATGCCAGCAGCAAGGGACTGATCGTGCGGCGGATGGTGGATGCGCGCATCAGTCCGGCGCTCAGGGTCGATCCGGTGCGGCTGCGCCAGATCCTCAACAACTTCGTCAGCAACGCGATCAAGTTCACCTCCGAGGGCTGGATCGACATCAACGTGCAATGGCTGGGGCGTGCGGACGGACAGGAGCGCCTGCGCTTCGAAGTCAAGGACACCGGCATCGGCATCTCGCCCGAGGACCAGGAGCGGCTGTTCCAGCCGTTCACCCAGGCGGTCGGCGAAGCGGCGCGCCGGCGGCCGAGCGGCACCGGGCTGGGGCTGGTCATCTCGCGGCAACTGGCGCAGTTGATGGGCGGCTCGATCCGCCTGGAAAGCGAGCAGGGCCGAGGCACGACGCTCACCCTGGAGCTGTCACTGCCCATTGCCGAGTTGCCGCCCGGCGGTGACGACGGGACCACGGGCGCGCACGCGGTCGACACCGCCACACGCCGCACGGCGCCCAGCCCGGCCGAGGCGGAGACGGAAGGAACCCTGGTGCTGCTGGTGGATGACCACCCGGTCAACCGCATGCTGCTGATGCGCCAGGTGCGGGCCCTCGGCTATGCCGCCCAGTGCGCCGCCGACGGCGTACAAGCCCTGGAGATGTGGAAGTCGGGCCGCTTCGGACTCGTCATCACCGATTGCCACATGCCGCACATGGACGGCTACGACCTCGCGCGCAGCATCCGCAGGCTGGAACCCGGCGCGGATCGCGGCCGCGTGCCGATCATCGCCTGCACCGCGAATGCGCTGCAGGGCGAGGCCGAGTCCTGCCTCGCCGCCGGCATGGACGACTTCCTCGTCAAGCCGGTGGAACTGGCACAACTCAGCGAAAAGCTGGATCGATGGCTGCCGCTTGCAGGTGCCGGCGAGGCGCCCGCTGTGCCTGTAGACGCCAAGCGCGGCGACTCGCCCTCCTCCAGCCCGATCGACGAGGGGCTCTTGAGTGCGAAATGCGCGGGCGATGCGTCGATGGTGGCCGAGGTCATTGCGGCCTTCCGGCGGACCTGCGAGGACGACTCGACCGCGCTCAGGCAGGCGGTGAGGGCCGACGACGTGGCCCAGGTGACCCAGTTCGCCCACCGCATGGCGGGCGCCGGCAAGATGGTCGGTGCGCTCGCTTTCGCATCCGCATGCGAGGGCATCGAACGCGCCAGCCGCGCCGGCCAATGGACGGCGGTGATCGCCGGCATGTCGGCGTTCGAGCAGGAACTGGCGCGACTGGCCGCGTACTTCGAGCGCCACGCGCCGCAGCGGATGCTCTCCTGATCCGCGCGGCAGAAGATCCTAATGCCCGGCGACCCGCAATCCCGCGAGCACCACGAACGCGATGCCCAGAAGCACGGTCGTGCATTGCCAGAAGCGCACCGGGTTGCGCTCGATCAACGGAGACAGCCGGGGACGCAGAAACTCCTGCCCCGGCGTGCGCATGTCGAAGATGAACTCGGACACCACCTGCTGCCGCTTGGCCGGGTCGGGGTGCAGCGCCTTCTGCAGCACCGCATCGATCCATTCGGGAAGGTCGGGGCGCAGATGCCGCACCGGCACGTAGCGAAGCCGATGGGCGTCGGCGCGCGTGCGCACGCGTGAGACGTTGAGCCCGTACGGCAACTGCGCGGTGAGCATGCGGTAGGTGATGACCGCGAGCGAGAACAGGTCCGACCGTGCGCTGCCGCCATGCCCGAAGAAATATTCGGGCGCGGTGTACTGCAGAGTCCCTTCGATCGCGAGCGCGCGGCTCTCGCGCGCGTTGTCGGCCAGGCCCGCCACATGGGTCGTCGCGAGGTCGATGATCTTCACGGTGCCGCTGCGGTCGATCATCACGTTCTCGGGCCGGATGTCCTGGTGCAGCATCTCCTTGCCGTGCAGCGCCTGCAGGCCCTTGGCGAGCTGCTCGACGATGCCGCGCACGCTGTCGAGCGCGGGGCGCGGGTGGTCGATCATCCATTGCGCGAGCGTCTGTCCGTCGACGTACTCCATCGCCACGTAGAGGTGGCTGCGCGGCCGCTCGATCGTGCTGGCCTTCAGCACGTGGATGCTGTCGACGCGGCGCGCGACCCACTCCTCGAGGACGAAGCGGTCCAGGTAGTCCGGGTCCTCGCGCAGGTCGACCGACGGCAGCTTCAACACCACCTGCTGCCCGGTGGCTTCATCCGTGGCCAGGTGCACATGGCTGCGCGAGCTCACATGCAGCTCCCGCACCAGCGTGAAGCCCTCGAAGCGCGCGCGCTGCGCCAGCGGCGGTGCGATCGCGAGGCCTTCGCGCTGCATCTGCAGCTGCGCCACCTCGGCTTCGGGAAGCTCGTCGATGCGCAGCAGCTGCACCGTGCTGTCGTCGTCGCCGCCTTGCGTGCGGGCCAGCGCCGCGAGCATGCGGGCGGCTTCGTCGAGATCGTCGCCGCACTGCGCGAGCGCGTGGTGCACGGCAGGCGCATCGATGCAGGCGTAGGCGCCGTCGGTCGACAGCAGGTAGACCTCGCCGGCTTCGGCCTGCCAGCACCTGTAGTCGATCTCGACATGGGGAGCGGCGCCCAGCGCGCGGCCAAGGTACGACTCCACCGACGACACATGCACGCGATGGTCTTCGGTGAGCTGCTCCAGCGCATTCGGATGCAGACGGTGGATGCGTGCATCGCCCACATGCAGCAGGTGCAGGTCGCGGCCCTTGAGGATCAGCGCGCTGAAGGTGCAGACATAGCCGCTGTCCCTGTCGAAGCGCGCATCGCTGCGCATCGTCTGCGCGTGCAGCCAGGAGTTGGTGGCGCTCAGCACGCGCTGTGCCGAGCGGCGCACCGACCAGGCATCGGAGGTGGCGTAGTAGTCGTCGAGAAAGCCGCGCACCGCTGCCGCGCTGGCGATCTGGCTCACGCGGCTGGAGCCGATGCCGTCCGCCAGCGCGACCGCGATGCCCTTCGAGGACCGGAGCGTCCCCTGCGGCAGCATGGCGCCGTGGAAGTCCTGGTTGACCCCATCGCCTCCGGCCAGCGAGTGCTGGCCGAGCGTCACGCGCAGCGTCTTGGGCAAACCGCGCTCAGTTCACGACGCGCTTGGGCGCCGTCTTGTAGTGCGTCGCGTACAGGGTCGCGCCGACGAAGGTCAGGCCGCCGACCAGGTTGCCGAGCACCGTCGGGATCTCGTTCCAGATCAGGTAGTCCATCAGCGTGAACTTGCCGCCCAGCAGCAGGCCGCTGGGGAACAGGAACATGTTGACGACGGAGTGCTCGAAGCCCATGTAGAAGAAGATCATCACGGGCATCCACATGCCGATGGCCTTGCCGGACACCGTGGTGGACATCATCGCGGCGACCACGCCGCTCGACACCATCCAGTTGCACATCACGCCGCGGATGAACAGCGTCAGCATGCCGGCGGCGCCGAATGCGGCATAGCCCAGCGTGCGGCCTTCGCCGATGTGGCCGATCTTCTCGCCGACCGCATTGGGGGCCTGGCTGAAGCCGAAGGTGAAGATGATCGCCATGAACACCGCGACCGTGAGCGCACCGGCGAAGTTGCCGACGAACACCAGGCCCCAGTTGCGAAAGCACCCGCGCCAGGTGGCGCCGGGCCGCTTGTCGAGCACCGCCAGCGGCACCAGCGTGAAGACGCCGGTCAGGAGGTCGAAGCCCATCAGGTACAGCATGATGAAGCCGACCGGGAACAGCATCGCACCGACCAGCGCGTTGCCGGTGTTCACCGTCACGGTCACCGCGAAGGCCGCGGCCAGCGCCAGGATCGCACCGGCCATGTAGGCGCGGATCAGCGTGTCGCGCGTGGACATCAGCAGCTTGGATTCGCCGGCGTCGACCATCTTGGTCACGAATTCGGCGGGGGCGAGATAGGCCATGGGAATTCCTTGAAGGACTTGAAGAAGAATCGGTTCAGGCGAGCGCGACCAGCACGCGCCCCTCCTGCACGCGCACCTCGTGGGCGCGCACCGAGTGCTCGGGCGCTTCGAGGCATTCACCGCTGCGCAGGTCGAAGTGGTTCTTGTAGAGCGGCGAGGCAACGACGATGCGCTCGCCGATGCTGCCCAGGAGGCCGCGCGAAAGCACGCTCGCGCCGGCCTTCGGGTCGACGTTGTCGATGGCGTAGAAGTCCTGCTCGCGGCCGACGCGGAAGATCGCGACATGCACGCCGTCGACGAGCGCGCAGACGCCGGTGTCGGGCAGGATGTCGCCTTCGGCGCACACGGCCGTCCATTGGGAGGTTTCGGTGGTGGTGGTCATTTTTTGGATCTCCTCGTGTGGGTTCAGGCGACGGCGCGTTCTTCGGCGCGGGCGGGCCGGATCTGGCCGCGCTCCTGCACGAACACGATGTGCTCGTCCGGCTTCTCGCTGTTGACGAAGGAGCGGAAGCGCTGGCGCGTGACCGGGTCGTTCACCGCGGTCTTCCACTCGCACTGGTAGGTGTCGACCACGTGCTGCATCTGCGCTTCGAGCTCGCCACCGATGCCGAGCGTGTCCTGGATCAGCACCCCCTTCAGGTAGTCGAGGCCGCCTTCGAGACTCTCGCGCCAGGTGCTGGTGCGCTGCAGCCTGTCGGCGGTGCGCACGTAGAACATCAGGAAGCGGTCGACGAGCCGGATGAGCCCGGCCTTGTCGAGGTCGGACGCGATCAGCTCGGCGTGGCGCGGCTTCATGCCGCCGTTGCCGCACACGTAGAGGTTCCAGCCCTTGTCGGTGGCGATGATGCCGACATCCTTGCCCTGTGCCTCGGCGCATTCGCGGGTGCAACCCGAGACGCCGAACTTGATCTTGTGCGGCGCGCGCAGGCCCTTGTAGCGGTTCTCCAGCTCTACCGCGAGGCCCACGCTGTCGTCCACGCCGTAGCGACACCAGGTCGAGCCGACGCAGCTCTTCACCGTGCGCAGCGACTTGCCGTAGGCATGGCCGGATTCGAAGCCGGCTGCGATCAGCTCCTCCCAGATCAGCGGCAACTGCTCCACGCGCGCGCCGAACAGGTCGACTCTCTGGCCGCCGGTGATCTTGGTGTAGAGGCCATACTTCTTCGCCACCTGGCCGACCGCGATCAGCCCTTCGGGCGTGACTTCGCCGCCGGGCATGCGCGGCACGACCGAATAGGTTCCGTCCTTCTGGATGTTGCCGAGGAAGTAGTCGTTGCTGTCCTGCAGGCCGGCGAGGTCCTTCTTGAGCACGAACTCGTTCCAGCACGAGGCGAAGATGCTCGCGGCGGTCGGCTTGCAGATGTCGCAGCCGAGGCCCTTGCCGTGCCTGGCCAGCAAGTCGTCGAAGCTGCGGATCTCGCCCACCCGCACGAGGTGGTACAGCTCCTGGCGCGAATAGGGGAAGTGCTCGCACAAGTGGTTGTCGACCGCCAGCCCACGCCTGGCCATCTCCGCCTTCATGACCTGCCCGACCAGCGGCACGCAGCCGCCACAGGTGGCGCCCGCCTTGGTGCAGGCCTTGAGCTCCGAAGTGGTGCATGCACCTTCGCCGACCGCCGCGCAGATCTGGCCCTTGGTGACGCTGTTGCACGAGCAGATCTGCGCGCTCTCGGGCAGCGAGTCGACGCCGAGGCCGGGCTTGGCCTTGCCGTCGCTCGACGGCAGGATCAGGAACTCGGGGTCGGCCGGGAGCTGGATGCCGCCCCGCGCCATCTGCAGCAGCGTGCCGTATTCGGCCGCATCGCCGACCAGCACCGCGCCGAGCAGCTGCTTGCCGTCTTCGCTGACCACGATCTTCTTGTAGATGTTCCTGTGCTCGTTGACGTACTGGTAGGCGCGCGACTTGGGCGTCCTGCCGTGCGCGTCGCCGATGCTGGCCACGTCCACGCCCATCAGCTTGAGCTTGGTGCTCATGTCGGCGCCGGTGAAGGCGGCGTCGTCCTGGCCGGCGATGTGCTTGGCGGCCACGCGGGCCATGTCGTAGCCCGGTGCCACGAGGCCGAAGCTTTGATCGTTCCACGATGCGCATTCGCCGATGGCGTAGACGTCGCGGTCGCTGCTGCGGCAGTGGCTGTCGATCGCGACGCCGCCGCGCGGACCGACCGCCAGCACGCACTGGCGCGCGAGCTCGTCGCGCGGGCGGATGCCGGCGGAGAACACGATCATGTCGGTCTCCAGGTGCGTGCCATCCGCGAAGACCATGCGATGCCGCGCGGTCGCGCCGTCGACGATCTCGACCGTGTTGCGGCCGGTGTGCACATGCACGCCCAGCGACTCGATGCTGTTGCAGAGCGCCCGGCCGCCGCCTTCGTCGACCTGCACCGCCATGAGGCGCGGGGCGAACTCCACGACGTGGGTTGCGAGGCCCATGTCGCGCAGCGCCTTGGCGCATTCGAGGCCCAGCAGGCCGCCGCCCACGACCACGCCGCTCTTCGAGCGTGCACCGCAGGCTTTCATGGCCTCGAGGTCCTCGATGGTGCGGTAGACGAAGCAGTGCGGCCGGTCGCGGCCCGGAACCGGCGGCACGAAGGGGCTGGAGCCGGTCGCCAGCACCAGCTTGTCGTAGGCGATCACCTCGCCGTCGGCGGTGGTGACGGTGTTGTTGCGCCGCTCGATCGCCACTGCGCGGGCCGCCAGGCGCAGTGTGAAGCCGGTGCGCTCGAAGAAGCCGGGCTCGACCAGCGAGAGATCCTCGGCCGTCTTGCCGGAGAAGAACTCGGACAGGTGAACCCGGTCGTAGGCCGGGCGCGGCTCCTCGCACAGAACGGTCACCTCCGCCCCGGCGAGGCCGAGCTCGTGGAGCTGTTCGAGAAACTTGTGGCCCACCATGCCGTGGCCAATCACTGCGATTTTCATGTCGGATTCCTGCACGCGGCCGCTCTGCAGCGGGGTGCGGACCACAGGAAAGAGGCTGCCTTGGAGACAGCCGCAGTGGGCCCCCGCGCGGAACGGATGCGAATTGGGTTGGAACAGGCGAACGGGTGGCGTCGTTACCGGTCGTTCGCTCGAATCCCGCCGTCATTAGCGGAGGCACTGCAAAGATCCGCGGCAGCGGTGCCGGCGGAACAGTCAGGGAGAGCGAAGCAACGATCGTGCCTGGTTAGGATCCGAGGCCTTTTCAGAGGAGAAGCAGGCTGGATGCGGCTGCCATGAAGGCGCGTCACGCGCCGATGTGGCGCAGGACTCGCCGGGTTGGTGCGGACGGGCCATGCCTGGGCGCAGAGCGCCATTGTTTCCGGGCGTTGAACACTACTGTTCCAAATGCGCCGGTTTCGTCCGGGTAATTTGCCTCAAACTCTCTTTCATCCTACGGAGGCAGCAATGAATACGACATGGAACTTCATCTTGGTCGGCGCGGTGACCCTGGCGTGCGCCGCGGGAGTGATCGGCGGCGAGGCCGCAAAGGGCGAGTTGCGCCTTGCTGAGGCTGCCACGTCCATCAATGTGGGTTCCGCAACGCATTTGCTGACGGGAGCCGCGACCGCTGTCGCCTCCGCTCGATGACACATCGGGGTTTTTAAGCCTCCCCTAAGTCACGCGGCACAGACTGCTCCTCGGCAGCCCACTCTTCTCCTCCTCCTCCCTCCCTCGAAGGGCTGCTGTTGACCCGCTCCGGCGGGTTTTTCTTTGCCCATCTGCTACCCGTTTCCGCAGGAGATATTCCGGACCATGCCAATATCGGCCCGGGCAGCCAGCACCGAGCTTGGCCATCCTCGAAAAGGAGTCCCCGATGTTCGCTGGTCACATGGGTGTCGGCCTGGCCCTGGGGCGCGCCGAGCGGCGGGTGAACGTGGGCGTGTTCATTGCCGCCGGGTTGCTGCTCGACCTGCTGCTGTGGCTCTTCGTGCTGCTGGGCTGGGAGACCGTCACGCTGCCCGCGGACTTCGCCCGCACGCATCAGCCGGAATTCATCTTCCCCTACTCGCATGGATTGCTGGCCGCCGTCGGCTGGTCCGCCTTGGCGGGAGCGGCGGCGTTCGCCGCCTACGGTCGGCTCGGAGCCGCGAGGATGCGCATCGCCTCATTGGTGGCCGCAGCCGTCTTCTCGCACTGGCTGCTGGACGCGCTGGTTCACAGGCCCGAGATGCCGCTGGCCAGTCCCGGCTCGGCGACAGTGGGGGGCGGCCTTTGGCAGAACATGCCCATCGCCATGGCCGTCGAGGCCGCGATCGTGGTCGTCGGGCTTGGCCTGTTCCTTCGGGGATGCCGCTTGTCCCGGCGCAAACGGGCCGCGCTCGCCATGCTGTCGCTGATCGTCCTTGCCTTCACGGTCGTCGGCATGACCATGGCGCCGCCTCC
Source organism: Variovorax sp. HW608 (assembly GCF_900090195.1). NCBI lineage: Bacteria > Pseudomonadati > Pseudomonadota > Betaproteobacteria > Burkholderiales > Comamonadaceae > Variovorax > Variovorax sp. HW608. The sequence goes on from NZ_LT607803.1 coordinate 743,504, forward strand.
GCCCTCCGCGCAGGCCATGGCCGCCAGTTCACTGGCGGTCCTTGTCCTGGTCTGCGCGCTGGCGGGTTGGCTGGCGAGGCCGCTCGGCGGACCATGGCCGACTACCCGCCGGTAACGGACATGTGACGCACGAGCCTGACCGGCAGGATGCGCCCCTCGAGCGAGAAGTCGTGGCCTTCGGGCTTGTGCGCGATGGCGCCGCCGATGGCCTGGTGCAGCCGCGCATCGCTCGCCCCGATGCGCATCAGCTCCCGGAGATCGACGCCGTCTTCATGGCCGAGGCAGGTATGGAGCATCCCCGCGGCCGTCACCCGCACGCGATTGCAGTCCCCGCAGAAGTGCCGGGTGAGCGGCGTGATGAAACCGAGCAGGCCACCGGTCTCTTCGACCCTGGCGTAGCGCGCCGGGCCGCCGCTGCGGTCTGCCACGTCAGAGAGGGTCCAGCGCCTGCCGATCTCGCGGCGCAGCGCGTCCAGGCGCAGGAACTGTTCCGACCGGTCGCAGCCGGTCTCGCCCAGGGGCATGGTTTCGATCAGGGTCAGGGTCATGCCGCGGCCGTGCGCGAACCCGATCAGCTCATGGATCTCCAGCTCGGTGACGCCGCGCAAGGCCACGGCGTTGAGCTTCACGGCCATGCCCGCGTCCTGCGCCGCCTCGATGCCTTCCAGCACCTTGTCCAGCGCGCCGCCGCGCGTGATCTGCGCGAAGCGTTGCGGGTCGAGCGTGTCGAGCGAAACGTTCACCCGCCGCACGCCGGCCGCCGCGAGGTCCTGCGCGAAGTGCGCCAGCCGCAGGCCGTTGGTCGTCAGGGTCAGCTCGTGCAGGGAGCCATCCGCGAGGCAGCCGGACAGCGACCGGAACAGCTCGATGACACCCTTGCGCACCAGGGGCTCGCCGCCGGTGATGCGCAGCTTTCTCACCCCGCGCGCCATGAAGAGCCGTGCGAGGCGGTCCAGCTCCTCGATCGTCAGCAGCTCCGGACTGGAATGAAACTGCATGTCCTCCGACATGCAGTAGACGCAGCGCAGGTTGCAGCGGTCGGTCACCGACAGGCGCAGGTAGCTGATGCGCCGTTCGAAGCCGTCGACCAGAGGCGCCACCGGCGCGGTTCGGCGCAGGTCCATCAGCATGGAAGCTCCTCGCGCGCCGCCGCATAGAGATGCTCGAGCGACACGAACTTTTCCCTCGGCTTGCCGAGCGCGGCACCGCGTGCCACCTCGGCGGCGTCGATGCGCGCCCAGTCCTGGAAGTCGAGGTACTTCCCGATGTACTGCGCGGGCCTGCCTCCCGACAGGGGATGTTCGGCCCTCGGCGTGCGATGCGCCAGGGCCGGCAGGTCGGCGAGCACCGCCTCGGCGGTTTCGTAGCTGCACGGGCGGTTGGTGCCTATGGTGCCCTGGGGTCCGCGCTTGCTCCAGCCGCACACGTAGAGGCCGCTCACCCGCTTGCCGCCGTCGACCACGCGACCGTTGAGATTGGCGTGCGTGCCCCGGTCCTCGTCGTAGGGCACGCCCTCGATCGACGAGGACCGGCGTCCGATGCTGGAGAACACCAGGCCGCATTCGAGCTCGACGGATTCCGGACCCGCCGGCCAGCCGCGCGGCCTCGCGAAGCGAATACGCTCGATCGACGCGGCGCCTTCGATGCCCTGCGGCTCCAGGTGAAAGCGCAAGACGCAGCGCTTGTCGTTGGCAGCGCGAACGCCTGCCAATCGCTCCAGCATCGCAATGGCCGCCGCTTTTTCCGCATCCGTTCCGGCGGGCGCCGCGAAGCTTTCGGCGCGAAGGTCGGCGGTGTCCAACAGCGTGTCGCATGAAGGCAGCGCGCCGATCTCGTGCAGTTCCTTGGGCGAGAAGCGGACATCCGAAGGACCGCGGCGCCCGACGATGCACACCTCACGCACGCGGCTTCGGGCCAGGGCGTCCAGCGCCTGGGCCGCGATGTCGGTGCGGCGCAGCTCGTCCACGCTCTTGAGCAGGATGCGCGCCACGTCGAGCGAGACATTGCCCTGGCCGACGATCACCGCGCGTTCGCACGACAGGTCGAAGTGGCAGTCCTTCTGGTCCGGGTGGCCGTTGTACCAACCGACGAAATCGCTGGCCAGGTGGCTGCCGGGCAGGTCTTCGCCGGGGATGCCCATGGGCCGGCCCAGCGGCGCGCCGGTGGCCAGGATGACCGCGTGGTAGCTCGCCAGCAGCGCGTCGACCGACACGTCCGCGCCGAGCTCGACGCCGCCGACGAAGCGAAAGCCGGGCATCGACGCGATTCGGTCGAAGACGGCGGTCACCTGCTTGAGCCTGGGGTGGTCGGGCGCGACGCCGTAGCGCACGAGGCCATAGGGCACGGGCAGCCGCTCCAGCAGGTCGACGCGCATGGGCAGCGCCGAGCGCAGCAGGGCCTCGGCGGCGTAGAAGCCGCTGGGCCCCGCGCCCACGACCGCCACCCTGAACGGCGAGGCACCGGCATCGCTCATCGGCCCAACTCCATGCGCCGCGCTTCAGCGGTGGCCAGGGGCGGCAGGCGTTCGGCAATCACCGGCGTTTCGGCCGACCGAAGCCTGTTGATCTCGATCCACTGCGCCATGTCGGCGGGAAGAAGGAACGAAGCCTGGATGGCGCCCACCGGGCATGCGGTGGCGCAGCCTCCGCAGTCGATGCAGTTCTCCGGATCGATGTAGGTCATCCGCTCGTCCATGTGGAAGCAGGTGACGGGGCAGACGGTGACGCATTCGGTGTAGCGGCAGCCGGTGCAGAGGTCGGTGACGACGTAGGCCATGGGCGTGAGGGCAAAAGAGGGTTGGGGAGAGCGCGCGGGCTCAGAGCGCGACGACCTGCACCAGCGCGTCGGAGAAGGTGGGCGCGCGGCCCAGGTCCGCGAAGGCCAGGGGCGTGAGCGCGTGCACCGTCGGGCCGGCGCGGTTCGACCGGTGCCAGTAGCCCGAGGGCGCCATCACCAGCCCCGGCGACACGTCGGCCGAGAGCGTGGCCTTGGCCTCGAAGGCGCCGCGGTCGTTGAAGACGCGGATCGGCGCTCCGGCGGCGATGCCGCGCGCGCTCGCGTCATCGGGATGCAGCAGCACCATCTGCTCCTCGCGCGCCTGCGCGCACTGGGCCGGCAGGTTCCCGTAGTTGGAATTGAGGAAGGCATGGCTCTTGGGCGAGATCAGGCTCAGGGGATAGCGCTCGGCCAGCGCGGCTGCGGTGGCCGGGCTTTCGTTGGGCGCGATGTAGTGCGGCAGCGGGTCCACCGCCTCGCCCGACTGCTGGCCGCCATAGCCCTGCCGGAACAGCGGGGCGACGAAATTGCCACCCGCGGCCATCGAGGACTTGAACTCGCACTTGCCCGATGGTGTCGGGAAGTTGCCTTCGCGGTGCGGCGCCCAGTCGTCGGGCGCCGGCATGTTCAGGCGCATGAAGCCCGTGCGCCTCAGTTCCTCCAGGGTGATGCCTGCGAGCACCGGGCTGCTCCAGTCCAGCGATGCCTCGATCATCTCGTCGTCCGAGCGATGGAAGAAAGGATCGTCGATCCCCATCGCCCGCGCCAGGCGGCGGAACAGCTCGGTGTTGGGCACCGCTTCGCCGAGCGGCTCGATGGCCGGGTTGTTGTAGGACAGGTACAGGTGCCCCCACGAGAACATGATGTCCTTCTGCTCGAGCTGCGTCGTGGCCGGCAGCAGGATGTCCGCGAAGCGCGCCGTGTCGGTCATGAAGTGCTCGCTGACCACGGTGAAGAGGTCTTCGCGCGCCAGGCCCCGTTCGATCCTGTCCTGGTCGCTGACCATGGCCATGGGGTTGGCGTTGTAGACGAACAGCGAGCGGATCGGCGGATCCAGCGCCGTCTCGCCCGTGAGCGCCGGGCCCAGGCGCCAGGAGTTGATCACCCGCATCGATGCCGGCTGCAGGTCCGGCCGCATCAGCCCCGGCCAGTTCACCGGAAAGGCCCAGATCGGCAGCTGCAGCAGCCCGCCGCCCACGTGCTTCCACGCGCCGATGAGCGCGGGCAGGCAGGAGATGGCGCGCACCGTCTGCCCGCCGCCGGCGTGGCGCTCCACCGCGACGCCGATGCGCACCACGGCGGGCGGTGTCGAGGCGTATTCCCGCGTGAGCTTGAGGATGTCCTCCACCGGGATGCCGGTCTGCTCGGCGGCGAATTCCGGCGTGTAGGCCTTCACCCGCTCGGCCAGTTCGTCGAAGCCGAGGGTGTGGCGCTCGATGTAGTCGCGGTCGACGAGGCCGTCCCTGATGAGGACGTGCGCCATCGCCAGGGCCAGCGCGCCATCGGTGCCCGGCCGGATGGGAATATGCCAGTCCGCCAGCCGCGCGGTGCGCGTGCGCACCGGGTCGATCACCACCAGCTTGGCGCCGTTCTTGCGCGCCTGCTCGATGAAGGGCCAGTGGTGCGAGTTGGTGCTCAGCGTGTTGCAGGCCCACAGCACGATGTACTTGGAGTGCACGAAGCTTTCGGGGTCCGCGCCCGGCGTGTGGCCGATGGTCATCATGTAGGCGGTGCACGAAGCCGAGTCGCAGAAGGTGCGCTCGCACACGGTGGCGCCCAGCTTGTTGAACAGCGGGTCGCCCACGTTCAGGCCGTTCAGGATGCCCTGCGTTCCCAGGTAGCTGTAGGGCAGGATGGACTGCGGGCCCTCCGTGGCGATGAGTGCCTTCCAGCGGCCGGCGATCTCCGCCAGCGCCTCGTCCCACGAAATGCGCTCGAACTGCCCGCTGCCCTTGGGCCCGCTGCGGCGCATGGGGTGGAGCAGCCGCTGTTCGCTGTAGGTCCGGTCCGGATAGTTGTTGACCTTCACGCACAAGCGGCCGCGGGTGAAGGGGTGGTCGGGATTGCCGCGCACCGCTACTGCCTTGCCGTCCTCGACGGTGGTCAGGATCGAGCAGGTATCGGGGCAATCGTGCGGGCAGGCGCCCACGACAACGTGTCGGGCCATAGCGTGTCCTTTCTCTCCAGTGCTTCACGTGGTGAGGCAAGTCTGGCGAGCCCGGAGGCCAAAGCCCTTCTCCCAAAGCGACATTTACTTTTCCTGGCGTGCGAATGAAGATGCGGCACGATTCCTGCAGAACGCACCCCCGCGATTCATCACTCAAGCCGGTCGAGCACCATGTTCGGGCATTCGTTGGACAAGTACGTCAACAGCACGATGCACCAGACCTCCAATGCGCTGGGCTGGTCGAACATCCTGGCCGAGCGCTGGAGCCACGCGCCCGGTGAACTGCCCCGGCTCGTGCCGCGCGAGACCGAGGTCGCCATTCAACTGAGCGGCCAGACGCTGGTCGACCGCGCGGGCGGCGGCCGGCGCGAGCACACCCATGGTCACCGCGGAACGATCTGGCTGTGCCCGGCCGGCATCGAGGAGGAATACATCAACGTGGTCGACCCCATGGCCGACTGCCTGCACCTCTTCCTGCCGGGACAGCCCTTCGCCGAGACGGTGCAGCGCGAATTCGACATCGACCCGGCCCGGGCCGGCCTGCGCTACCAGGCCGTGGACCACGACCCCTTCGTGACCATGGTCGCCGAGCAGATCGTGTGCGAGCTGTCCAACGAGTCGGGCGTCGGCCGGCTGTTCGTGGAAAGCCTGTCGGTGGCGCTCAGCGCGCACCTGCTCAAGAACTACTCGGAGCTGGGCCTGCCCCGGCGGCTGGAGGACAAGGCGGCCAAGCCGCTGGACAGCCGGCGCCTGTCGCGCGTGGTCGACTTCATCGACGGCCATCTGGACCAGGACTTCACGGTGGCCGATCTGGCGGTCATCGCGTGCATGAGCGTGGGCCACTTCACGCGCAGCTTCAGGGCCGCCACGGGCCGTGCGCCGCATGCCTTCGTGGCCGAGCGGCGGCTCGTGCTGGCCAAGCGCCGCCTGCGGGGGGAGTGCTGCTCCATCGAGGAGGTTGCGCTGTCGGCCGGCTTCTCCTCGCTGGCCAACTTCTCCAAGGCGTTCCGCCGCTCGACCGGTTTGTCGCCGAGCCAGTTCAGGGCCCGTACCGGTCGCTGAACCATCGGCCTTGCGGCGCCGCGGTCTCAGGGTCCGCTCATTGCCCGGTCTCGCCTGCGCGCAGCGCCGTGATGAACTCGTCCAGCGCGGCAGCGGCGCCCTCGGCGTCGCGGGCCCGCAGGCGCGCGACGACCTTGCGGCGCAGCGGGAACACGTCGGGGCGGGGATGCGCCGGAATGACGAGCGTCATCCGCTCGCGCAACACCGCGGTCATCGTCCGCGCCATGAGCTGGAGCGCCTCGTTGTGGCCGGCCAGCGCGATCGACGAGAAGAAGCTCGCCATGGCCTCGATGCGCTGCGGGAGCGCCTTCTCGCCCTGGTGCTGCTCGATCTGGTCCACCGCCTGTTCGATCGCATCGACTTCCGCTTCGGAAGCGCGCGCGCAAGCCAGCCGCAGCAGCGTTCCGTACAGCGCGCGATAGGCCTCGTCGATGTCGCTGGTGCCGAGCTGTCCTTCGAGCACCAGCTTGCGCAGCGACTCGGCCAGCATCATGTAGGCGCCCTTGTAGAACACCAGCGCATGGTCCGGAGAGCCGGGGGCCATGTGCTTGACCTCGCCGATGAAGATCTCGTGGTCGCCGGCCTCGTGACGGGCATGGACGGTGCATTCGAAGCTTGCGAGGCAATCGTCGATGAGCGGCGTTCCGAGCGGGCCGCGGCGCCAGGCGACGCCGTCGAACTTGTCCGTGACCTTGCTCGAAGCGAAACGGCCGGAAAGCGCATCCTGGCTCTGCGACAGGATGTTGATCGCGAAGCTGCCGGCCAGCGCGAAGGTCGGCAGCAGGCTGCTCGCCTTGCGCAGGCTGAACAGCACCAGCGGCGGCTCCAGCGAAACCGAGCTGAACGAGTTGCAGGTCAGGCCCGCGGGGCGTCCATCGGCGGCGTTCGTGGTGACGATGGCCACGCCCGTCGGGAAGCAGCCGAGCAACTGGCGGAACAGCTTGGGTTCGATGGCCTCGATCGTTTCGTGGCTCATGATGCCGGCGTCCCCTGGCGCTTGAAGAGTTGCACGATGTTCCCCTCGGGATCGCGCAGCGACAGCACCGCGCCATGCGAGCCCATGTCGCGCACGCCGAGCACCTCGCCGCCCGAGGCGGCGACACGCTCCGCGACGGCCGTGAAGTCTTCGACCTCGAACACCATCACGACGCCCGATGTCGCGGGAACCGCTTCCTCGCGGCAGGCCAGCGCGACGCTGGCGTTGCCCACGCCGTACTGGATCCAGCGGTCCTTGTCGCGGAACTTGAGCCTGAGGCCGAGCGCGGACTCGTAGAAGGAATGAAGCTCGCCCGGCCGATCGGCCACCACGAACACGTTCTGCAGGCGCTTGGGGGATTCCATGGCGGCGTCGCTCACTTGTTGTAGATGTTGGTCAGAGTGGCCTTCAGGAAGCCGCCGTCGACCACGATGTCCTGGCCGTTGACATAGGCCGAGGCGTCGCTGGCCAGGAAGGCCACGACCGAGCCGATGTCCTCCGGCCGGCCGATTCGGCGCGCCGGGATGCTCGACGTGCGGTTCTGCAAGGTCGCTTCGTCGCGGTAGTGCGGCTCCGACAGCGGCGTGCGGATCATCCCCGGGCTGACCGAGTTCGCACGGATGCCGCGCGGGCCCCATTCCACCGCCATCTGGTGCGTCAGCGCGCGCAAGGCTGCCTTGGTCGGGCCATAGGCGCCCACCCGGGTCGGCACCTGCGCGGCGATCGAGGCCACGTTGACGATGCTGCCCGCCTGCTGGTCGAACATCAACGGCACCAGCGCCTGCGCGCACAGCAGCGCACCGCGCAGGTTGACGCGAAAGATGCGGTCCCAGAGCTCGATCGGGAAATCGTGCAGGCCCACCGGCGATCCGCTGATGCCGGCGTTGTTCACCAGCACTTCGCAGCGGCCGAAGCGCGCGCGCACCTGCTCGGCCATCGCGGCCACGGATGCCGGCTCGCCGATGTCGCAGTGCATGGTCAGCACGCCATCGCTTTCGGCGGGTGCGGGCGGATAGCTGATGTCGAGCTGCACCACCGAGGCGCCCGCCGCGCGCAGGTGTTCGCAGATCGCGAGGCCCAGGCCACCGGAGGCGCCGGTGACCACGGCCACCCGGCCCTGCAAGGCCCGGCTGTCGAAAGCGGTGTGAGAAGGCACGGACGGCATGCGCGCTTCAGGCGGAGACGGCATTCATCGAATCGACTTCCTTGCGGATCGCCGGAATGATCTTCTCGCCCCAGAGTTCGATCTGGCGCAGCATCGTCTTCTGGTCGCAGTCGCCCAACTGGGTTTGCAGCGCGATGTGCTTGGGCCTGAGGATACTGATTTCCTCCAGCATCTTGTCGATCACCTGGTTGACCGAACCCACCGGCAGGTTCTTGCGCAGCTGCTCGAAGCTCGGGTCCGTGGGCGACGGCACTTCCTTGACCATGTAGCCGTCGTCGGACTGCGCACGGCGGAACTTGAGGCTTTCGGAGATGCGGCGCTGGAAGCGCGCGTTGTCGAGGTAGTTGTCGATCTCGGCCTGGTTGTCCGATGCGAAGGCGCAGCGCAGGAAGCCGAACTTCACGTCCTCGTCGAGGTCCGCGCCGTTGTCCTGCGCGACCTTCTCGAGGCGCTCGCGCAGCGCAACGACTGCTTCGGTGCCATTGAGCAGTGCGGTCACGAACAGGTTGTGGCCCTCGCGCACGCCGCGCCCGAGCGTGACCGGATTGCCCGAGGTGATCCAGATCGGCGGCATCGGCGACTGCACCGGACGCACCGCGATCGAGCTCGGCGGCAACTTGAGGAACTTGCCGTCGTACGACACGATCTTCTGCGTCAGTCCCTTCGGGATGATGTCGAGGAACTCGTTGTAGATCGCGCCCGAGTCCTCGATCTTCACGCCGAAGCGCTCGAACTCGAACTCCTGGTAGCCGGAGCCGATGCCGAGCTCCAGGCGGCCGTTGGACACCGTGTCCGCAAAGCCCACTTCGGCCAGGAAGCGCGCGGGGTGATACAGCGGCAGGATGCACACCGCGGTGCCCAGGCGAATGCGCTCGGTCTTGGCGGCCATGTGCGCGACCATCATCAGCGGTGACGGCGAGAGCGAGTAGTTGTTGAAGTGGTGCTCCGCGTACCAGGCGGTGTTGAAGCCGGCCTGCTCGGCCACCACGGTCTGCTCGATCGAGTTGCTGATGACCTGCTGCGAAGTCTGGTGATACCCGCGCTGCTGGGCCAGGATGAATACGCCGAATTCCATGTGTTCCGCCTTCCGAGGGGTGTTGTGCAATGAAGGAAATTCTCTTGTTCGATCCCTTCGCCGTGAATACAGAAGGAACGTGATTCAGTCCTGCAAAAAAAGGCGGGATGCGCGATGCGGACGCGCAAAAAAAAGACCGGAGCGTTTGGCTCCGGTCCGAGGTTCGGGCGCAGTGGCGCTTACTTTTCCTTCAGGTCCGTGGTTCGCGCGAGTCCCTGCCAGATCGCGGCGTCCCGCTGGATGGAAGCCGTGAACTGCTTCGCGGTCGTATTCGCGGGGACGATCATGTTCTGCCCCTCGATCTTCTCGCGCACGCCAGCGGTCTGCTGCAAGCGGTTGATCTCCGCGTTGAGCCGGTCGATGATTTCCGGCGGCGTTCCCGCCGGGGCGAAGACGCCGTACCAGCCGTCGGCCTCGAACTTGTAGCCCTGCTCCGACAGCGTGGGCAGGTCCTTCGTCGCCGGCCAGCGTTGCGAGCCGGTCTGGCCCAGTCCGACCAGCCGGCCGGCCTTCATGTGCGGAATGGGCGATGCGATGTCGGTGAAGCCGACGCTGATGTTGTTGCCGATCAGGTCGGTGACTTCGGAGGTCAGCGTCTTGTAGGGTGCATGCGGCATGTCGAGGCCATAGCGCGCCTTGATGCCTTCCATCGCGAGATGGCCCGACGAACCGGTGCCCCACGAGCCGTAGGCCAGCTTGCCGGGATGCGCCTTCGCATAGGCCACCATGTCCGCGAGGTTCTTGAAGCCGGTGCTCGGATTGGCCACCAGCAGGATGCCGGCCGCCCCCACCTGCGCGATGGGGAGCAGGTCCTTCTCCGCGTCGTAGGGCATCTTCGGATGGATCACCGGGTTGATGAGGATCGCCGACGACGGCGCGAACAGCAGCGTGTAGCCGTCGCCGGGCGACTTGGCGACCGCGTCGCAGGCGATCAGTCCGTTGGCGCCCGCCTTGGGGTCCACGACCACGGGCTGCTTGAGCACTTCGGCCAGGGGCGCGGCGATGAGGCGGGCGAAGATGTCGCCACCGGCACCGGAGGAGCCGGCGACCACGATCTTGATCGGGCGGCTGGGCCAGTTGCCCGTGTTCGCGAAGGCGTTGACGCCGGCGCCCAGCAGCATGCTGCCGAGCAGGACGGTGCGTCGGTTGATGGATGTTTGGGTCGTCATGCAAGTCTCCTGTTTTGATGGGGGCTCAGTTCCTTCCGGATGGCCGGGATGATCCTTTCGCCCCACAGCTCGATCTGCCTGAGCATCGTCTTCTGGTCGAAGTCGCCGAGCTGCGTCTGGATCGCGATGTGCTTGGGCTTGAGGATGCTGATCTCTTCCAGCATCCGGTCGATGACCTGGTTCACCGAGCCGACCGGCAGGTTGCTGCGCATCTGCTCGATGGTGGGGTCCGTCTCGTACGGCACTTCCTTGATCATGTAGCCGTCGTCGGACTGCGAGCGGCGGTACTTGAGGCTCTCGGAAATGCGGCGCTGGAACAGCGCGCACTGCAGGTAGGCGTCGATCTCCGCCTTGTTGTCGGAGGCGTAGGCGCAGCGCAGGAAGCCGAACTTCACATCGCGGTCGAGATCCTTGCCATTGTCGCCGGCCACCTTGTCCAGGCGCTCGCGCAGTCCGCGGATGGCCTCGGTGCCATTGAGCAGCGCGGTCACGAACAGGTTGTAGTTCTCGCGAACGCCGCGGCCCAGCGTGACCGGGTTGCCCGACGTGACCCAGACCGGCGGCATCGGGCTTTGCAGGCAGCGCACCGCGATGGAGCTCGGCGGCACCTTGAGGAACCGGCCCTCGTGGGAAAAGCTCTGCTGGGTCAGGCCCTTCGGGAGGATGTCGAGGAATTCGTTGTAGATCGCGCCCGAGTCGGCAATGTCGACGCCGAAGCGCTCGAATTCGAATTCCTGATAGCCCGAGCCCACGCCCAGATCCAGCCGGCCATTCGAGACCGTGTCCGCAAATCCGACCTCCGCCAGGAAGCGGGCAGGCTGATAGAGTGGCAGGATGCAGACGGCAGTGCCCAGGCGTATCTGCTTCGTCTTTGCCGCCATGTGGGCCACCATCATCAGCGGCGACGGCGACAGCGAATAATTGTTGAAATGGTGCTCCGCGTACCAGGCACTATCGAATCCAGCCTGTTCCGCAACCACGGTTTGCTGGATCGAGTTATTGATGACCTGCTGCGAAGTCTGGTGGTAGCCGCGCTGCTGGGCGAGAATAAATACACCGAATTCCATTCTTGTCTCCGGGAAAATTGCGCCCGCAAGGAACGAAGAATTCTAGAGAGACAAGCCGGGCCGGCTATGGCTGAAACTGCAGATCAGAACTGCATCAACTGGAGGATTCATGGATAGGTTGCGCGCCATGGAACTGTTCCTGTCGATCTCCCAGACAAAGAACTTTTCCGAGACCGCACGTCGCTTCGGCATCTCCGCGACCGGGGTGTCGCGAATGATCACGGACATCGAGGAAGAGCTGAAGGTCAAGCTGCTGCTGCGCTCCACGCGCCAGATCGCGCTGACCGAATCGGGGCAGGAATACGCGCGCCAGCTCGAGGGCATCCTCTGGCGCATCAACGAGCTGCAGACCAACATCACCGCCATCAGCTCCGCGCCGCAGGGCCTCTTGCGCGTGCATTCGCGCATGATGTTCGGCCTCGGCGTGCTGCCCAACCTGATCGCCGGATTTCGCAAGCTCTACCCCGAGATCCACATCGAGCTCACGCTGGCGGAAGCCGCGGTCGACCTGCGGCGCAACCAGTTCGACATCGACTTCCGCATCTCGCCGCCGGTGGAGGCCGGCGTCAAGCGCCGCATGCTGTTCCAGAGCGAGCGCTATCTCGTGGCGTCGCCTGCCTACCTCGCCGGCAAGCCCGAGCTCAAGGCGCCCGAAAGCATCCTGGACCACGACTGCCTGGCCTACCAGCTGCCCGGCGAGGAATACACGTGGCTCTTCAAGCAGCAGGGCCAGCTCGACCAGATCGCGTTCAAGCCCCGCCACATCACCAACAGCGGCATCGCCCTGCTGGAGCTCGCGCGGCTCGGCGAGGGCCTGGCGCTGCTCGACGACTACACCGTGCACAACGACATTCGCCAGGGACGCCTCGTCAGGGTGCTCGGCGACTACCGGATCAGCAACAAGGGCTTCGACGAGGGCATGTACGCCACCATCCTCGACACGCCCATCATCCCCGCCAAGATCCGCCTCTTCCTCGACTTCGTGGCCGAGCGCGTGGCCGGGCCCGAGCTTCGATTCCTCGCGCACGGCAAAGCCGCGGGACTGGATCCGTCGCCGGGCTCGCCCTAGAGCGGCAGGCGGCACACCGGGCGCGCCAGGCCCCGGAAGCCCACCCCGGTCAGCTTGAGCACGGCGCCATCCAGCGGCCCGGACGCGCTGAGGCGGCCGCTGTCGCTGATGCTGGTGACGAACAGGTCGGCCATCTCGGGGCCGCCGAAGCACAGCGCGCTCGGGTGCGTCAGCGGCAGGTCGATGCGGTGCGTGAGCCGGCCCTGCATGTCGAAGCGGGCCAGCGCCCCGGTGCGCACCAGCGCGGTCCACAGCCCGCCTTCGCTGTCGAAGGTGCAGCCGTCGGGGCCGGAGTCCTCCGCATCGGTCCTGACGAACAGCCGCTTGTCGTTCAGGGTTCCGTCCGGCGCGATCGCATACGAATAAATGACCCGCGCTGCGCTGTCGGCGACGTGCAGGCGCCCGTTGACCGGATTTACGCAGGGCCCGTTCACGATGCCGATGCCCTCGTCGAGCTTGTGCAGGCGCAGGGCGGTGTCGAGGCGGTACAGCCCGCCCAGCGGCGGCTCGCCGGCTTCGCGAAACACATGCATGGTGCCGGTCACGAAGCTGCCGTCGGCGAGCGCGATGCCGTCGTTGAGCCGCAGGTTCGGATGGCTGGCGTCGATGCGTGCCAGCGACCGCAGCTTGCCGGTGCGCAGGTGCAGCGCCGCGATCTCTTCCTTCAGGGACAGCACGATGCAGTCGCCGCCGTCGCCGTTGAATGCGAAGGAGCCGAGGGGCGCGGGGGCCTCGTGGCGCGCGGCAACCTCGCCGCTGTCCGGGTCCAGCGCGAGGATCAGCCCCTGCCGGCAATCCAGGAGCCACAGCCGGCCTGCATGCCATTGCGGGCATTCGCCCAATGCCAGTTTCAAATCACCAAGGCGCTGAATATTCATTGATTTCCCGGGCGCTCGATTTTTATTTGCCAATTCATTGCAAACGGCGAATTGGAATTGGAATTCAACTGATTCCGAAGACCTTCAAATCCCTGCGCGGCGCATCGTAGCAGCCCCCGCCGCCCGGGAATGCTTCATTTTTTGCAGGACACTCCTTCAGGATGATCGGCAAAGGATTTGGGGGCCCATTTCTATAATTTGCCGCACGAGACAAACCGGCGAGTGCAGTGCTTTTCACCATGCCGCCGAAGCCGGAAAGAGAACTTCCCGAGAGCGAAGCGGCCCGTTTGTCGAAACCGTCCTTTTATTCAGATGGGTGCCGCGCGAGCCGGTGCCGTTCTCGAGGTGATGTATGAGTGATGAATGGGTTCGTTTGGAAGTCTCCGAGGGCGTCGCCCTGGTCACGATGGACCGCAAGCCGGTCAATGCCCTGAACCGTGAGATGCGTCGCCAGCTGGTGGCCACCTTCGATGCCATCTCCGAGCGCGAGGACATCCGCTGCGCGGTGCTGACCGGCACCGGCAGCGTCTTCTGCGCCGGCGCCGATCTCAAGGACCGGCCCGACAGCACGGTGGCCGGCGACTTCCTCGACCACAACCGCATCACGCGCGAAACCGGCAACGCCATCCGCGAATGCGCCAAGCCGGTGATCGCCGCCATCAACGGCACGGCCCTGGGCGCCGGCCTGGGCCTGGCGGCCGCCTGCGACATCCTCTACGCCTCGGAGAACGCCACCGTGGGCATGCCCGAGATCAACGTCGGGCTGGCCGGCGGCGCCTCGATGCTCAAGACGCTGTTCGGCCGCTCCACCCTGCGCCGCATGTTCTTCACCGGCCAGCGCCTGAGCGCGCAGGAGCTGCTGAAGCGCAACGTGGTCGACGACGTGCTGTCCGAGAAGGACCTGCTGCCCGTGACGATGACGCTGGCCCGCGAGATCGCGTCGAAGGCGCCGCTGGCCGTGATCTACGCCAAGCGCGCGGCCAACATGGTCGACGTGATGCCGCAGCGCGATGCCTACCGCTTCGAGCAGGAGTTCACCGTCGCTCTGTCGAAGACCGAAGACGCGCGTGAAGCGCGCATGGCCTTCCTCGAGAAGCGCACCCCGGTCTTCAAGGGACGTTGATCATGCTGACGCAGGTTCAGGCCGCCCCGGGCGCCGGGCTCGACGCATTCTTCAGCGCCGCCAGCGTGGCGGTGATCGGTGCCTCCGACGACGTCACCAAGATCGGCGGCCGCCCCGTGCAGTTGCTGCGCAAGTACGGGTATGCGGGCGCCATCTATCCGATCAACCCCAAGGGCGGGACCATCCAGGGACTGCCGGCCTACGCCTCGGTGCTGGACACGCCCGCGGCGCCCGAGCTGGCCATCGTGGCGGTGCCCGCGAACGCCACCCTGCAGGCCGTGCGTGATTGCGGCAGCCGCGGCGTGCGCGGCGTGGTGGTGCTGTCCACCGGCTTCGCCGAGGCCGGCGCGGAAGGCGCGGCGCTGCAGGCCGAACTGGTGCGCGTGGCGCGCATCCACGGCATGCGCCTCCTGGGGCCGAACTGCCTCGGCGCGGTGAACGTGGTGGACCGGCTGGTGGCCTCGTTCTCCATCGCGCTCGAACAAAGCATGCCGCCCGCCGGCCAGGTGGGCATCGTCTCGCAGTCGGGCAACATCGGCAGCTTCACCATGCGCTGCATGGCCGATCGCGGCCTCGGCGTGAGCCGCTTCATCGCCACCGGCAACGAAGCCGACGTCGACGTGGCCGATGGCATCGCCGCGCTGGCGAACGATTCGGCCACACGCATCATCCTGTGCTGCATGGAAACCTGCCGCGACGCCGGACGGCTGATCGAGGCACTGGACATGGCGCGCCGCCAACGCAAGCCGGTGATCGCGCTCAAGATCGGCGCCACCGAGCAAGGCCAGGCCGCAGCCGCCTCGCACACGGGCGCGCTGATGGGCTCGGATGCGGTGTTCGATGCGGTCTTCCAGCGCTATGGCGTGCTGCGGGTGCGCTCGTTCGAGGAACTGCTCGACGTCGGCCACGCGGCGGCCCTGCTGGGTGCGGACCGCCTGCCCACCACCGATGCGGTGACGCTGGTCGCTGCATCGGGCGGCTTCGGCATCATGATGGCCGACGCGATGGTGGAAGCCGGCATGACGCTTCCGCAACTGGCCGACACGACCAAGGCCCTGATCCGCGAGGCGGTGCCGACCGCCGGCACCAACAATCCGGTGGACGCATCGGCCCAGATGTCGGCCCGGCCCGACATCCTGCTCAAGATGCTGACCGCGCTGCAGAGCGATGCCGGCGGCAGCACGCTGGTCCTGCTGCTGGCCCTGTCGCTGTACAACTCGCGGCTGCGCGGCGTGTACCTGGAGGCGCTGGCTAAGGTTCGCGAGAGCCACCCCGATCGCCTGATGGTCCTCATCAGCAAGGGCCCGGCCGATGCGGTGGCCGAGATCAATGCGCTGGGCATCCCGGTGTTCCCGAGCATCCCGGCGGCGGCCAGCGGCATGGCCGGTCTGGTTCGCCTGGGGCAGCTCGCCAGCCTGTCTCCCGCGGCCGCGTATGACGGCCCGGTCGAGAAGGTGGATGCGGCGGTGTTCCGCAACGAGTTCCATGCCAAGAAGGCGCTGGCGGCGGCCGGCATCAGCGTGCCGCGCGAAGAGGTGGTCTCCTCGGCTGACGAAGCGGTCCGCAGTGCGCGCGCCACGGGCTACCCGGTGGTGCTCAAGATCGCATCGGAGGACATCGCCCACAAGACCGAGATCGGCGGCGTGGCGCTTGACCTGAAGGACGACGACGCGGTGCGGCAGGCCTATGAGCGCCTGATGGCCAACGCACGCCAGCATGCGCCCAGGGCGCGTCTCGACGGCGTGCTCGTGGCACCGATGGTGCGCGGCGGCGTGGAACTGATCGCCGGCGTCTCGCGCGACCCCGTGTTCGGCCCGGTGGTCATGGTGGGGATGGGCGGCATCCACGCCGAGATCCTGAAGGATGTCGCGCTGCAGGTGGCGCCTGTTTCCGAGCAAGAGGCGGCGCGCATGATCCGCAGCCTGCGCATGTTCCCGCTGCTGGACGGCGCGCGTGGCCAGGCCAGGGCCGACGTGGCCGCGGCCGCGCGCACGGTGGCGCGGCTGTCGGAATTCGCATGTCGGCATGCCGCCGACGTGGCCGAGATCGACATGAACCCCATCCTGGTGAGGCCCGAGGGCGAGGGCGTGCTCGTCCTCGATGCCCTGATGGTCCCCACCTCTTCCAACACCCCTGGACATTGAAGGCTCTCATGCACACGGAAAAGAACCCGGCCATCCCGGACGCCTCGGCGGGCCCGGCCGTCTACCGCCAAGATGCGCGCGAGTGGCTGCGCGCCCATCTGCCCGAGCACATGCGTGCCGACAGCCTCGAATACCGCACGCCCACGCTCGACGAGTGCCGCGACTGGGAAGCCTCGATGTACGACGCGGGCCTGGCCGGCATGACATGGCCCAAGGCCTACGGCGGCCTCGGCCTCACGCTGCGCGAGCACCTGGTCGTCAACAAGGAGGTCGGCGCACTCGCCATGCCCGAGAGCGTGAGCTCGATCGGCAAGGAACTGGCGGGCCCGATCATCCAGACCGTGGGGACGGAGGAGCAGAAGCAGTTCTTCCTGCCGCGCATCCTCTCGATGCGCAACTACTGGTGCCAGGGCTTCTCCGAACCCGACGCGGGCTCCGACCTCGCGCGCCTGCGGACCAAGGCGGTGCAGGAAGGCGACAGCTGGCGCATCAATGGCCAGAAGATCTGGACCAGCGGCGCGGCCAAGGCGCACTACTGCCTGCTGCTGACCCGCACCGGCACGGTCGCCGACAAGCACCGCGGCCTGCTGATGTTCGCGGTGCCGATGGACACGCCCGGCATCCGCGTGGTGCCGATCAAGTCGATCGATGGCAAGGATTCGTTCGCCGAAGTGTTCTTCGACAACGTGGTGGTGCCCGACAGCGCACGGCTCGGCGCACCGGACGAAGGCTGGAACGCGGCGATCCGCGTGCTCTCGATCGAACGCGCGACCAACCGCATGTACCGCGCATGGCGCTTCGAATGCGAGCTGCGCCAGATCGTCGCCGCCTGCAAGTCCGATCCGCAGCTGTCGAAGCTGCTCGATGACGGCCACTACCAGCGCCGCATCGGCGACGTGGTGGGCGAGATCGCCGCGCTCAAGGGCCTGGTCGAACGCACGGTGGACCAGCTCGTGGCCGGCGACAGGATCGGCGCTCGCGGCTCGCTGACCAAGCTCTACTGGTCCGAATGCCACCAGGCCTTCATGGGCCTCGCGCTGTCGGTCGTGTCGCAGGTGAACCCCCGATCGAGCGCGCTGGCCCAACGCGCCCGCAAGCATTTCAGCACCGCCTACCTCTACGCCCGCGCCGAGACCATCTATGCGGGCACCACCGAAGTGCAGTTGGACATCATTGCCCAGCGCATCATGGACTTGCCCAAGGACCTCCAGGAGTCGCTGAAATGAGCGCAACGGACAACGATCTCAAACCCGAGGAGTTCGCACAGGCCGCGGCCGATGCGATCGCCGATGCACAGGCCCGAGGCTTCCGCGAGGCCGCCGAGGTGCTGGCCAACGCGGGGCTGTGCGGCGTCTGCGCCAACGAGGATGCCGGCGGACTCGCGCTGGGCATCGAGTTCGCCCTGCCCATCGTGGCCGAGGCGGGCAGGCTGCGCCTCCAGTGTCCGCTGCTCGAGACGCTGCTGATCGCCAAGGCGCTCGGGGATTCGCCCTTGGCGGCGGAGCTCGCCGGTGGCGCCCGCGTCGCCACCTGGGCGCTGCAAGGGAACCTCCAGGAGGGCTTCGCAGGCCACGCGCGCCATGCGCGCCACTGCGACTGGGTGCTGGTCGCCGACGGCCGGCAAGGCGCCGTCCTGCTGGACCTCGCCTCGGTCGAGATCCAGGACGACCCCGCGCTGGACCCGGACTACCCGCAGTCTTGGCTCGTGCTGGACAACGTCAAGGTGCTGGCCGAAATCGACGCCGCCACCTTCGCCACCCTGCAGCGCGACGGCGAGATCCTGATCGCCGGCCTCGTCAACGGCGCGGCCGAAGGCGCTCTCGCCACCACGGCCAGCTACATGGCCACCCGCGTGCAGTTCGGACGCCCCCTCTCGGCCAAGCAGGCCGTGCGCCACCTGCTGGCCCGCATGCGGCTGGTGCAGGAGGCCTCCAGCGCCGGCATCCTGCGCGTGCTGCGACCCGACGAATACGGCCATGTGCGCGCGACCGGACCGGTGCTCGCCAATGCGCTGGCGAATGCCGCCTTCGTGCTGGAGAAATCCATCCACCTGCATGGCGGGATGGGCTTCACCTGGGAAGTGCCCCTGCACTACGCGCTGCGCGAAGTGCGCAAGTTCGATGCGGCGTTCGGCTCGGGATCGCTCGCGCGGCAAGCCGGGCTGGACTTCATCCAGTCCGTATGAATGAAGGAGATCGAATGAACCAGGACCTGCTCGGCCGCGTGGCCCTCATCACCGGCGCGGGCGCCGGCATCGGCCGCGAAACCGCACTGCAGATGGCCGCGCGCGGCGCCATCGTCTGCGTCAACGACATCAAGGAAGAACTGGTCACCCCCGTGGTGGACACCATCAGGGAGCGCGGCGGAAAAGCCTTCGCGGTGCCGATGAACATCGCCAGCCGCGAAGGCATCCGCGACGCCATCCGCCGCTCCTTCGAGCACGGCGGGCGCTTCGACATCCTGGTCAACAACGCGGCCTGGGTGCGCTACCAGGCGATCCCCGAAATCATGCCGGAGACGATGGACCGCATGCTGGACGTCGGCTTCAAGTCCGTGGTCTGGAGCCTGCAGGAAGCGGTGGCCGTGATGGATCCGGAGCGCGGCGGCTCGATCGTGAACGTGGCCTCGGTGGCGGCCTTGCGCTCGGCTGCCAGCTCGGTGGTCTATTCGGGCATCAAGGCCGGCATCATGGGCATCACGCGCGCCGCAGCGGCGGAACTCGGCGCACGCAACATCCGCGTCAATGCGGTGTGCCCGTCGGCCGTTCCCACCGAAGGCACGCAGCGCAACCGCAACGCCGAGCGCGATGCCAACCGGATCGCGCGCACGCCGCTGGGCCGGCTCGGCACGGTAGAAGACATCGCGCGCGCCATCTGCTTCCTGGCCAGCGACGAGGCGGGATTCATCACGGCACAGGGCCTGACGGTGGACGGCGGCATCACGCTGACCAACATCTGAGGCCCGAAGGACACGCGCCGATGCAGACGGTCCTGATCACCGGTGCCGCCTCGGGCATCGGCCGCGACGCCGCACGGCTCTTCGCCACCGCCGGCTGGCAATGCGTGCTGGTCGACCACAACGAACAGGCTTTGTATGCGTTGGGGCGGACGCTGCCTTCCCCCGCTTGCGCGGCGCATGTGCTGCGCACGGTCGACCTCACCGATGCGCAGCAGGTCGCATCGCTCCGGGATGGCACGCCGGCACTGGATGCCATCCTCAACAACGCCGGGATGTCCGATGCGTCCAACACGCCGTTGGCCGAGCAGGCGCCTGCGCAGATGGCGCGACTGCTGGCGCTCAACCTGGCCGCGCCGGCGGCCGTGGTCGATGCCTGCACGCCCCTGCTCAAGCCCGGCGCGCGGATCGTCAACGTCGCGTCCGGCGCCGGCCTGCATGCCATTCCATGGCGTGGCGCCTACAGCCCGAGCAAGGCCGGACTCATCGCCCAGACCCGGGCGTTGGCGGCAGCGCGGCCCGAGGGGTGCGTGACGGTGCTCGCACCCGGCTTCGTGCGGACCGAGCTGGTGGACGGACTGATCCAGGCCGGCCGCATCAAGCCCGAGAACGCGGTCGGAAAGATTCCGCTCGGCCGCATGGCCCTCCCCTCGGAAATGGCGCAGGCGCTCTTCTTCCTGGCCAGTCCCGGCGCGGCGCCCCTGCACGGGCAGGTGCTGGCGTTCAACGGCGGCTCCTCCGTGTTCGGAGGCAGCCAGCGCTTCGAGCCGGCCACTCTGGAGCCGCTGCCGCTGGACCTGCCGATGCGACTCGAAGTCTGCGGCGGCGATGCAGAGCCGTGGCAAGCCGCAGTGACCGAGTCCGCAGCGGGGCCGCACTATGACGCATGCCTCGACCTGTCGCCGCTGTCCTGTGAAGGGCCGGGGCTGTTGCAGGCCCTGCATGCCGCGGCCACGCGCTTCCATGCCCGCCACGCGCAGCAGGCCAGCCTGACGGTGCTGCTGCCGCGGACCCGACACGGCCGCTGGCAGGACGCCGGTGACGGCGCAGCCGCACGCATGCTGGTCTCGACGCTCGCCTGCGAGTGGGGCAGTCGCGCACTGCGCATCAATGCGCTGGAAGTGCCGGAAGACCTCGATCCGCAGTCGCTGCACCCGCTGCTGCGTTTCGTCTGCGGCCCCGCAGCGCAGTACCTGACCGGACAGACACTCGTTTGCACTGCGCAAGGAGAGGCGCGATGAACACGCAGCCGGACCCCATGACCGATGCCGAGCGCGCCCGCATCAAGCAATCCTTCATCGCCGAGCGCGGCTACTGGCGCCCCTGGACCGAGACCATGCTGCAGGCCTGCCCCGGCTTCGTGGCGCAGTACGCGCGCTATGCCGGCTATCCCGCACGCACCGGGCCGCTCACGCCACGCATGGTCGAGCTCATCTACGTGGCGCTCGACAGCTCCTCGTCCCATCTCTTCGAATCGGGTCTGCAGACGCACATGAAGCGCGCCCTCGAAGTCGGCGCGACAGAGGCCGATATCTTCGACGTGCTGCACCTCGTTGCCGTGCAGGGCGCGGTCAGCGTGGGCCAGGCCGCCGACATCCTCGCCGAGCTCGCCGGCCCGCCCGAAGCCGGAGCGATCGACGACGCGCTTCAGGCCCGGATCGATGCGCTCGGCCCCGCGCATGCGCTTTCTCTTGCCGCGGTGGCGAGGATGGATCCGGGCTATGCCGAAGTGCTGCTCGACTTCATCGAACAAGGCCGGCCGGGAACGGGTCTCAGCGCGGCCGAACGCAGCCTGGTGCAGGTGGCTTTGCACGCGTGCTTCACGGCCTTCAATCCCGATGCGACGCGGAAGGTGCTGTCGGTGGCGCTTTCGCAGGGCGTCACGCCCGCCGAACTGCTGCAGGCGATCCAGCTGGGATCGCATCTGGCGGTGCATGGCACGGCGCTGGGTGCGAATGTCTTCCGCCAGTTGCGGGACGGGGCACGAAACGCAAACGATGCTTGAACCGCGGCAACGGGCCGCCGGCCGCGTCAGCCATGGTTGATGAACTCGTCCAGGGTCTTCTCGTCCGGCAGCGCGAACCCGGAATGCGGCACCCGGCTGGTGGCCGAGGCACCCAGGCGGCGCAGCTTGACGGCCATTTCGGCGGCCTTCACGACCACGGTCACGCCATTGACGATCGGAGCGCCATCGACGTTGGCGCCGGGCTCGCCGAACAGCATCATCGGAATGCCGCCGGTCGGCACGATGACGTCGGCGCCCATGTCCATCAGGCGCCGGGCCTCGCGCACGAAGACCTGTTCCAGCTCGGCCTTCTTCTCGGCCGACTCGAAGGCCTCCATCCAGTCGGCCATCGTGGCATTGACGGCCCGGATGCCGGCGACGCGCTGCTGCAGGCCGTAGCGCAGCACCTGGTCGGCATGCGTGGTGATGAAGGCGTGATTGATGGCCAGCAGCCCCAGCCTGCGCCCGAGCGTGCAGGCATGCAGCAGGCTGGTTTCGCCGAGGCCGAGCACCGGAATATTCACGGAGGCGCGCGCCTCGTAGAGGCCGACGTCCTGGAAGTGGTTCATGAAGAACACGTCGTAGTGCTCGCGCTCGGCGCGGATCGCGCTGCGGATCACCTCGCGCGAGAAGCGGAACTCCGACAGCGCGTGCAGCGTCGTGACCGAGGGCGTGGTGGTGTGGAACTCCACCTCGAACTCGGGATCGATAGAGGCCTGCATGTGGGGCAGCAACTTCGAGAGATAGCTGCGGTGGCCCGCCTTGTCGGTGGCGCCCTGCGCCCAGATGCGGAACTTGGTCTTCGAAGCGCTCATGGTCAGATCACCTTTCCGGGGTTGAGAATGCCTTGGGGGTCGAGGGCCTGCTTGATGGCCCGCATCGCCGCGAGCTCGGCGGGGCTGCGCGTGTGGCCGAGCACCTTGCGCTTGAGCAGGCCGATGCCATGCTCGGCGGACACGGCGCCGCGATAGCGCCGCGTGAGGTCGTACACCAGCTCCTCGATCTGCATGCGCGTCTCGGGCCGGCCGCCGTCCGCATGCGCGATCACGTGCAGGTTGCCGTCGCCGAGATGGCCGTAGACCAGCGCGATGCCGCCCGGCCAGCGTTCGCGCAGCAGGGCTTCGCATTCCAGCGCCGCGCGCCCGATGTCGGCGATCGCGAAGCTGACGTCGAACGCCGCCATGCCGGGCAGCAGGATGGGAAACTCCGCCGTCGCATCGCGCACCGCCCACAGCGAGCGGGCGTCGGCGGCAGAGCGCGCCACCGCCGCATCCTCGATCACGCCTTCTTCGAGCATGCGCGCGAGGAAGGCCTCGAAGGCCGCCGGATGATGGGCCTCGTCCGCCCCGGCACTTTCCATCAGCACGTTCATGCCGTGGCGGCTCGGCAGCGGCGCGCGCAAGGCCTTGACCCGCTCCATCATGAAGTCGAGGTAGCTCGGCCACATGACCTCGAAGGCCGACACGCCGGCCGGTAGCTCCGCCTTCGCGCGTTGCAGCAGCGTCGTCACCGCCTCGAAGTCCGGCAAGCCGCACCAGGCGGTGCAGACCGAGCGCGGCTGTGGATGGAGCTTGAGCACCACGCGCGTGACGATGCCCAGCGTGCCTTCGGCGCCCGCGAGCAGGTGGCGAAAGTCGTAGCCGGTGTTGTTCTTGACCATCTTGTGCAGGCCGCCGACCACGCTGCCGTCGGCCAGCACCGCCTCGATGCCGAGCACCTGGTCGCGCATGGTGCCGTAGCGGATCACCCGGTTGCCGCCGGCATTGGTCGAGAGATTGCCGCCGACGGTGCAGCTGCCGCGCGCGCCCAGATCGAGCGCGAACAGGAAGCCGGCGGCCTCAGCCGCTTCCTGCACCGCCTGCAGCGTGCAGCCGGCCTGCGCCGTGAGCGTGCCCGATACCGCATCGACCTCCTCGATGGCGTTCATGCGCTCCAAGCTCAGCGCGATTTCTTCGGGACCGCAGCAGGCCCCGCCCGCGAGACCGGTCAGCCCGCCCTGTGCGACCACCGGCTGGCCGAATTCATTGCAGATCCGAAGCATGCGGGACAGCTGCTCGGTGCTTCGGGGTCGCAGCAGCGCGCGCGGCGCGCTGGCCGGCACGCCGCTCCAGTCGCCGTGGCGCCGCTCGGGGATCGAGCGACCGCTCGCGACGAGGTCGGTGCCGAGCGCCTGGACCAGGGCTTGGACGGCTTGTGCAGTGCTCATGCGGAAGGTCTTTCTGGAGGTTCGTTGAAGGATCAGGGTTGCGCCGCTTGCAGCGCTTGCGCGAAGCCGCGCGCTGCGAGGCCGATGTCGTTGGCGACCACGGCGATCTCGTAGCCATCGGCGAACGCCTGCCGGGCGGCGGCCGCGTCGGAAGTGAACAGGCCGCAAGGAAGGCCCATTCGATGCGCGACGTCGCGAATGCGCGCGCAGCAGGCTTGCAGTTGCGCAGGGCTCGCCTCGGGCATCGAAAGCTGCAGATCGCCGGTGCCGATGAAGATGAAGTCGATGCCTTCCGCGGCGCAGATCGCCTCGGCGTTCTGCGCCCCGAGCGCGGTCTCGATCATGGCGCCGACGGCGACCTGCTGGTTGGCGGCCCGCATCGCGTCGATCCCCGCCAGCAGCGGCCGCACGCCGCCGCCCGAGCGTTTGCCCTGCGGCGGATAGCGGCTCGCGCCGACGAGAGCGCGAGCGTCTTCCGCGCTTTCGACCAGAGGCGCCATGACTGCGGCGACGCCCGCGTCGAGCGCGGCGCCGATGGCCGTCGGCGAAAGGTCGGCGGTCCGTGCAATGACCGGGGTCTGCGATCCGGCGATGCCCACCGCAGCCTCGAACGCGCCGCGCTCCCAGAGGCCGTGCTGCAGATCGATGACGACGGCGGCGCCAGGCGCCGATCGCGCGGCAATCTCGGCCAATGCGGGGCTGCCCAAGGCCAGCCAGATCAGCGGCAAGGCGGCGCCACGTTCCAGTCGGGTCTTGATGGGCCGCCCGGAGGGGCTTTCTGGCGAGTTCATCGATGGATGCACTTTCACGTTTGCCCCCGGGAGGGGGACGAAATCATGGTTAGAGCCGTTGACAACAGTATATGGTTCATGCCACATTGAAGTCAATTTGCTTTACCCCTAAACCAAATTGAAAAGCGGCGGCCCCAGCGAAAAAACCGCTTCTCCAGAGGGAAAAATCCGTATGGCGCAGTTTTTGCAGGATCTTTTCTCGACTCAGACAAACGCAATGCATGCCGCAATTGACCTCTAAACCGTATACGGAAACAGGCCCATGGCACCTACAACGACGCCCCTGAAGGAGGCAACGGAAGCGCCGCCGCCGGGCCGCCAGAGCCTGAGCGCGATCGCCTACGACGCGCTGCGCAGCCGCCTGCGCACCGGCCTCGTGACACCCGAAGACCGCCTGGTGGATCTCGAGATCGCGGCGCAGCTGGGCATGTCGCGCATGCCGGTTCGCGAGGCGCTGCTGCAACTGGTGGCCGAGGGCATGCTGGTCAGCACCACGCGCGGCTATCGCATCCCGACGCTCGACCCGAAGGACGTGATGGAAGTGTTCGAATTGCGCAAGCTGCTGGAGCCGCGTGCGGCGGCGCTGGCGGCTCGCGACCTGTCGCGCGCCGGCATCTCGCAGTTGAACGCCGCGCTGGCCGAGGCCAAGGCCGCGCTGGCCTCCGGGGACTTCCCGCGCCTCTTTCGTGCCAATGTGGATTTCCGCGAAACCTGGATCGCCGCGGTGCGCAACAAGCGGCTGGCAGCAGTGGTCATGCGCTGCGCCGATCAGGTGTTGACGGTGCGCATGTCCACGCTGCGCGGGCCCGAGATGCATCCCGTGGTGGTCGCCCGTCTGCAGGAACTGTATGAAAGCTTTGCGCGCCACGACTCGGTCGCCGCCCACGACAGCATGTACCGGTTCGTGCTGGCTGCCGAGAGCGCCTACGCGGCCCAGCGCGAAAAGAGCAAGCAACCCGCTGCGCCGCGCAGGCGCCTCTAGACGAGGCTGCTCGCCACGAGTTCTCGCTCCCCGCCCCGCCCCGCCCCAATTCAACCAGAGAGGACATGCACCATGAGAGACCCCAAGCTCCGGGCCACCCAGGACCCCGTCGCACCGCAACAAGCCTTGCAGGATCCGGCCCGGCGCCCTCTGCTGCTCGGCGCGCTCGCTGCCGGTGCCGGGTCGCTCCTGCCTTGGCAGCTGGCCGGTGCGCAGACCATGGACAAGTCCACCCTGGCGATCGCCTATCCGGCGGACGTGCCGACCTGGGACCCGAACGCGCTGTCCATCCCGATCATCCAGAACCTGTACCAGTCGGTCTTCGATTCGCCGCTGCGCTATTCGCCGCAGCTCAAGCTCGAACCGCGCCAGGTGAAGGAATGGAAGTGGCAGGGCGACAAGGCCACCCGCCTCGAGATCACCTTGCGCGACGACATCCTGTTCCACGACGGCACGCGCATGACGATGGACGACGTGCGCTACAGCCTGGCCGAGCGCGCCAGGGCCGACAAGAAGCTGCTGGTGGGCGGCATGCTCAACACCTTGAGCGACATCGAGGTGAAATCGCCGACCAAGGGCGTCATGGTCTTCAACCGGCCGACGCCGGCCGCGCCGATCTACCTGGCGTTCCTGGCTGCCTACGTGGCGCCCAAGGCCTACATGGAGAAGGTCGGACCCGAGGGCTTCAATGCCAAGCCGATCGGCGCCGGCCCCTACCGCATGGTGGAGCACCAGCGCGGCTCACGCATCGTGCTGGAGGCCTTCGACAAGTACTGGGGCGGCGCACTGCCGATCAAGCAGGCGATCTTCCAGATCGTGCCCGAAGGCTCGGCGCGCGTCGCACTGGTCGAGTCGGGCCGGGTTGGCCTGGCGACACAGCTGCCGATGCGTGAAGTCCAGCGCCTGGCGTCGAAGTCCGGCGTCACGACCAAGATCTACCCGGTCTCCGAGGTCTACATGATCCGGATTCCCAACTACGTGAAGCCGATGGACAACGACCACGTGCGTGCGGCCATGCACCTGGCGATCGACAAGGCAGCACTCTCCAAGGCTTTCTACGCCGGCGTCGCCAAGCCGCTGTCGGTCATGACGCCCGAGGGCACACCGTCCTACGTGGCCGATTTCCACTTTCCGTTCGACAAGGCGAAGGCCATCGAGCAACTCACCGCCGCGGGCTTCGGCACCTCGAACCCGGTCTCCTTCACCTTCCTGACCACCAACGGCGTGTTCCCGAACGACTACGACATGGCGCGCGCCATCGTCGGCATGTGGAAGCAGGTCGGCATCAACGCCACGATCGAGGAGACCACACCGGCCAAGCTGGTCGAGGCGGCGCAGAACGGCAAGCTCGCAGGCCCGCTGCTCTACAACTGGGTCAACAGCACCGGCGACCCGGAGAACTATGCGGGCCGCATCTTCGATCCGCGCCTGCGCTTCTCGGCCTGGAAGGACATGTCGCTGGCGCCGCGCATCGATGCCCTGATGACCGAAGTCGACGAGGCCAGGCGCATGGCCGGCTACAAGGCGCTCAACGTCGAATCGTCGCAGCAGTCCTGGGCCATTCCGCTCTTGCAGGCGGTGTCGACCGTCGCCTATTCGTCGGCCCTGCAGCCCACGCTGTTCGACAACGGCTACATCCTGCCGGCCGACATGAAGTACCGCTGAATCCAGGCCGACATCGCGCAAGGATCGAGACATGTTCCAGATCATTTCAGCGATCGTGCTGCGCCGGCTGCTGCTGGCGATCCCGACGCTGCTTCTGCTGTCGCTGGTGGTGTTCGTCGTGCTGCGCATGCTGCCGGTCGATCCGCTCGCGATGCTGCTGCCCGCCTCGGCGACAGCTGCCGATGCGGCCGCGCTGCGCCAGCAGCTCGGCTTCGACAAGCCCCTGCCGCAGCAATTCCTCATCTGGCTCTGGCAGGCCCTGAGCGGCAACCTGGGCACATCGATCAACTTCCGCCAGCCGGTCGCCCACCTGATGCTCGGTTCGCTGCCGGCCACGCTGGAGCTGACGCTGGCGGGCTTGCTGCTCGCGCTTCTGATCAGCGTGCCGGGCGGCGTGCTGGCTTACGCGCTCTACCAGCGCAGGCGCGAAACCGCTGCCGATCTCGCGGTGGCGCTGATGCAATCGATCCCGTCCTTCCTCTGGAGCCTGCTGCTGATCCTGGCCTTCGGCGTGCTGTGGCCGGTGCTGCCCTTCAGCGGTCGGGTCGGCGAAGGCGTGGTGCTGCCCGGCATCACGGGCTTCGCACTGATCGACCTGTTGCTGGTGGGCCGCTTCGACGGCTGGCTCAGCGCGCTGTCGCACCTGCTGCTGCCGGCCCTGGCGCTGGCCCTGGGCTTCGCGCCACTGGTCATCCGGGTGCTGCGCTCCAGCCTGATCGACGCCGCCAGCGAGCCCTACGTCGAAGCGGCGCGGCTGCGCGGCCTGTCGGAAACGCGCATCGTGTGGCGCCACATGCTCAAGAACGCGGCCTTGCCGACGATCACCATGATCGGCGTGCAGTTCGGTTTCCTGTTCGGCGGCGCTCTGCTGGTCGAAATGATCTTCGGCTTCCCGGGCATCGGGAACCTGATGGTGCAGGCGGTAAAGGGCAACGACCTGCCGCTGATCCAGGGCATCGCCTTGATCTTCTGCGTGCTGATGCTGGCGATCACCGTGATCGTCGACGTTCTGTACGCCGTGTTGAACCCACGACTGAGAACGCAATGACCACCACCGCCACCATGAGCTCAGCGGCGCCGATCGTCGCCCCCTCCTTCTCCGTTACCCGCAGTGCGCTGCGCCAGCTGGGCCGCCAGCCGCGCGTTTGGGTGGGCGGAAGCATCCTGCTGGCCGTGCTGCTACTGGCGGTGTTCGCACCCTGGGTTGCCCCACACGATCCGCTCGAACAAGACCTGCTGCACATGCTGACGCCGCCGATGTGGGCGCCGGGCGGCGACGCCCTGTTCCCGCTCGGGACCGACGGCCTGGGCCGCTGCGTGCTGTCGCGCGCGATCTACGGTGCGCGCGTGGCGCTGACCGTGGCCATCGTCGCGGCGCTCGGCTCGATGCTGCTCGGCAGCGCGCTGGCGATGCTCGGCGGCTACTTCGGCGGCCTCGTGGACCGCGCGATCAGCTACGTGGTCGACCTGTGGATGTCGTTCCCGCCGGTGGTGCTGTCGCTGATCCTGCTGGTCGGCCTCGGCACCGGCGTCGACAAGGTGATCCTCGCGGTGGTGCTGGTGGACTGGACGCGCTTTTGCCGCGTGATCCGCGCCGACGTGCTGGTGACCCGGCGCCGCGACTACGTGCTGGCGGCACAGTTGCTGGGCTTCGGCCATCTGCGCACCATGCTGCGCGAAGTGCTGCCGGCGGTCGTGCCGTTGATGATCACGCTGTTCTCGATCGAGATGGGGATCGCGATCGTGGTCGAGGCAACGCTGTCCTTCATCGGCCTCGCAGTGCCGGCGCAGGTCACGACCTGGGGCCAGATGCTGGCGGATGGCCGCGCCGACCTGCAAAGCGCGGCCTGGGTGATGCTGGTGCCGGTCGCCTGCATCATCTTCACGGTACTGGGCTGCAACCTCTTCGGCGACGGCATCCGCGTCGCCCTGGACCCGCGGCTGCGCCTTCGGAGCGAATGACATGCTGGACATCACCAATGTCACATTGACGGCCCGCCTCGCGGGCATCAAGGTCGAGCTGCTGCGCGACATCTCGCTCAAGCTGGAACGCGGCAAGGTGCTCGGACTGGTCGGCGAATCGGGCGCCGGCAAGAGCATGATCGGCCGCGTGATCGCAGGCCACGTTCCCGCCGGCTTCGAAGTCAGCAACGGGCGCATCGTGTTCGATGGCATCGATCTGTCGACGATGGACGCCGCGGCGCGGCGCCGGCT
The DNA here is from genome assembly GCF_900090195.1 of Variovorax sp. HW608. Lineage (NCBI taxonomy): Bacteria > Pseudomonadati > Pseudomonadota > Betaproteobacteria > Burkholderiales > Comamonadaceae > Variovorax > Variovorax sp. HW608. The sequence continues at coordinate 772,992 of NZ_LT607803.1, forward strand.
GCTGGGGCGGCGCATCGCCTTCGTGCCGCAGGAGCCGCTCACCGCGTTGAACCCGGTGCTCACGATCGCGCAGACCTTCGACGAGCACCTCGCGCATCTCGACGTGCCCGCCGGCGAGCGCCGAAGCCTGATGCTGGAGCAATTGGCGGCGGTCCATCTGCCCGAGCCGGCCGAGCTGGCCGACCGCTTTCCGCACCAGCTCTCGGGCGGCCAGTGCCAGCGCGTGCTGATCGCGATGGCCTTCGTCGCCAACCCGGCGCTGATCGTGGCCGACGAGCCGACCACCGCGCTCGACGTCGTCAGCCAGGCGACCGTGCTGCAGTTGCTCGCGGAGCAAAGGCGCATTCACCAGACCGCGATGCTGCTGATCACGCACGACCTGCGCCTGGCGGCCCACGTGTGCGACGAGATTGCCGTGTTCTACGCCGGCGAGCAGGTCGAGTGCGGCCCCGCGCGCGAGGTGCTCGGCCGCGCGCGCCATCACTACACCTGGGCGCTGGACCACGCCACGCCCGATGTGCACGGACCACAGCGCCGGCTGCCGGTCCTGAGCGGCCAGATGCCGGGCGTCGCCGCGCTGGGCGCCATTGCGGGCTGCCGATTCGCGGGACGTTGCCCGCAGCAGCAGGCCGCCTGCACCGAGCAGCCGCCCGCGCTCGTCGAACGGACCGCCGGACACTGGGTGCGTTGCATCGCGCCGCGGGAACCCGCCCATGAGCACGCGCTTGCGGCGCAGCCCTCAGGCGAGACCTGGAAAGCGCCGGCCGGCGATGCAAGCGCGCCGCCTTTGGTGGAACTGCAGGAGGCGACGCTGCGCTACACGGCGCGCCGCGGGCTGCTGGGCCTTCGCAAGGTGCACAACGTGGCGGTCAACCGGCTCTCGCTCAAGGTCCGGCCCGGCGAGTTCATCGGCATCGTCGGAGAAAGCGGCAGCGGCAAGAGTTCGGTGGCGCGGCTCATCATCGGCGCCGAACGACTCACCAGCGGTCGGCTGCTGGTCGAAGGCCAGGAACGGTCCGACCGGCACACCATGCGGCTCACGCGCGAACACGTGCAGATGATCTTCCAGGACCCGCACTCGGCTCTGAATCCGCGCCGCTCGGTGTTCCGGCTCCTGACGCAGGCCTATGAATCCGAGCAGATGGCGGCCAGGCTCGGGCGCGAGCCGCGCGAGCCGCGTGCGTGCCAGCTGCAGGGCGATGTCGGCTTGCCGCAGGACGCGCTGGCGCGTTTTCCAAGTCAGCTGTCGGGCGGTCAGAAGCAGCGCGTGAACATCGGCCGTGCCTTGTGCGTCATGCCCAAGCTGGTGGTCGCCGACGAGATCGTGTCCGGGCTCGACGTCTCGGTCCAGGCCCAGGTACTGAACCTGCTGATCGAACTGGGGCGGCGTGACGGCATTGCGCTGGTGCTGATCTCGCACGACCTCTCGGTCGTTCGCTACCTTTGCTCGCGCGTGGTGGTGATGCAAAGCGGCAACGTGCTCGAGGAAGGCGACACCGAAATGGTGTTCGCCAACCCCCGGCATCCCTACACACGCCGGCTCCTGGCTTCCGTGCCGCCCGCAGATGCGTCCGCCGTCTGGCCGCCTGCGCTTGTCGCACAATGAGCGCCTGGCGATGGGCCCCTCACTCACATTCCTCTACTTTGCATACGGCTCGAACATGAGTTCGAGGCGGCTATGCGCCGACAATCGCGCCCCTTCGGCGCTTGCAGTGGGGCCGGGCTGCCTGGTAGGCCATCGCCTTGTCTTCGACAAGATCGGCATGGATGGATCGGCCAAGGCGGACTGCCACTACACCGGTGATACGGCCGACATCGTCGAGGGAGGCCTTTTTCGAATCGCCGAGGACGATGCCCACGCGCTCGACAAGGCAGAGGGTGCAACGGATGCCAAGCCAGGCTATCGACGCATCGAAGTGGCTGTATCGACCGGATCGGGCGTGGTCACTGCGCGCACCTACCTTGCGATCGAGAAGAGTGCCGTGCTGCTTCCCTACACCTGGTACTTGAATCACGTCCTGGTCGGGGCCAGAGAATTCGCGCTCTCCGCGGCCTACATCGCTCGAATCGAGCAGCAGAAGACCATCGCGGATCCGGATTCGACGCGGACGGTGCGGGAGATCGGGATCTACGCTTAGCCGCTTCGAGCTGCGGCTCAGGGCATCGCCGTTGCCATCACACTGTCGGCGACCCTGAGCACCGGCTCCGCGCAGTCGGCCGCGATCGCGTTGCGCGCAGCGTCGCGCAGTTGCAGGGCTGCCTGCCAGTCGTGCCCCTGCGGCCTCAGCGCCTCGTGGATGACAAGGCCTATCGCCTCGCGGCGCGGCCACCACGAACCTTCCCGCAGCACGTTGCGCGTACCGCGCAGGCTCACCGGCAGCAGCGGCAGACCGCTCTCGGCGCTCACCATGAAGGCGCCCATGTGAAAGGGCATCAGCCCGGGCTCGCGCCTGAGCGTGCCCTCGGGAAAGAACACCAGCGTTTCGCCGCCGCGGGCCGCTTGCACCAGCGCCCGCGTGTCCTCCACCCCGCGGCGCGGATCGCCGCGCGCCACGAAGCGGGTGCCGACGCGCCCGAGCAGCCAGCGCAGCGCCGCATGCCGGGTGAGTTCCTGCTTGGCCACGAAGCGCGCCGAAGCAGGCAGCAGCGCAGTCAGCACCAGCCAGTCCAGGTAGCTCGCATGGTTGGCGACCACCACCGTGGGACCGCCAGGCAGGCGCGAGCCGCCTTCGACGCTGAGCGGTAGACCCGAGGCGTGCAGCATGCCGCGGGCGATGGCACGCGCCGCGCGCTTGCGCCAGGACAGCGACGGCAGCGCCGCCGTGGCCACGCCGCCGAGCGCGCCCAGGCCGAACAGCGTCCACCACCAGGCGGCCAGCAGGGCCCGCGCAACTCGCCCCAACGGCGCGCGCAGGCGCCGCGCCGCAGCGCTCAGCGAGAGCCGCGCAAGCTGGATTGCGACCGGGCGCGTCGATGCATCGAGCAGACCGCCCTCGTACAGCTCGCGGCAGGCCGCTCGCCGGATCTTGCCGCTGGAGGTCTTGGGCACCACATGCGCACGCGACAGCACGATGTCGTCGGCCGCAACGCCGAGCAGGGCGATCGCCAACCCGCCGATGCGCTCGCGCAGCGCCGCCTTGCGCTCGGGCTCGGTCTCGCGCGTCTCGGCCAGCACGACCACGCGCTCGGAAGCGCTGACCGGATCCGCCGCCGCGAACACCGCGACGCAGCCGCGCCGCACGCCCGGCAACGCACCGATGGCCTCTTCCAGCTCATAGGGATGGAGGTTGTCGCCGCCGCGGATGATCAGGTCCTTGGCACGGCTGGTGAGATGGATCTCACCCTGGGCCACGTAGCCGACATCGCCGGTGTCCAGCCAGGAGCCGTCGAACAGAAGCCGGGTCGCCTCGGGGTTGCGGAAATAGCCGCTGGTGGCCGAAGGGCCGCGAAACTGGATGCGCCCCTCGGTGCGCTCCGGCACTTCTGCGCCGGCCTCGTCGATGACGCGGATCTCGTGCCCCGGCAGCGGCAGCCCGCAGGCCACCACATGCATCGCCTGCGGTGCGTCGCCGGGCACCGGCTCGGCACGGCCGGCGCGGTGCAGGCGGTGCCGGTCGATGCAATCGATTCGCGGCGCTTCCCGCAGCGGGCGAAACGCCAGGCCCAACGCGTTTTCCGCCAGGCCGTAGACCGGCATCATCGCGCGCGCGTCGAAGCCGCAGGCGGCGAAGCGGCCGGTGAAGCGCCGCAGCGTCTCAGCATGAACCGGCTCGGCGCCGTTGATGGCGACGCGCCAGCGAGAGAGGTCCAGTCCGTGCAACTCGTCGTCCGGCACCTTGGTGGCGAGGATCTCGTAGGCGAAATTCGGCGCGGCCGAAAGCGTGCCCCCGTGCTCGTGCAGCGCCCGCAGCCAGCGCGAGGGCCGGGCCAGGAAGTCCTGCGGCGCCATCGCGACCAGCGGGATGCCGTGGTAGAGGCTGCCCATCCAGGCCCCGATCAGGCCCATGTCGTGGTACAGCGGCAGCCAGCTCACGAACACGTCCTGCGCGTCGACCTCCAGCACCCTTCCGATTGCGCGGATATTGGCCAGCAGGTTGGCATGGGTGAGCACCACGCCCTTGGGCTGCCCGGTGCTGCCCGAGGTGTACTGCAGCAGCGCGATGTCGCTCGGCCCGCGCGGGGCCGGCCGCGGCGTGCCGGCCTCGGCGGCCAGCCGCTCCACCGCCAGCACGCGGCGCACCCCGGGCGCCGCCAGGCGCAGCATGCCGGCGGCCAGCCGTGTGCGCTCGTCGCCGATGAGCAGCACGGCTTGCGCGTTGTCCAGGATGCGGGCCTGGCGCCGCAGATGGTCCTCGATGCCCGAGGCGCGAAACGGCGGGTAGATCGGCACCGGCACACCGCCCGCGACCAGGATGCCGGCGAAGGTCTCGAAAAACGCCAGGCCGGTCGGCAGCATCAGCGCAACGCTCTGCCCCGGCCGCAGGCCCTCGGCCTGCAGCGCGGCGGCGACCATGCCGGCGCGCTGCAGCAGCTCGGCATGCGTGCGCACGGCCGGCGCGCCGCCGCCGAGCAGCGTGACCTGCGGGCGCTCGGGGTCGCTACGGGCATGCGCCTCGAGCACCTCCATCAGGGTCTGGGCATGGGCCGCGAGGCGACCCACGCCCGCATGCGGAGCGGGCGCGCGCGGTGGCGGCGTGGTCAGCGCGGCGCCCTCGCGCGGCGTGGCGGCCGCCAGCGCCCGCCACAGGTCGCGCGGCGTGCGTGCCTGCTGCACCTCGTGTTCCGGCATGCGCACGCCGTAGGCCTGCTCCAGGCGCAGCATCAGCTCCATCCGCGCCAGGCTGTCGATGCCGAGCGTGCGCTCCAGGTCGTCGTCGAGCTCGGCCGGCACGGTCGCTCCTCCGGCGCGCAACTCGCCGAGCATCTGGCCGATCAGATCCAGCAGGCCCTGCGGCCCGCTCGACAATTGCTGCACTGCGACCGGGCGTTCCATCCCGGTCACTGTAGGACCACCTTGCAGCGGGTGCTTGACGGAACGCAAGGGCGAACGCGATCAAGAGGGGCACACCATGTCAGAACCCATTTCGATGCTCATCGGTCCCGAGCGCCTCGAAAGCGAGCTTTGCTTGCCGAAGCCGCTACGCGGCATCATCGTGTTCGCGCACGGCAGCGGCAGCAGCAGGTTGAGTCGCCGCAACCTTCAGGTGGCGCGAGCGCTCCAGGCCTGCGGATTCGGCACGCTGCTGTTCGACCTTCTCACACCCGAGGAGGCCGAGATCCGGGCCAACGTGTTCGACATTCCCCTGCTGTCGCAGCGCGTGCTGCTGGCGCTGGACGCACTGGCTGCGACTGCGGCCGCACGGCAGCCCGTCGGGCTGTTCGGGGCGAGCACCGGGGCCGCCGCGGCGCTGGTTGCCGCGGCCCATCGGCCGGAGGCGGTGCAAGCCGTCGTCTCCCGCGGGGGACGTCCGGACCTCGCCATGGATGAGCTCGGCATGCTCCGTGCGGCGACCCTCCTGATCGTGGGCGGCGCGGACCGCGAGGTCCTCGCGATGAACCAGACGGCGCTGCGGGCGCTGAACTGCGTGAAGCGCCTGGAAGTCGTTCCGCGCGCCACCCATCTTTTCGAAGAGGCCGGCGCGCTGGAAACGGTGGCCCGCCTGGCGTGCGCGTGGTTCCTGGAACATCTTCGGCCCGGCGAGTGAAGCATGCGTCGCGCCCTCGTCAACCTTCAAGCTCCTCCACCCGCAGCGTCGTGACTGTGCCGGCCGCCACGGGATGCGCCTGCAGCATGCGAGCCGCGAGGTCCAGCGTTCCCTGCGCGACCGGCGCCGTCAGCACCAGGACCTGCGGGCCGATGCCCGGCCGCCCGGCCGCCAGCACCACCTGCCGCACCGGCAGCTTCTGCGTCGCCAGCCAGGCGGCCACGGTCTCGACATCCGCCGGGCACGTGACGGGCACCCGCATGTAGTGCGGGGTACGCACTGCGGCGCCGGGGAGCACCGGCAAGGTGTTCATTGCATGCGCCTGAAAGCCCAGGTGCGGGACGCGCTGCGCCGCAGGCGTGCCGTCGAGGCGCGCCACGTCCACGAGGTCGGCGATCACCGCCGATGCGGTCTGCTCCGAGCCCGCCCCCGCCCCGTAATACATCGTGAGGCCCGCCGCGTCGCTCTTGACCATGACCGCGTTCATCGATCCGTTGACATTGGCCATCAGGTGCGCAGCAGGCACCAGCGCGGGCTGCACGCGCAGCTCCACGCCCTCTTCCCGGCGGCGGGCCACGCCCAGCAGCTTGATGCGAAAGCCCAGTTGTTCGGCAGAGGTCACGTCCAGGCCCTGCAGCGCGGCGATGCCCGACACCTCTGCATCGGCAAAGCGCAATGGCATGCCGAAGGCATTGGAGGCCAGCAGCGTGAGCTTGTGCGCGGCGTCGACGCCTTCGATGTCGAAGCTCGGGTCGCTCTCCGCATAGCCGAGCGCCTGCGCCTGCGCGAGCGCGGCGTCGAAGTCCAGGCCTTCGCCCTGCATCTTGCTCAGGATGAAGTTGGTCGTGCCGTTGATGATGCCGGCCACCCATTCGATGCGATTGGCCGCGAGGCCTTCGCGCAGCGCCTTGATGATGGGGATGCTCACGGCCACCGCGCCTTCATAGGCCACGGCCACGCCGTGCCGTCGCGCCGCGGCGAAGATCTCCGTGCCGTGCACCGCCAGCAGCGCCTTGTTGGCCGTGACCACGTGCTTGCCATGGGCGATCGCGGCCAGCACCCAGTCGCGCGCCGGTCCGGTGCCGCCCGCCACTTCCACCACCACATCCACGTCGGGATGCATGGCCACGGAGAGCGGGTCGTCCGTCAGCGCGACGCCCTCGCCCACGATGGACGCGGCGCGCACCAGGTTGCGGGCCGCGACGATCACCATCTCGATCGACCGGCCCGCCCGGCCGGCAATCTCGGCCTGGTTGCGGGCCAGCACGCGAAAGGTGCCGGCGCCCACGGTGCCGATGCCGATCATGCCCACGCGCAAGGGACGGGTGAATGCGCTGGGGCTGCGCAACGGTTCGAGGGACTGGACGGGATCACGGTACATGGACTTCTCCGGGCAAGAACGAAAAAACCCAGCTGCCAGAGCTGGGTTTCATTCATTCGGGGAGAAGAGAGATCACCAGGTGGCTGCCGGAACGGCCACCTGCGCGTGCTCAGGTGGCCGCGGTGGTAATGGTGGTAATCATTCGTGCATCCAGTGCCTGCACAGCCCGCGCGAAGGCGGACGGCATCATGCGGCCCGTGGGGGCGACGCTGATGGCGGTCTGGAATGGATGGCACGACATGGGGCCGCAGTGTACAGGAGTGCGCTGCTCGCGAATCCGTCACGTGCTGTCCCGGGCGACGATCTCGAAGCCGAGGTCGATGCATTGCGCTTCCGGCGCTTCGCCCGCAAGCCGCGTCAGCAGCATCTGGCCCGCGCGCTCGCCCATCTCGGCGCGGCGGATTCGTATCGTGGACAACTGCGGTGTCGCGGCGCGCGCCACCGGCTGGTCGCCGAAGCCGAGGACTGCGAGCTTCCTCGGCACCGGACAGCGCACGCGGTGGCATTCGAAGAGCACCGCGGCCGCGAGCAGGTCGTTGTTGCAGAACACGCCGTCCAGATCGGGTTGGCGCGCAACGAGCTGCTGGAGCCGCGCGCCGGCTTGATCCATCTGCGCGGGCGGACGGATCAGCTCGGCAGCGACCGTGCGCACGCCCAGCTTCGCCGCCTCGGCCTTGAAGCCGTCGAGCCGGCGGCGTGACCGGTCTTCCTCGGCACCGATGAAGCCGAGCGAGCGGCACCCGCGCTCGATCAGATGGCGCGCCGCGAGCCGGCCGGCGTCGCGGTTGGAGAAGCCCACCACCATGTCGACGAGCGCCGCGCCGTTGTCGGGCAGGTCCCAGGTCTGCACCACCGGCAAGCCGGCGCGCTTCAGGCGCACGATCAGCGCCGGGCTCTGGTTGCAGCCGGTCAGCACCAGCCCGTCCACCCGGCGGCCGAGGAAGGCATCGACCAGCGCCGCCTCCTCCGCGCCGCGGTAGGCGCTCTGGCCCAGCAGCAGCTGGTGGCCGGACTCGGCGAGCGTCTGGGTCAGCGCCTCGATGGTTTCCGAGAAGACGGGATTGGAGATCGTCGGCACCACCGCCGCCACGATGCGCGAGCGGCTGGAAGCGAGGCTTCCGGCCGTCAGGTTGGGCACGTAGCCGAGCCGTTCGATGGCTGCCCGCACCACCGCGAGCGTTTCGGGCGCCAGCTTGTCGGGTGCATTGACCGCGCGGGACACCGTGACCAGCGAGACCCCGGCAGCCTGCGCCACATCGCTCATGCGCGCGCGGGAGATGGAGCCGGTGGCGTTCGTCATGCTGGCCTCGACTATAGCCCGCGGTCCGGCCGTTGATGGGCCGAGATGAAAGCGTTTTCACTCCCGGCGCCCTGCCCTCCGTGAAAACCCTTGCGCCACGCCGAGGCCAATTCCCACTGGCCGGGACGCGGCGCCCCGGCGCGCTCCCGAGCTCCGTGCCGGCCGCCGATTCAGCGCTCAAAATGAAAGCGATTTCATCACGCACTCATTCGAACAGGAGACTTCACCATGCATCGACGACTGCTCTGTGCCGCTGCCCTCGTGCTCGGCCTCTTCGCGCTGGGGACATCCGCGCAGGCCGCCAGCGACTACCCGAACCGGCCGGTGAAGATCATCGTTCCCTTCCCGGCCGGCGGCACCAGCGACATCATGGGCCGGCTCATCGCCGATGAGCTCGGCAAGGAGCTCAAGCAGCCCTTCATCGTCGACAACCGGGGCGGCGCCGGCGGCGCGATCGGCACCGAACTGGCCGCCAGGGCGGCGCCCGACGGCTACACGCTGCTGCTGTCGGGCATCGGGACCAACGCGGTCATCCACGGCTTCACGGCGCCCAAGCCGGGCTATGCGGAGTCCGACTTCGTCCACATCTCGCAACTCGCGGCCGGGCCGAACGTGCTGGTGGTGAATCCGAGCTTTCCGGCCAAGACATTCCAGGAGTTCGTCGCCTGGGTGAAGGCCAACCCGGGCAAGTTCAGCTACGGGCAGGTGACCGCGTCGTCCGGCCACCTGACCACCGAATACCTCAAGCAGAGCGCGGGACTGGACATGGTCGGCATTCCGTACAAAGGTGGAGCCCCGGCACTCAATGACGTGCTGGCCAACCAGATTCCAGGCATGTTCACCAACCAGGATGTCGTTCTGCCCCACGTGAAGGCCGGCAAGCTGCGCGCCCTGGTGGTGACGAGCGCGCAGCGCAACCCGCTGTACCCCGACGTGCCCACGGTGGCCGAGTCCGGCTATCCGGGTTTCAGCGCGGTGTCGTGGACCGGCTTGTCGGCGCCCAAGGGAACGCCCCAGGCGGTGATCGACAAGCTGCAGGCGGCGATGGCCAAGGCCTTCGCCGAACCGGCGGCGCGCGCGAAGCTCGAGCGCAGCGGCTTCATCGTTTCGACCTCGAATCCGCCCGACTACACCCGCTTCGTGAACAGCGAAGTGGCGCGCTGGTCCGAAGTCATCCGCGTGGGCGGCCTCAAGGCCGAATGAGCCGCGCCCTTCCATCCCTAATCACTTCATCTCAAGGACCTTCCCCATGCAAGCCGTCGAATCGAACATCGTCTCCTACGCCAAGGTGGGCGCGGACGCCCGCACCGCCGCCGACACCGGCGACCGCATCGAGTGGATCAGGCTGTCGCTGACCTACCTGCCGCTGGCCACGCCGGTCAGCGACGCCAAGGTGCTCACCGGCCGCCAGAAGCCGCTGACCGAGATCGCCTTCATCTTCGCCGAGATCCGCACGCGCGACGGCCATGAAGGCATCGGCTTCGGCTACTCGAAGCGCGCCGGTGGGCCGGGCATGTACGCGCATGCCAAGGAGCTCGCGCCGAACCTCATCGGCGAAGACCCGAACGACATCTCGCGCCTCTTCACCAAGCTCTTGTGGGCCGGCGCGAGCATGGGCCGCAGCGGCCTCACGACGCAGGCCATCGCGCCCTTCGACATCGCGCTGTGGGACATGAAGGCCAAGCGCGCCGGCCTGCCGCTGGCGAAGCTGCTGGGCGCGCAGCGCGATTCGGTGCAGTGCTACAACACCTCGGGCGGCTACCTGCACACGCCGCTGGACCAGGTGCTCAAGAACGTCGCGATCTCGCGCGAGAGCGGCATCGGCGGCATCAAGCTCAAGGTCGGCCAGCCCGACCTGTCGATCGACATCGAGCGCGTGCGGGCGGTGCGCAAGCTGCTCGGCGACGGCTTCCCGCTGATGGTCGATGCCAACCAGCAGTGGGACCGGCAGAAGGCCACGCGCGCCTGCCGCGCCTTCGAGGAGTTCGACCTCACCTGGATCGAGGAGCCGCTCGACGCGCATGACTTCGAAGGGCATGGCCAGCTCGCCGAGCGCTTCGACACGGCGATCGCGACCGGCGAGATGCTCACCTCGTTCGACGAGCATGCGCAACTGATCCTCGCGGGCACCGACTTCATCCAGCCGGATGCGCCGCGCGTGGGCGGCATCACGCCCTTCCTGAAGATCATGGCCCTCGGCGAATTCAAGCAGCGCAAGCTTGCGCCCCACTTCGCGATGGAGATCCACCTGCATCTCGCTGCTGCCTACGGCATCGAGCCTTGGCTCGAGCATTTCGAATGGCTCGGCCCGCTCTTCAACGAGCAGATGCATCTCAAGGATGGGCGCATGTACGTCTCCGACCGCCCGGGCCTCGGCTTCACGCTGAGCGAGCAGGCGCAGCGCTGGACGCCTGAGACCGAAGAGTTCGGCAAGCGGCCCTGAAGGCCATCGGCAGTCCCGCCATCTGGTACGGATCGGCGACGCGTGCCGCGAAGCAACGACCTGCGAGGCGAGGGATTTCCGACAATTCTTCCAAGCCATCGCAAGGAGACACTTCGCATGAAACGCATTGCCATCACCGGTGCAGCCGGTCTCGTCGGGACCGGGCTGCGCCAGCAACTTCTGGAGCAGGGCTACGCGGTCGTTTCGCTCGACCTGCAACCGATCGCCAACCCCGCGCCCAACGAAACCACGGCAGTGGTAGACATCACCGATCAGGCCGCGCTGACGCAGCATTTGGAGGGGTGCGACGCGGTTGTCCATCTGGCCGCGTGCACCACCGACGCGCCATGGAAAGACCAGGTGCACCTGAGCGTCGAGGGCACGATCAGCCTCTTCGACGCCGCACGCGCCGCGGGCGTCAAGCGCGTGATCTATGCGAGCTCGCACCACGTCGTCGGGCTGCAGCCGCGCAGCCCGCATGGCCCGCTGATGGGCGACACGGCAATCCTGCGGCCCGACAGCCGGTATGCGGTGGGCAAGGCCTTTGGCGAATCGATCGGCGCGCTCTATGCGTACAAGTACGGCCTGCCGGTGCTCGCGATCCGCATCGGCAACGTCAACACGAAACCGATCGACCGCCGCCGCCTCGGCAGCTGGATCAGCTTCCGGGACCTCGCGCAGCTTGTGAGCATCGGCATCGAACGGCCCGACCTGGTCTTCGAGATCGTCTACGGCATCTCGGATGCGAGCGGCCGGCACTACGACAACGCCTCGGCCTACCGGCTCGGCTATCTGCCGAAGGACAGTTCCGAGGGATGGGACGAGCGCGTGCTCGCGGAAGACCCGCAGCCGGCCCCCGGCTCGGACGCTGCGCGCAAGCCGTCGGAGGTCACGCTCGGCGGCATGTTCTCGGAGTCCGAGTACGTCGGCGATACGCAGCGCCTGTTGCGCCCGCAGGAATCACGCGCATGAAGATCGCGAAGATCGATGTGATCGAGGCGGTCGTCCCTTTCGACGACGGCAGCGGGACGCCGATCCACGCGCCGGGCAAGTGGACCACGTTCGACATGGTGCTGGTGCGGCTCGAAACCGACACCGGCCTCGTGGGCTGGGGTGAATGCTTTGCCTACTCGTGCCGCACCGCCGTGGCCGCCGCCGCGCGCGACATGGTCGCACCGCTGGTGCAGGGCCGCGATCTGCCCGAACGGCCCGAGACACTGACGCTGGAGGTGCAGCAGCGGTTGCACATCTTCGGCCGCTACGGCATCGCGATGTTCGCGATCTCGGGTTTCGACATCGCGCTGTGGGATCTCGCGGCGCAGGCGCGCGGCGTGCCGCTGCACGCCCTCCTCGGCTCCGCGCGTGAGAGCCTCACGGCCTATGCGAGCCTCGTGCGCTACGGCGATGCGTCCCTCGTGGACAAGCACTGCCGAGATGCGGTCCGTGAAGGCTACCGCTACGTCAAGTTGCACGAAGTCGATCCCGAGGTCATTCGCGCGGGCCGTGCGGCGTGCGGTCCAGACATCGGCATTTCCGTCGACGTCAATTGCGCATGGACGCCCGAAGTCGCCCGCGAGCGGATCGGCGTGCTACGCGACATCAACGCCCAGTGGGTCGAGGAACCGGTGTTCCCGCCCGAGGACATCCGCAACCAGGCCGAGCTCAATCGCGAGTTCCCTGTCGGGGCTGGCGAAAACGCCTGCACGCGCCATGAGTTCGCGCGTATGGTGGAAGCCAAGGCGGTGAGCTTCGCGCAGCCTTCGGTGATCAAGGTGGGCGGCGTCAGCGAATTCATGGCGTCCGCACAAGTCGCGCAGTCGCACGGCGTTGCGGTGATGCCTCACTCGCCCTATTTCGGTCCCGGCTACTTCGCCACGCTGCATGTCTCCTCGGTCTTGCCCGGCGAGCCGCTGTTCGAGCATCTCTACGTGCGGCCGCATGCGGACATCGCGGTTGGCGGAACGCCGCTGCCGCATGAAGGCCGGGTTCGTGTGCCGCAAGGCGTGGGGCTGGGCTTCTCGCTCGATCTTCGGGCGGTCGAGCGCTTTCGAGTCTGAACCCGGCAACTCGGCCTATGGACTCGGCACGTGCAGGTGATGCGCAGCGCGATGCAAATGGGTCAGGAAGTGACGCACGCTCGGCTTGAGGGCCGAGCCGCTGCGCGCCAGCGCGCCCAGGCTCAATTGCAGGGGACCTTCGGCGATCTGCACCGTCTCCAGGTGCTGCTGCGCGAACGGGTGCGCGGCGATCTGCTGCGGAAGCAGGCCGACGATGTTGCCGCTGGCGATGATCGACAGCAGTCCCAGCGTGGAGTTCACCAGCGCGCCGGCCGGTGGTGGCGCGAGTCCGTTGCGCTCGAACAGCACACGCGCATAGCCCGACTCGGCTGAGGCGCCGGTATAGACCCAGCGCGCCTCGGCCAGCTCGGCCAGATGCCGGGCCCGGGCCAGGGGATTGCCCCGGCGCACGACCACGACCATGGCGATGGGCATCAGCGGCTCCACCGTGAATTCCCCCGGCGGAATCTGCTCCGGAAGCGGTCCCAGCGCGATGTCCACCTCGCCCTTGCGCAGCGGTGCCAGTTGCGCGATGTACAGCTCCTCGATCACGCGCAGCTGGATCTGCGGGAACTCCCGGCCGAAGGTGCGCAAGGCCTCCGGGACCAGCAGCATCACGGCCAGGGGCACGGCACCGATGGTGAGCGTGCCGGTCATGCCGCCGCCGAGCTGGCGAATCTGATCGGCGGCCTGGCTCAACTCGCGGTCGGCGGCGCGTGCCCTTTCGTACAGCACCATTCCGGCGGTGGTGCCCGTCACGCCGCCGCGCGAACGCAACAGCAGGGTGGTCGACAGCTCGCGCTCCAGCTCCCGCATCATCTTGCTCAGGGCGGGCTGCGAGAGCCCGAGCCGCTTTGCGGCGGCGCGCAGGCTTCCTTCTTCCAGGGCGGCTGTGAAAGCACGCAGATGACTGAGCTTCATGAAAACCATGATATCTGCTGGTTATCAAGGCCGCCATCCTGACATCTTCCGTGGTCGGGGGTCCCTTTCCTAGACTCGCCTGCGCCACCGAGTGCGTTCCACGCTCCGGTGGTCCGCCGGTGTCACTCCACGTGATAACCGTGCGGGATCGAACTGACGGTAGTCCGTCTGCAATCTCAGGAGACTCATTTGGCCACCCTCATCGGCGGCATTGCTGCATCCCACACGCCCACCATCGGCTTCGCCGTCGACCGCGACAAGGGCAACGACCCGGTGTGGGCGCCCATCTTCGAAACCTTCCAGCCGCTGCGCGACTGGATCGACGAGCGCAGGCCCGACGTGCTGCTGTTCGTCTACAACGACCACGTCACCTCCTTCTTCTTCGACCACTACTCGGCCTTCACGCTCGGCGTCGGCCCGCAGTGGGCGGTGGCCGACGAGGGCGCAGGCGCGCGCGACCTGCCGGCGATCCAGGGCGACCCGGCCTTCGCCGAGCACCTGGGCCGTTCGCTGATGGCCGACGAGTTCGACATGTCCTTCTTCCAGGACAAGGCACTGGACCATGGCTGCTTCTCGCCGCTGTCGATCCTGTGCCCGCACAGCGGGTCCGCATGGCCGGTGCGGCTGGTGCCGCTGCAGGTCGGCGTGCTGCAGTTCCCCATCCCCACGGCGCGCCGGTGCTACCGCTTGGGCCAGGCACTGCGCCGTGCCATCGAGAGCTACCCCGAGGACCTGCGTGTGGCCATCGTGGCGACCGGCGGCCTCTCGCACCAGGTGCACGGCGAACGCGCCGGCTTCAACAACACCGAATGGGACCAGCGCTTCCTCGACCTGATCGAGCAGGACCCGGAGCAACTGGCCGCCATGACCCACGCCGAGTACGCCGAACTGGGCGGTGTCGAGGGGGCCGAGGTGATCATGTGGCTGATCATGCGCGGTGCGCTGTCGGCGCAGGTGAAGTGCACGCATCGCGGCTACTACCTGCCCTCGATGACCGGCATCGCCACCGCGATCTACGAGAACCAGTCTGCGCCGCCGGCGCCGTCGGAACAGCGCCGCCGCGCCGAGAAGGTATCGGCCCAGCTGGCAGGCGCCGAGCGGCTGCAGGGCAGCTACCCCTTCACCATCGAGCGCAGCGTGCGCGGCTATCGCATCAACCGCTTCCTGCATGAGCTGGTGGTGCCGGAGTTCCGGGCCCGCTTCCTGGCCGACCAGGAAGCGGAGTTCGAACGCGCGCAACTCACGCCGACAGAGCGCGACCTCGTCCGTCGACGCGACTGGCGCGGGCTGATCCAGTACGGGGCCATCTTTTTCATGCTCGAGAAGCTGGGTGCAGTGGTCGGTGTGTCCAACCTGCACATCTACGCCGCCATGCGCGGCCAGTCGCTGGAGGACTTCCAGCAGACCCGCAATGCGCCGGGCGCCCTCTATTCGGTGGCAGGCAAGGACGCTGGCGCGCTGCAGTGGGACCAGCCCGCGGTCACTGCCGCCGCCACCTGATCGGTCAACAACAAAAAGGAGACAAACACATGTCGGTTCCCGCAACTGTCGATGTCAAGGCATTCATCGACGACAGGCCTCCATCCACTTATCAGTGGCTTCTCGTCATCCTGTGCTTCCTCGTGGTGGCCGCAGACGGCATGGACGTGGCGATCATGGGATTCGTCGCGCCCCCGATCCTGCAGGAGTGGGGCCTCTCGCGCCCTGCGTTCGGACTGGTGATGAGTGCCGCGCCGATCGGCCTCGTGATCGGCGCACTGGTGGCGGGCCCCTCATCGGACCGCGTTGGACGCAAGCTGGTGCTGATCACCTCCGTGCTGCTGTTCGGCGTGCTGACCATCGCGACGGCGTTCTCCCGTTCGCCGACCGAGATGGCGGCGCTGCGCCTGCTCACCGGCATCGGCCTCGGTGCGGCCATGCCCAACACGACCACGCTGCTGTCCGAATACGCCCCGTCCAGCAAGCGGGCGCTGATGATCACCCTCATGTTCACCGGCTTCAACCTGGGGTCGGCGTTGATCGGGTTCGTGGCGGGTGCATTGATACCGATGCATGGCTGGCGTGCGGTCCTCGTTTTCGGCGGGGTGCTGCCCCTGGCGTTGGTGCCATTGCTGGTCTGGCTGCTGCCCGAATCGGCCCGGCTCATGGCAGTGCAGGGCCGGCCCGCCGAGCGCATCGCGGCGACGCTCGCGCGCGTGTGCGGCGCCCGCTTCGAGCCCGGCACCCGCTTCGTTTCTCAAGAGCCTCCGGTGGCCGGTCGCACGACCGTCGGCGTGCTGTTCTCGCCGGGCTTCGGCGCGCTGACCATCGCCCTGTGGGTCACCTATTTCATGGGCCTGCTCGTGATCTACCTGCTCACCGGCTGGCTGCCCACGCTGATGAAGGACGCCGGGCTGTCGATCGCGACGGCGGCCAACGTCACCGCGATGTTTCAGATCGGCGGCACCATCGGCGCCGTGATCGTCGGCTGGTGCATGGACCGCGCACAGCCGGCGCGAGTGATCGCCGGGGCCTATTTCGCCGGGGCGCTGTGCGTGCTGGTGGTCGGCGCCATCGGTGCCGTGTCGCCTGCGCTGACCTTGCTGGTCTTCAGCACCGGTTTCTTCATGAGCGGCGCGCAGACCGGGCTGAATGCCTTCGCACCGGGCTGCTATCCCACCGCCGCACGGGCCACCGGCGTGAGCTGGATGTTGGGCATGGGGCGCTTCGGCAGCATCCTGGGCTCCGCTTTCGGCGGCGCGCTGCTGGGCATGGGCCTGGGCTTCGGCAGCATCCTCGGCATGCTCGCCCTGCCTGCGGCGTTCGCGGCAGTGGCGATCCTCAGCACACGTCAGCGCGACGTGGCGCAACGCCAGCTCAACCCCGCCTGACACGACACCAGGACTGACGCCACCGGGAGCACGCATCTTGTTTGCTCCTGGTGGCGGAGGTCGCGCGTGTGCTTTTTGCAAGTTCCCCAACCCACCGAGGAGACAAACAATGAAATTCCCCACCTCGCCCTCCGTTCCGGGGCGGCTTTCGCGCACCGCGCTGGGCGCCTGCATTCTGGTATCGCTGGGCGCCTGCGGCGGTGGCTCGGGCAGCTCGGGCTCGACTGTCTCGACGGGCTCGACCAGCTCGGGCACGACCACCACCACGGCCACCGCCTCGACTGCTTCCGCGGCTGCCGCCGGGCCGGGCGTCTATGACGACAAGCTCGCCTTCGACGCCTCGAAGGCCCCCTACACGACGATCACCGTCACGCTTGACGGCACCGCCACGCCCGTGCGCTGGTACAGAGAGGTGTGCTACGTCGGCACCCCGATGAAACTGGCTGCTCAGCAACCTGCCCTCGGCGCACCCTTTGCGGCCGACAATCAGAGCTGCGGCTACCAGAACATGAACATCTTCGTTCGCGAGCAAGATGCAGCCAGGCAGGACAACCCCATCTTCTTCAACGTCAACAACGGCGGCTGGTTTGCCAGCTATCAAGGGGGCAAGGGCGGCTGGGATGGCGTGACGGCGATCACCAGCGCCAACTATGCCGGCGCCGACGTGGTCGCCGGGCGCGCCTATGTGAGCAACAGCGACACGGACAAGGTTGGCGCCGCACTGAGCCGCGGCTTCGTCTACATCAACATCGCCTCGCGCAGCCGTGGCGCTACGGCCCCGGCGGGCGTCTACCAGGACGGCGTCTACCAGGGCAAGGCGCCGGCCGCCATCGTCGACGCCAAGGCGGCCGTGCGCTTCCTGCGCCTGAACGACGCCACCATGCCGGGCGACGCCAGCCGCATCGTGGTGAACGGCACCAGCGGTGGCGGCGCGCAATCCACCCAACTGGGTGCCACGGGCAACAACGAGGACTATTTCCCCTACCTCGCGGCCATCGGCGCGGCCGGCATCGACAAGGACGGCAAGAGCTCGATCAAGGACGACGTCTTCGCTGTCGTGGCCTACTGCCCGATCCAGGACATGGGCAGCGCCGACCTGGCTTACGAGTGGATGTTCAATGTCCTGGACTCGCGCGCGCTGGTCGAGGCGGCTCAGAAGGCCGGCACGATCCAGGCCGCGGACGGCACCGTGCTCATCAGGGCCTCCAATCCGGACCCCACCGGCAGCGCCGAACTGATGAACAAGTTCGTGGCTTACCAGGCCGGCCTGGGCCTGAAGAATGACGATGGCACGCAACTGACTACCGACAACATGCTGGCCGCCATTCAGGTCGAAATAAAGAAGGCGGCCGAAAAGCAGATCAAGGCCGGCAAGTCATTCGTTGCTTTCGGTGCTTACGGGGATCACGCGGGCAACGGAGTCGGCGGCGGCTCCGGATCCGTGCACTATCTGAACGACTACATCGGCGCGGATGCCAGCGGTACGGTCACGAGCTTCAATATGCGCAATTACCTGAAGTTCGTTGCCACGCAGGCCAGGCTCAAGGCCGTGCCGGCGTTCGACCAGCGAGGCCAAAGCCAAGCCGCAACAGGAACCGCGACCGATGACGGCGCCGGCACCGTCAACCACACCGGCGGCGAGTCCGACCTGTTCGGCACCCCTGATCTGGTCTACTCCAACTTCACCGAGTACGGCTGGAACCACAACGACGGCGCCAATGGCACCGACGCGCAAGCCGGGGTCGGCCTCGGAAATACCGGCTACACCTGGGCCGGCAATCCGCAGCGCTCGTTCCTGCTCAACCAGTACAAGATGATCAATGCACTGGCCTATGTGGGCAAGAACGACGGCATCACGCCGCACTGGCGCATTCGCGTGGGCGCGCGCGATCGCGACACCTCGTTCACCGTCGCGTACAACCTCAGCCGCGCGTTGAAGGCCGATCCCAAGGTGCAGGACGTCGACTACGCCCTGGCCTGGGATCAGGGCCACGCCGGCAACTACGACGTGCAGGAAGCGATGACCTGGGTCGACAGCATGATCGCGAAGGCCAAAGCACAGTAAGGCAGAACCAGGGCAACGCCGAACAACCGCCGCAGGGCTTCGTTCGGCGTTGCTCCCCTCAGCTGGCCGGCTTCGCGATCTCCGCCGGCAGGTCGGTCCCGTGGTACTTGCGGTAGATGGCGTTGAGCTTTCCATCGGCCATGTGCGTCCTGACCCACTGGTCGAGGTAGCTCTTGAGCGCAGGATCGTTCTTGCGCAAGCCGATGCCGACCGGGAACTGCGTGAAGATGAACTTCGGCTCCAGCTGCCGCTGCGGATTGCGCGCGGCCACCGCGGTGAGCGTCGCGGGCTCCTGGATCACGATGTCGACCTGCCCGCTCGCGAGCGCGGTCATGTTGGTCGATTCGTCGTCGAAACGCACCACTTCCGCGCCGAGGTCCTTGGCCTTCTTGGTCAGCTCCACGTCACCGGTGGTCGCGCGGGTCACGCCCACGCGCTTGCCCTTGAGATCGGCTTCGGACTTCAATGCCAGCGACTTCGGCGCGCCGACGATCTGCACCGCGCTCGCGTACGGCGCCGAGAAGTCGATGACCTTCAGCCGCTCCGGCGTGATCGAGAACGTGGAGAGCACCACATCGGCCTTCTTCGTCTGCAGGAAGGGAATGCGGTTGGGCCCGGTGACTTCCACGATCTCGAGCTTTACGCCGAGGTCGGAAGCCAGCAATTCCGCCGCCTCCATGTCCGAGCCCGACATCTTCAGCCTGTCGTCCTTGAAGCCCCATGGCGGACGGCCGAATTCGAGCGCGACGCGGAGGGTCCTGGCTTCGCGGATGGCGGCGAGCGTGTCCTGGTCGGCATGCGCGGCGCCCATGGACAGGATGCAGGCTGCGCTGGCGGCAAGGGCCAGCAGGGAGCGACGTTTCATTTCGGAGTTCCTTGTGAAAGCAGACAGAGATTCAGGCGTCCGCACTGATGAAGTTGGCCAGTTCGGGCGTGGACGGCTGGCGCAGGATGTCGGCGCTACCGCTTTCGTGCACCTTGCCGTCGCGCATGTAGATGACCTGGTGCGCCACGTTGCGCGCGAAGGCCATCTCGTGGGTCACGAGCACCATGGTCATGCCGTCGGCCGCGAGCTGCTCCATCACGCGCAGCACTTCGCCGGTCAGCTGCGGATCGAGTGCGGAGGTGACTTCGTCGAAGAGCATCAGCTTGGGCTCCATCGCGAGGCTGCGCGCGATCGCCACGCGCTGCTGCTGGCCGCCCGAGAGCTGCTCGGGATAGGCGCCCATCTTTTCCTTGAGCCCGACCTTGGCCAGCACCGCGGCCGCGATCTCCTGCGCGTCCGAGGCCTTCATGCCCTTCACGGCGCGCGGCGCGAGCGTCACGTTCTGCTCCACCGTGAGGTACGGGAAGAGGTTGTAGCTCTGGAACACGATGCCGACATCGCGCCGAAGCGGCTTCAGGTCGACCTTCGGATCGTGCAGCGCATGGCCGCAGACGTTCAGCTCGCCGCTGTCGATGGTTTCGAGCCGGTCCATGCAGCGCAGCGCGGTGCTCTTGCCCGAACCGCTCTGGCCGATGATGGCCGCGACCTGCCCGCGATGGACCTCGAAGCTGACGCCGCGCAGCACGTGGTTCGCGCCGAAGGTCTTGTGGATGTTCCTGAGTTCAACGACGGCTGACATTGAGTTTCCTTTCGAGCTTGCGCGCCTGGCGCGACAGCGGATAGCAGACGGCGAAATACATGAGGCCCGCGAGGCCGAAGTAGACGAAGGGCTGGAAGGTGGTGTTGTTGAGCACCTTCGCGTTGTAGGAAAGCTCCGCGAAGCCGACGACCAGCGAGGCCACCGAGGTGTTCTTGACGATCTGCACCATGAAGCCCACCGTGGGCGGCGTCGCGATGCGCAGTCCCTGCGGAAGGATCACCAGGCGCATGCGCTGCCAGCGCGAGAAGCCGAGGCATTCCGCCGCTTCCCACTGCGACTTGGCCACCGCCTGCAGGCAGCCGCGCCAGATCTCGCCGAGGTAGGACGCCGCATAGAGCGTCATCGCGAAGGTGGCCGCCGCCAGCGGATGCACCGACTGGAAGCCCAGCAGGCTCGGTCCGTAGAAGCACAAGCCCATCAGCACCAGCAGCGGCATGCCCTGCATGAACTGGATGTAGGCGCTGGTGGCGCTCGCCATGCCGCGGCTCGGCGAGATGCGGCACAGCGCGATCACAAGGCCCAGCAGGCCGCCGAAGAGGAAGGTCAGCGCGCTCAGGAGCACGGTGCCCCACAGCCCCTGCAGCAGGGACCCGAGGTATTGCATGTTCATGTCGGGCTCCTCAGATCGGAGTGCCGAGCTTGCGGCGGCGCGTGAAGAGCACGAGGTTCAGCAGCCAGAAGCCCACTCGCATCAGCAGCGACAGCGCGAGGTACACGATGCCGAGCGTCACGAAGACTTCGAAGTTGCGGAAGGTGTCGCTCTGCACGCGGTTCGAGATGCCGAAGAGCTCTTCCACGCCGACCGACGACAGGATGCTGGAGGCCAGCATCAGCAGCACGTACTGGCTGGCAAGCGCCGGGTACACGCGCTCCATCGCAGGGCGCAGCACCACGTGCAGGTAGACCTGCAGGCGCGACAAGCCAAGGCATTCGGCCGCTTCGAGCTGGCCGCGCTGGATCGAGTCGATGCCCGCGCGCATGATCTCGGTGGTGTAGGCGCCGATGTTCACCACCAGCGCGATCGTCGCGCCGACCAGGATCGGCAGCTTCATGCCGATGCTGGCCATGCCGAAGATCAGGAAGTAGCTCTGGATCAGGAGCGGCGTGTTGCGGATCAGCTCCACATAGCCCGCGACCAGGTTGCGCAGCCACGCAGGGCCGCTGGTGCGCGCGATCGCGCAGAGCGTGCCCACGACGAAGCCGAGCACGGTGGCGAAGAAGGCAAGCTTCAGCGTGACCCAGGCCCCCTCGAGGAAAAGAGGCCAGTAGTCCAGCACCGCCTTGAAGTCAAACTCGTAGTTCATGTCGGTCCCGCGGGCTCAGGTGCCGCCCTTCAACACCTCGGCGGGAATCTCCGCGCCCTGGTGCTTCTTGTAGATCGTCTGCAGGTCGCCGCTCCCCAGCCGATCCTCGATCCACTTGTTGACCCACTCCTTGAGCGCGGCGTCGTTCTTGCGCATGCCGACACCGAAGAGAGAGTTCTGCAGCAGCAGCTTGGGTTCGAGCTGCTTGCCCGGGTTGCGCTGGTTGATGACCTCGATCAGCGTGGTCGCGAGCGCGGTCACGTCCATCTGGCCGCTGACCACCGCGGTCATGGTGGTCGATTCGTCCTCGAAGCGGACCACCTCCGCGCCGGGCGGCGCCATGCGCGTGATGTCGGCATCGTTGGTGGTGCCGCGCGTCACCGCGATCTTCTTGCCCACGAGGTCCGCGGGCGTGCGGACCGCCATCGATTTCGGCGCCGCCACATAGGTGGAGATGCCGGAATACGGCCGCGAGAAGTCGATGGTCTTGAGCCGCTCGGGCGTGATGGTCATCGCCGAGATCACCACGTCGGCCCGGTTCGTCATCAAGAGCGGGATGCGGTTCGCGCTGTTGGTCGGCACCACTTCGAGCTCGACGCCGAGGTCCTTCGCGAGCAGCTTCGCAGTGTCGACTTCGGAGCCCTTCATCTCCAGCTTGTCGTCCTTGTAGGACCAGGGCGGGACGCTCAGATCGATGGCGATGCGGATCTTGCCGCTGCTGCGGATCCTGGCGAGCGAGTCGCTCTGGGCCATGGCCGACGGGCTCATGAACCCGAGCGCGAGGACGAGGAAGCCCGCCATGCCGGCGGCGGCGGTGCGGCGGTTGACGGTGCCGGGTGGATGGATCTGCATGTCGTTGTCTCCTTCTGTGATTGCTTTGATGACGGGTTGCCGCTAGGGCCGCAAGAGGACGGCGTGCTTCAGCATGGCACCCCCTGTCGGGCCAGCACCCAGGCGGGCGCATCCTGCAAGGCCACGGGCCGCAGGAAGCGGTCCATCGCGGCATAGCCCACCGAGGTGCTCCAGGGTTGCGTGGAAGCGGGAAAGGGGCCGCCGTGCTGCTGCGCGCCGGTGACGGCCACGCCGGTGGGAACGCCTGCAAAGAGGACGCGGCCCGCGATCCGCGAGGCGGCGCGCACCAGCGCCCTCGCCGCTTCGCCCTCGACTTCCACGCCCCACAAGGTCACGGTCAGCGAGCCGCCGATGGCTTGCAGCACCTCGATGGCCTGGTTGTGCGACCCGACGCGAACGACCAGAGCGCCGGGACCGAAGACTTCCTCGTGCAGCGAGCCATCGGCGACGAAGTCGTTCGCCGCGACCTCGCCGAGGAACGGACCGGGTACGGCCGCATCGCGGTGCGGCGGCGCGAGCAGCGCATGGACCGAGGGCGATTCCGCCCATGCCGACACGCCGCGATCGAAGGCGCCGCGAATGCCTTCCGTCAGCATCCGATGCGGCGACTGCGCGCAGAGCGCCTTCGCCAGCGCACTCACGAAGACATCACCTTCGCTGCCCACCGGCACCACGATGACACCCGGGCTGGTGCAGAACTGCCCGCTGCCCTGGCAGATGGATTGCGCGAGCGTCGCGGCGGGTCCCTCCGCATCGCGCGCCAGCAGGGCCGGCAGCACGATCAGCGGATTGGTCGACCCGAGCTCGCCGAAGAACGGGATCGGTCGGGGGCGCCGCGCCGCGACATCGGCGAGCGCCATGCCGCCGCGAAACGATCCAGTGAAAGCCACTGCGGCGATCCCGGGTGCCTGCACCAGCCGCACGCCGGTCTCGATCGACGCGCCTTCGACGAACTGGAACACGCCCTCGGGCCAAGCTTGCTGCAGGGCGACGCGCTGCGCCAACTCCGCCGTCCTGCGGGACAGCATCGGATGCGCCGGATGCGCCTTGACCACGACCGGGCAGCCGGCTGCGAGCGCCGATGCGGTGTCGCCGCCCAGCACGGAGAAGGCGAACGGGAAGTTGCTCGCCGCGAACATCGCGACCGGACCGAGCGGCACGCGCACCCGCGTCAGCCGGGGCCGGCCCGCGGGCGGTGCACCGGCCACCGCGGGATCGTCTTCCACGCGATGTGCCGCGCCACGCTCCAGTTGGGCGGCGAAGCCGCGCAACTGGAAGGCCGTGCGATCCAGTTCGCCGCCCAGGCGCGGCAAGCCGAGCCCGGTCTCTCGATCGGCCAGCGGCACCAGCGATTCGCGCCCGGCTTCGAGTGCATCCGCCAGCGCACGCAGCAGGCGGGCACGCGCCGCGGCGGAACTCGCTGCGAAATCACCCGCTGCGGCCCCTGCTGCAAGGGCTGCAGCCTCGATGGATTCAAGGTGCGACATCGCTCAGGCGCTCTTCAGGTGGTAGCCGCGCAGGGCGTAGTCGAAGCCCACGAGCTCGTTGATGCGCACTTCCCTGTCCGCGGGCGATGCGTAGTAGGCGCGGATCTCCTTGATGCGGTCGCCTTCGAAGAGGTACCACTCCGAGCCACGCAGTGCGGTGCCGCTCTTGTTCTTCCAGTGCGTCCACTCGATCATGGCCTCGGGCTTGTCGTGGCTGATCAGGATGCGTTCGATGGTCCACTGCGAGCCCAGCGTCTCGACGCACCAGATCCACTTGCGGCTGATGGTGTCGGCGCTGCGCCAGGGCACTTCCGGCAGGCCCGAGGGAAAGTAGTGGACGGCGTCGGGCGTGAAGCACGACATCAGCGCGTCGTAGTCCGCGGCGTTGCACGCATCGAAGTAGCGGCGGATCAGCGCGTCGTAGAACGCGGGGGCGTGAATCGGCTGGCTCATTGCGTAACCTCCGCGCAGCAGCGCTGCGGTATTCGCCTTGCGGCGGCCCGGCGGCTCATCGTCTGCTCCTGCATCAGCGCGCGGGCGCGACGGGGTGGATCGGCGGACGGCCATCGGCCACCCATTGCCTGTGCGCGGCGCGCGTCTCTTCGCTCGGCGGATAGAGGCCCCACAGCGGCTCGCCGGCCCTGACCCGCATCGCGAGATAGGCCTCGATGTCGTCGCGGCGCTCGCAGAGGTCGGCCATCTCCTCGGCGAGGTGCGCCGGCACCACCGTGATGTTGTCGCCGTCGCCGTGGATCACGTCGCCGGGATAGATCGCGACGCCCGCGCAGCCGATCGGCACCTGCAGGTCCGCCACGTGGTGATACGACAGGCGCGTGGTCGCGGTGACGCCGGTGGACCACACGGGGAAGTCCATCTCCGCGAGCTCGGTGCCGTCGCGGAAGCTGCCGTCGGTGATGACCGCGCGGGCGCCGCGCATCATCATCCGGGTGATGAGCATGTTGCCCATCGAGGCAGCGCGGCCGTCGCGGTTGCTGTCGATCACCAGCACATGGCCGGGCTCGATCTGCTCGACGCCGACCCATTGCAGGTTGTCCGCGTTCGGGGTGGTCGTGAGGTTCTCGTAGAGGTCCACATCTTCCCGGGCCGGGATGAATCGCATCGTGTAGGCGCGGCCCGCGAAGGGCTTCACCTTGCGATTGAGCGGCGTGAGGCCATGCAGCACCGGCTGGCGGAAGCCCTTGATGTAGAGCTGTGTGGTGAGCGATCCGCTGGTGGCTTTGGCGAGCCTGTCGAGCACGCTGTCGGACACCTGCGGCACCGGGGGGCGCTGGGGAATGGCGGTCAAGGGCGGGGGTGGCTTGAGTGACATGTCTGTCTCAAAATATGGGAATTGGTCGGCGTTGGTGGTGAGGTCTCGGTGACATCGATGCTAGTGACGCGCACCCCAAAATAGAATCACCAAACACCGGCGTCACGCCCCTGTCATCGCCTCGCGTACCACCAGTTGAGACAAACCATGGCAACCCGATCCGCCGCACCCGCCGCGCCCAAACCGACACGCAGCGCGCAGTCGGGCGACGGCACCGGCGCGCTCGAAAAGGCGCTCGACGTGCTCGACGCGGTCGGCTCGTCGCCGCAGGGACTGAGCCAGAGCGAGGTCGCAGAGCGGCTCGACCTGCCGCGCACCACGGTCTACCGGCTGCTCGCGACGCTCATCAACCGGGGGCTGCTTCGGCGCGATCCGCTGCGCAAGGTCTATTGCCTGGGCTTTCGCTGCTTCGAGATGGCGAAGCAGGCCTATGCCATGCCCGACCTCGTGGCCGCTGCGGCCGCCGAGTTGCGCGCGCTGCGCGACCTCACCGGCGAGACCACCTACCTCGCGACGCTCGACGGCCGCGAAGTCATCTCGCTCGAACGCTGCGACGGCGCGCACAGCCAGCGCTCGGCGGCTGCGCTTGGCGAAAGAAAGCCGCTCTACTGCACGAGCCAGGGCAAGGCCATCCTCTCGGCCATGCCGGACGAGGCGCGCGAAGCGATCGTGCGCGAGCTGACGCTCAAGCCGCTGACGCCGCTCACCATCACCGACCGCAGGCGGCTCTATGCCGAGCTGCGCATCACCCGCGCGCGCGGCTATTCGATCGACGACGAGGAGATCGTGCTCGGCGTGCGCTGCGTCGGCGCGCCGGTCAAGGATTCGTCGGGCGAAGTGCGTGGCGCGATCAGCGTTGCGGGCCCGGCGTGGCGGCTGACGCGCGAGCGGCTGGAACTGCTCGGGCCCGAAGTGGCCGAGGCCGCGCGGCGCATCGGCGCGCAACTCTCTTCTTCCGCAGCACCCGCGAGCAACGATTCCGAAGCGACTGTCCGCGCGATACCGGGGCCGTGGGCATTCCATGGCGCGCATCCGGTCGTGACCAGCGACGGCAGCGTCTACTGGTCCGATGTGCTCGCGCCCGCGGTGCGCGTCTGGGACGCGCAAGGCGATCGACAGCTTTTCGCCGCGGGTTCGCCGATCGTGGCCCTGCTTCGCGGCGAGCACGGGCTGATCGTGGTCAGCGAACAGGGCGCGATCGAATGGCGGGCCGGACACAGCACGCCGCATCCCTGGCCCGAAGGCAAGACGCTCGCCGCATGCTTGGGCGCCGATGGCGTGATCTGGGTTGCCGTCGGCTTGCCCGAAGCCGGCACCGCGATCGGACAGCTAAAGCCGGATGGCCGATTGAAGATCTTCTGGCGCATCGGCGAGCCTGTCGCCGCCCTGTGCTGCTGGGGCGAGGACGGCTCGGTCTTCGCGACCGTGCCGCAATCCGGCGCGATCCTCGTGATGACACCGGGGCAAAGCAGCGTGAGGCGGCTCGCCACGGTGCCGCGCGGTTCAGGCCGCCTGGGCGGCCTCGCGTTCGACGACCAGGGCGGCATCTGGACCGCGCTCTGCGACGGCTGGTCGGTGGTGCGCTTCACGATGGAAGGACAACTCGATCGCGTCATCGGATTGCCGGTGCCCTGCGCGACCGACGTCGCCTTCGTGAAGCGCGAGGGATCGCGCGAGCTCGCGATCACTACCCAGCGGCAGAGCGTGCCGCTCGACACCCTGTCGACCGCGCCGATGTCCGGCCAGTTGCTCGTGGCGCGGCTCTGACTGTTGGCGATGCGCTTGCGCGCCTCGTCACTCCGACCCGCCAGCGGGGTCGTCATCCCCGCCGCGGATCTCCAGGCCCGGCAGAACCTGGGTGCCCTCGCGCTGGACAGCCACCAGCTTGCGCGGATCGAGTCCGAGCGTCTTCAGGATGGTCGGCGCCACTTGCATGTTGGTCACCGGCGTGTCGATCACCTTCTTCGCGAGGTGCGGATTCGAGAGCACGAGCAGCGTGTTCGTGTCGTCGTCGGCAAACCCGCCGTGCTCGGACAGCTTGCGTGCGCTCGTGCTGTAGATCGTGCCCGGCACCGGTTGAATGATGATGTCGGGCACGCGGCCCGCTGCCGGGTCGCCCCAGATCGCCTTCAAGGCCGCGTCGTGATAGAGCGTCTGGATCCTGGTGGAATTGACGCCGGCCTGATCGGCGCCCAGGATCGATACCGCCTTGGCCGCATCGGCATGGCTCTTCAGCCAGATGAGCGAAACATCGTCGGCCGTTTCCAGGGCGACCGGCACGCCGCCATTGGCGAGCAGGTCCGCGGGGTCGCTCACGTCCGCCGTTGCGTACGCGTTCGAGGAACCCTTGAGCATATGCAGCTTGCCGACATCGATCGGCGACTGGCCGTGCTTTGCGCCGACGATGAACAGCGTCGAGTTCAGCAGATGCCTCGATTTGAGCGCCTCGTACATCTGCCTCAGCGAGGCATCGACGAAATCGAGCGATTGCGCCAAGGGCTGCGTCGGATCGGCAGCGGCATCGACATAGCCGCCGCGGGCCGTGGCGCCACCTTCCATCGCATGCGTCACTTTCTGCGCGACGCTGACCGCCTGGAAATTCATGCCGAAGATCGCGGGCACGCCGACCTTCTTCGTTCCGGTCTGGTCGAGGCCGTCGATCCAGTTCAGCACCACCTTCACCTTGAAGCCGTCATAGCCCCGGGTATAGGTCGGATCGGTCGTCCAGTCGGCGCTGGCAGGGGCGCCCGGAAAGCCGTTGGTCTGCAGCGAGGTGGAGTTGATCTCGGGGGCGTAGAGCTCGTCCAGCCCGCGGCCCGACGGACCGTTGAGGATCTCGTAGGCCGGGTGCTTGTCGGACCATGCCGTGCGCAGGCCGGCCTCGTGGATGACCTCGAAGATCGTGTTGGTCCCGTTCTTCATGTAATCGTGCGGCCAGACGGCCACGCACCCGCTCGCGGTCTTGCGCAGCGACAGATTGGCAGGGTTGATGTGCGGGTTGCGCGGGTCGAAGGGGGCGCCTGCCGGCGGCAGGCCGCCATCGAGCCGGGTCAGGTCCCAGTCGAGCGCTTCGAAATTGCTCACCTCGGTGCCGGGCGTCCCGGTGCAGTTGCTCCCGGGCGGGTACAGGGTGGCGTCGTAGCTGTCGTCGTAGAAGACGCCATGGGTGATCGGCGAGCCGCCGGTTGCAAAGGCGAGCAGGCCGGGGAACGAGTCCGAAGGCTTCGAGCTCGAGGCATGCGTGTACTCGACGCCATGGCGGGCCAGCTTCGCGAA
The DNA here is from genome assembly GCF_900090195.1 of Variovorax sp. HW608. Lineage (NCBI taxonomy): Bacteria > Pseudomonadati > Pseudomonadota > Betaproteobacteria > Burkholderiales > Comamonadaceae > Variovorax > Variovorax sp. HW608. Next base: position 801,629 of record NZ_LT607803.1, read on the forward strand.
GGTCGAGTTCGGATGGGCCTTGATGTAGTTGGACAGGTCGGCTTGATGCATGCCGTCCACGCTGATGAGCAGGACGTGCATCGGCTGATCGTCTCGCGCGAGGGCAGGCGCTGCGCCGAGCGAACCTACGAGTGCGGCTACCGCGAAAGAGATCGCGCTGCCAGTGACATGACTTCTTTTCATCTCCAGGGCTCCTTCAGTGCGTGTTGAACTTGCCGAGAACGAGACCGGAGTCGCATCCGCGGTCGACGCAATCTAGGCACGCCCCGTGGCACAACAATGACACACGAAATCAGTCGATGGAGTCAGCCTCCGTTCATCGTGAAAGGCTTATGGCGTGCCCAATGGAATGAAGGGCGCGCTGCAGTCGTGGATGCTGACGCGCACCTTCTGGCCGACATACGGCGGCGGATCCGACGGCTGCACGAGCCTTCCGATGGAGCGGCTGTGAACCCCCGCACCGTGATAGCGCGCCACGGCGAAGGGTGCATCCGAGACGACGCCGGCGCTGCAGTCCACGTCCGCCACGGCGGCGAGTGCCGCCTGGCTTCCGAGGCCCACGACCACCGCTTCATGCCAGCCCGGCGTCGCCTTTCCGAAGACACCCGACCCGGCGCACCCCGAGATGACGAGCATCACGACCGGCATCGCCACGCGACGCATCCTGGGCAGCTTCATCCCGCCCCCGGTCTCAGGGCGTCGCCGCGGGCACATTGCCGATGGCCGCCACCACCTGGATCTCGATGCGGTACTCGGAGTCGATCAGCTTGGCGCCCACCGTGGCGCGTGCCGGTGAATGGCCCTTTGGCACCCACTCGTCCCAGATCGCGTTCATGGCCGCGTAGTCGCCCACCGTGCGCAGATAGATGGTCGCGCTCACCACGTGCTCACGGGTCGCGCCCTCGCGGGCCAGCAGTTCGTCGATGCGCTTCAGGACCTGACGCGCCTGACCCGAGAGGTCGAGCGACGCGTTTTCGGCCACCTGCCCCGAGAGGTAAAGCAGGCGCGCCGTGCCCAGGTCGACAACGACCATCTCGCTGAACCGGGGCCCCATCTCGTGTCTGATGATGTTCATCTTGAGTGTCTGGAAAAAAATGCGCGGAGGATCAACGGGGCGCCGAGGCGTCGGCAAGCGCATCCTGCCGATTCCACCAGCCGCCCCCGAGTGCCGCAAAGAGCGCGGCCGTGTCGCTCAGGCGCGCGGCGCGCGCCTGGACAAGATTGAGAACGGCCTGTTGCCAGACCTGTTCCGCCTGGAGGACGGAAAGCGCGCTGGTATCGCCGAGCCGGAACTGCTCGCGAGCTCGCTTCAGGCTCCTCGACGCAGCGCTCTCGGCGTTGAGGGCCGCCTGCAGTGCGCGCGTGTCCACATTGACGGCATCCAGCGCGTTGGCCACGTCCTGGAATGCGCCCAGCACCGTCGCGCGGTACTGGGCCGCGCTCTGGTCGAAGGCCGCTCGCGCCGCCGCCTCGCGATGCTTCAAGGTTCCGCCGTCGAACACCGGCTGCGTCACGCTGGCGGCGAGGGTCCAGAAGACCGATGAAGAGGTGAACAGGTCGTGGAACGCGAAGGCCGAGCTCCCGTAGGCATTGACGCCGAGCAGCACGTTGGGAAGCCTCGCCGCCACGGCCGCCCCGATGGCGGCGCTTGCGGCGTGCATCTGTTCCTCGGCGGCGCGCACGTCAGGGCGGTGCTCGACCAATGTCGACGGCAGGGTGAGCGGAAGCTCGCCCGGCAGCTCGATCGCCTCGAGCTCGAAGTGCGTATCGACATCATCGGCAGGGTAGCGCCCGGCCAGCGTGAGAAGCAGGTTGCGCTCAACCGCGAGTTGCTTGTCGATCGGGGGCAGCGTCGCCTCGCTGGCCGCCAGCGCGGCCTTTTGCGCGTCCACGTCGGCCAGCGAGGCCTGGCCGAGCTGCTGCTGGCGGATGAACTTCTGCAGGATATCCTTCTGCATCGCGATGATGGCCAGCGTCGCGGCGCGCTGGCCGCGCAGCGACGCCTCGGTGATCGCGGCGACCACCACGTTCGAGCTCAGCGTCAGGTTGTTCGCCTCCAGCTGGAAGCGCTGCATCTCGGCCTCGGCCTTGGCACCTTCCACGGTGCGCCGCGTGCCGCCGAAGACGTCGGGCGCGTAGCTCACGGTCACCTGTGCGGTATGGAGGGTGTAGTACGTGGCGTTGCTGGATACCGGGCTTGCCAGCGTTTGCGCCACGCGTTGCCGGATCGGCGAGTACTGCAGCGCGACGCTCGGCCAGTAGGCGCCCCCGGCCGCGAGCGCGTTCTCGTTGGCGGCGCGCAGCGCGGCCTGCGCCGCCTCGACACCCGGGTTGTGCGCGAGGCTGTCCTTGACCCAGGCGTTCAGGGGCTCGGAGTGAAAGAGCTCCCACCACTGCTGCGGGATGTCTTTCGATTGCTGCAGTTGCTGCGGCTTCACTTCGGGCACGCCGGGTTCGGGCGGCGGACGCAGCGGCTCGATGGGCTGCGGCCTGGCCACGTAGCGCTCGGGCGTGCCGAGCTCGGGTCGCACGTAGTCCGGACCCACCGCGCATGCCGCGAACAACGCGGCCGAGGCGACTGCTGACAGGCGCCACAGGCCGGACAGCGATTGGAGGGGCATCTTCTTCATCGGCTTCTCAACGATCGCGGCGGCGCATGCGCACGCCCCAGCCCCTGCTTTCGAAGATGCGCTCCATCGAGAAGAAGAGCGTGGGCAGGATGAACAGGGTCAGCAGCGTGGAGACCAGCAGCCCGCCGACGACGACGGTGGCGAGCCCGCGCTGCACGTCGGTGCCGACGCCGGTGGCGAGCGCGGCCGGCAGCATGCCGATCGATGCCACGGTGGCCGTCATGAGCACGGGCCGCAGGCGCTCGGTGGCGCCTTCGAGGACCGATTCCCGAAGGTCGAGGCCTTCGCCGCGCACGCGCCGGAAGTTCGCGACCATGATGATGCCGTTCTGGATCGAGACGCCGAACAGCGCGATGAATCCGACCGCAGTGGCCACGTTCAGCGTCTCGCCGGCCAGGTGCACGGTGATGAGGCCGCCCAGCATCGCCATCGGGACCACGCCGAGGACCAGCGCCACCTGCCGGACCTTGCCGAACTGGAAGAACAGCAGCACGGACATGATCGCCACGACGATCACCAGCGACACTGCAAGACGCGCCTGCGCGCGCTGCTGGTTCTCGAACTGCCCGGCCCACTGGAACCGGAACTTCGTCTTGTCGAACCTGATTTCGTCACCGATGCGCTTCTGGACCTCGACGAGGTAGGAGGCCAGGTCGCGGTCGCGGTTGTCGATCCGCACGGTGATCTGGCGTTCATTCATCTCGTGGGAGATCGTGGTTTCCCCCGTCTGCAGCCTGATGCTCGCGACCTGGGACAAGGGGATCTTCGCTCCCCCGGCTGCGTTGAGCAACAGCGCACCGATCGCCTCGGGATTGCCCTTGGCCGCACGGGGAACCTTTGCCGTCACGTTGTAGGTGCGGTCGTTGACGTACACGGTGATCACGGGGGCGCCGCCGATGCCGGTCGACACGAGGTTGGCGACGTCGTTCGCGCTGACGCCGAAGCGCGCGGCAGCCTCCCGGTCCAGCGTGATCACCACCTGCGGGATCGGCGGTTCCTGGAACAGGGAGGCCGATGCCGTCCCTCTCACGGTGCCGAGCAGCTGGACGATTTCCTTGCCGATGCGCCGGCTCTCCTTCAGGTCGTCGCCATAGATGCGCAGCACCAGCGGACTGTGTGCGCCACCGACGGCGTCGTTGACGCCGTCGATGATCGGCTGGCTGATCCCGACGTCGAATCCGGGCATCTTCGCGAAGCGCGCGTTCAGGGTGCGCACGAAGGAGGCCTTGTCCACGCCCTCGGGCCACTCGCTGTACGGCTTCAGTCCGACAGGGACTTCAACATGCGAGGGCGTCCACGGATCGGTGCCGTCGTCGTTCCGGCCGAGCTGCGTCACCACGAACGAGACCTCGGGATACTCGAGCAGGACGTGCCGGAGTTCGCCTGCCATTTCGCTGCCCTTGTCGAGCGACACGCCTGGGGGCAGCTGGACCTGCAGCCAGAGGGCCCCTTCATCCATGTCCGGCAGGAACTCGCGCCCGGCCGTCGCACCCAGGATCAGGACCGCCGCCAGCGCCACTGCGCTCAGCAAGTAGGCGATCGCCGGCGTGTCCAGCAGATGCTGCAACACCCGGCGATAGCCGTTCGTGAGCCAGACGAGCGGCCTGTTCACGAAGATCTTGCGCGGCTCGCGCAACGCGACGTAGGCCAGGCTCGGGATGAGCGTGAGGGCGCACAGCAATGCACCCAGCAGCGCAACACCCACGGTGAAGGCCATCGGCTTGAACAGCTTGCCCTCGGCGCGTTCGAAGGCGAACAGGGGGAAGTACGCCGTGATGATGATCAGGGTCGCGAAGAAGATGGGGCCCGACACATGGCTGACCGTCTCGAGAAGGTTGCCTTCGGTCAGGACGGCCTCGGGCTCTTCCTCGCGGCGGCGCAGGGTCGCCTCCATGACGACGATGGCACCGTCGACGATGATGCCGAAGTCGATCGCGCCCAGCGAGAACAGGTTGGCCGGTATCTTCGTGAGGTACATGACGATGAACACCGTCACGAGCGACATCGGAATCGCCACCGCGGCCACCAGGGCGCTGCGCGGGCTGCCGAGGAACAGCACCAGCACGATGGTGACCAGCAGCATGCCCTCCAGGACGGTGTGCGAGACCTTCTCCACCGTGAGCTTGACCAGGTCGTCTCGGTCGATGTAGGGCACGATCCTCACGTCCTGCTTTGCGAGTCCGGCCTGCAGTTCGTCGATCTTGGTGTGGACGGCTTCGAGCACGCGCGAGGGGTTCTCGTACTTGAGCATGAGCACGATCCCGCTGACGGTGTCGGGGTTCGTGTCCTTGCCCAGGATCCCGCCTCGCTCCTGGTGCCCGAATTGCAGCCGGCCCAGGTCGCGCAACAGCACCGGCGATCCGCCGCTCTGCGTCACGACCACCGATGCGAGATCGTCCAGCGAATGCACGAGGCCGATGCCCCGGATGATGTAGCTCTGCTCGCCCCGCGCGATGCGCCCGCCCCCGCCATTGGCGCTGCTGTTGTTGATCGCGGTCACCACGTCGGCGAGCGTCAGTCCATGCGACTGCAGCTTGTTCGGATCCACCTCCAGCTGGAATTCCTTCGTCAAGCCGCCGAAGTTGGTGACGTCCGCCACGCCGGGGACCTGGCGCAGCGCCGTGATCACCTTCCAGCGCTGGATCTCCGACAGCTCCATCAGGTTCTTGGAGTCGGATTCGAGCGTGTAGCGGAAGATCTCGCCGGCCGGCCCGGTGAGCGGGCCGAGTCCGGGCGATGCGCCCGCCGGAAGGGTGACCGCAGCGATCCGTTCCGTCACGCGCTGGCGTGCGAAGTAGTCGTCCGTGCCGTCCTTGAACGTGAGCGTGATCAGCGACAGCCCGAAGGTGCTGCTCGAGCGGATCGACGCCAGTCCGGGCGTGTTGGCCAGCGCGCGTTCCAGCGGCGTGGTGATCTGCTGCTCGATCTCCTCGGAAGCCAGGCCGCCCGCCTGCGTGGTGACCTGGACGGTCACGTCGCCGAGGTCGGGGTAGGCCTCGACGGTCATCTGCGTCCATGCGTAGTAGCCGAAGATGACGAGCGCCACCGACATCGCCCAGACGAGGTGCCTGCGGCGAAAGAACTGCGTGATGATGAGATTAATCATTCAGCAGCACGCCGCCACGCACGACCACGCGTTCGCCCGCCTCGAGGCCGCTGCGCACGCGCACCAGGCCGCCGTCCTCGCTGCCCAGCTCGACCGCCCGGCGCACGAAGGTCCAGGGGTCGGCTTCGACGAAGACGCTGGTGCTGTCGTTGTTCATCACCACCGCGGAGGTCGGCACCTGCGGCTCGCGCGACTGCGGCACGGCGATCCTGGCGCTCGCATACATGTTGGGCTTGAGCAGGCCCTTCGGGTTGGAAAACGTGACGCGGGCCTTGACCCGCCGGGTGTCGGCGTCGAGCACCGATGCGACGAAGGCGATCTTTCCGCTCTGGACCTGTCCGGGCAGGGCGGCCAGCGTGACCGCGACGTCCTGGCCGTTGGCGATCGTGCCGACCAGGCCCTCGGGCACGTTCACCGTGACCCACACGTGATCCAGGTTGGCCACGGTCATCATGGTGGCCGTCGCGTCGTTCACGACCGCGCCGGGCGCGGTGGCCAGCGCCGTCACGGTGCCGCCGATGGGCGTCGTGACCGTCAGCAATGCCCGCCCGCCCGAGGTCCGCGAGACATTCGCCTCGCCGAGGCTGCGCAGGCGGATTTCGCTGCGACGCAGCTCGGCGGTCTGCTGGACCACCGCGCTCGTGGCCACTTCCACGTCCTTGGCGGCGTTCGAGCCTGCGTCGTTGACGCCGCGCGCGCGCTTCAGGGCACGCTCGGCCAGATCGAGCGCGTCGCGCGCCTTCTGCACATCGGAAACCGCCTGCGCATAGTCGGAGGAGCTGATGGTCGCGAGTTCCTGCCCGCGCCTGACGATGTCGCCGAGCCGGACATTCAATGCCAGGACCCGTCCGGTTGCAGGTGCAAGGATGTTGACGGTGCTGGCCGGGTCAGCCTCGACCACGGCGGGCAGGCTCACGCTGTGCGCGGAACTCGCCTCGTCCACCGGGGCCACCGCCAGGCGTTTGCGCAGCGGCGATTCTTCGGGCACGAAGAGGCGGTTGGCGGTCCGCACGAGCTCGGGGTGCGTTGGGGGTACGGGGGCGGGTGCCTCCGCGCGCAGGGCGCGCCATCCCAGGAAGGCGATGAGCGCGCAGGGCACGGCGATTGCGGCCCACCACATCGGACGGGACTTGGAAGAAGGCGATTTCACGGTTCTTGGTGACTCCATCACGGCCTCGTGGCCGCGACGCGTCACGGATGGCGCGGGTCCCGGAAGGCTGCGCGAGAGTAGCCGGGTGTGCCTGAAGAACGCCTCAAGAAGACCTGAATTCTTCTTCAGGAAAGCCCGCGCATCGTCCGACGATGCCGAACTGCGAGAAACTGCGTCCCGACCCCATGAGAATCCTGCTTGTCGACGACGACCGCAAGGCGGCCGCCCTGCTTTCCCGAGGCCTTGGTGAAGAGGGTTTCGTGATCGATCTCGCTTTCAACGCCGAGGAAGGCGACCAGCGGACCGCCGCCGTGGAGCACGACCTGATCGTGCTCGACTGGATGCTGCCCGACCGCGACGGCACCACCCTGTGCCGGGAGTTGCGCGCGCGCGGCGTGCAAACGCCGATCCTGATGCTCACGGCGCGCGACAGCCTGGCGGACCGGGTCGAGGGGCTGAACATCGGCGCGGACGACTACCTGGTCAAGCCGTTCGCGTTCGAGGAATTGTTGGCGCGGGTACGTGCGCTGCTGCGTCGCTCCGAACTCACCCGGCCGCCGGTGCTCAGCGTCGCGGACCTTCGCCTCGATCCCGTGGGCCAGCAGGTCACGCGGGACGGCGCCGGCCTGGACCTCACACGCAAGGAATACGCGATCCTCGAGATCCTGATGCGCAACGCCGGCGAAGTGGTCGGGCGATCGCGGCTTGCCGAGCAGGTGTGGAAGGCCGAGCTGATCGCGATCGACAACCTGATCGACGTCCACATCAGCAACCTGCGCCGCAAGGTGGATGCGCCGGGGCTGCCCCCTCTGATCCAGACCGTGCGCGGGCGCGGCTTCCGCCTGGAGGGCGGCGGCAGTGCTTAGCTTCCGCCGGCGGCTCGCGCTGGTGCATCTGGCGGTCATCGTGACGGTGCTCGGCATCGGCGCGCTCAGTGCGTATTGGGGCCTGTCGCGCGCAGTGCACGGACAACTCGACGCCGCCCTGCTCGCACTCGCCGACACCGAAGTCGCGATGCTCGCGGAGTCCACCTCCCAGCCGCCGCACGTGCACGAGGCGCCGCCTGGAACGGCCGCACCGTCTTTCGCGCGGCTGGACCGGCTGGTGCAGATCGTCGATGAGAACGGGGAGGTGCTCGCCCGCAGCGCGAATCTGGGCAGCGCGCGCCTGCCCACGTCTCCCGCGCTGCTGGAGCATCTTCGATCGGGCGAGACCGTGTTCGAGACCTTGCCGAATTTTGGCGAGGAGCCCGTGCGCATGGTGTCGGTTGCAGCGACGCCGGGCGCCGGGGGGCTGCGCGCAGTGCAGGTCGCGGGCTCGCTGGACGATGTCAACAACGTGGTCGAGGCGGCCGGCGCGCTGTTCCTCGCGCTGGGCGTGGCCCTGGCCCTTGCTGTGGGCTGGGCGGGGTCCCTGATGACCGGGCGCGTGTTTGCGGCCATCGGAAACGTCGTGCAGCAGGCCCGGCGCATCGAGAAGACGAGCCTCGACAGGCGCTTGCCCCATCCGGGAACGCGCGACGAGATCGGCCGGCTGGTGGACACGCTCAATGACATGCTGGAGCGCCTGCAGCACGCCTTCGACGCGCAGCATCATTTCACTGCCGATGCCTCCCACGAGTTGCGCTCTCCGCTGTCGCGGCTGCGCACGGAACTCGAGGTCGCACTGCGCAGGGCCCGCGAACCCGAGGACTATGTCAGGACACTGAACTCCTGCATGGAAGAGGTGGAACGACTGACATTGCTCGTCGAGGAACTGCTGCTCCTGGCGCGACTGGACACCGGGCAGGAGCACGTGTCGACCGAGTCGGTCACGCTCAACCAGTTGGCGGAAGCCGCGGTACGCCGCCTCGAATCGAGGGCGCGCGAGCGGCAAGTTGCCCTGGTGGTCGAGCCTTCGGCGCCGGTCGTTGCGCACATCGGTCGCGGCCCGGCCGACCTCGTGTTGGCCAACCTGCTGGACAACGCGCTGAAGTTCTCATCGCCCGGCGGGCGAGTGACCGTGCGGGTCGCCAAGGAAGGACAGGAGGCCTTGATGAGCGTCGCAGATGCCGGCCCGGGCCTGCGCGACGTCGAGATGTCCCGCCTGTTCGATCGATTCTTCCGCGGATCTGCGGCGCGCCGGGACGGGGCGCCCGGCGTCGGCCTGGGACTGGCTTTGTCTCAAGCCATGATGCACGCGCACGGCGGGCAGATCGAGGCCGCCAACCTGCCGAGCGGCGGCGCCCTCTTTACCGTGCGACTGCCGGCTGCGGGAACAGAACGGTAGGCCGATCCGCGATCCATCGCGCGATGCAGTCAGCCCCCGGCACGCCCTGCAACCAGCACGGCGTTGGTGCCGCCGAAAGCGAAGGAGTTCGACACGGCCCAGCGCAGGCCGGGCGCGTCGCGCGCCTCGCCGCGCACCACATCGATCGAGAAAGCCGGATCGAGCTGGCGCAGATTCGCGGTCGGCGGCAGCCGGCGGTGCACCAGCGCTCTCAAGGTCGCGACCAGTTCGAGCGCGCCGCCGCCGCCCAGCAGGTGGCCGTGGATCGCCTTGGTCGCGCTGACCGGCGTATCGTCGCCGAACACATCGTGGATCGACGTCGCTTCGGCCGCGTCGCCCGCCGCGGTCGCCGTGCCGTGCGCGTTGATGTGTCCGATGTCGGCAGGTGAGAGCCCGGCGTCCGCCAGGGCGGCGCGCATCGCGCGCGCCTGACCGGACGGGTCAGGATTGGTCATGTGCGTGCTGTCGCTGTTGGTCGCGTAGCCGGCCAGCACGAGCTCGATTCCGGCACCACGCGCCCTCGCATGGGCTTCCGATTCGATCACGAGTGCTGCAGCGCCCTCCCCCATCGCGAAGCCGTTCCGGTCGGCCGAGAACGGTCGGCAGGCGCTGGCAGGATCGTCGGCCGGTGGCGTCGCCAGGACGCGCATGGCGTACCAGCCGGCGAGTGTTCCCGGCGTGAGCATGGACTCGTGGCCGCCGACGATGGCGACGTCGATCCAGCCGGCGCGGATGGCGCGCATCGCCTCGCCGATGGCGACCGCGGACGACGCGCACGCGCAGGCATAGGTGAGCGACGCCCCGCGCGCGCGAAAACGCAGGCCGAGCTCTGCTGCCGCGGCATTCGGCATGGCGCTCAGCACCGCAGTGGGACGAACCCTGCGATGCTCGAGGTAGAGCGCCTTGGCGGTGTCGTCGTAGGTGGCGATGCCGGCCATGCCGCTGCCCCAGTAGATGCCGAGGCGCTCGTCCGCGGGCGGCGTCTCGGCCAGCCCCGCCTGCGCGTAGGCGTCGCGCGCGGCTGCGAGCGCCATTGCCGTCCCACGGTCGAGCGGCAGGCGCGAGACACTGCGCTCCGAATCGTCGAACTCGCAGGGCGCGAGAGGCAAGGCCATCGGCTCGAGCCCCTCCATCTCGAGGGTGCGCGCGACAACGGCGGAGCGGCCGCAGAACAGGGCCTCGTCGAACGTCGACAGCGTGTGGCCCAGCGGCGAAACCAATCCCACGCCGCTGACGCAGACGAGCGAGTTCAAGTCGTCATCGCCTGGGGCGGCGCCTGCTCGATGACCTCGCACATCCGCTGCAGCGTGATGCCGGCTTCGCGCGGATCCAGCTTGTCTTCGGGAATGCGCAGATGGAAAGCGTCCTCGACGGCGAACACGAACTCCATCAAGGCCAGCGAATCGAGGCCGAGCTCGACCAGTGGCCGATCGGGCCGGATGTCGGCGCGTGCGACCTGGAAGTCGTCCTCCAGGATCTTGGAGATGGTTTCGAAGGTAGGGGAACTCATGGGGAATCTCCGGACGGCGGGCCTTCGCCTCGACGTCTTCAAGAAATGCGGTGCGAGACCGCGGCGGCAAACTCGAGCGTTTCGCGCAGCACCTGCTGGCGATCGTTGTCGATGGTGATCATGTGGTAGCTGTTGTCCACCACCACCGTCTGCAGCGCACAGCGGCGCAGCCCCTGTCGCAGCAGATCCAGGTTGGCGACGCTGGCCACCTCGTCCTCCTTCGCATGAATGGCAAGCACCCTGGGGCAGCTGACCTGGCTCAGCCCCCTGCGCACGTGGCGAATCAGGCGGTCGTGCTCGCGCAGGTGCGAGATGCCGATGACTGCGGCACCCGCGCGCGAGACCTTGCGATGACGCAGTTCGCGCTCGATCCAGTTGCGCACTCGCTCGTTCTTGACGCCATAAGGTGCGCGTTCACGGTAGCGCCACAAGCGGCCGAGCGGCGTGTACAGGGCCAACGGCAGGAGCCTGTGCCGGCGCGGGATGGCCCAGCCGTCGAAGCGCAGCGTGGTCGACATCAGCACGAGTGCGTCGATGCGCGCGCCGCAGCGCATCGCAGTGGCGAGGGCCAGTGCCGCGCCGGCCGAGATGCCGACGAGCATGACACGGTCGTGCCCGGTGCGCAGATCGTCGACGCAGCGCTCGACCGCATCGATCCAACGATGCCAGGACGTCGCGTGCCGCGAAGGCATCGAGGCCTCGAAAGAGTAGCCCTCGACGAGCGGTGAATGCACGGAATAGCCCGCGCCGCGCAGCCCGACGGAAATGGACAACAGCTCATCGGGCGTGCTGCACAGGCCATGCAGCAACACCACGGCGGTCCGATTGGCAACGCAAGGATCGACGCGAAGGGCCTCGACAGTGGACAGACGCGCGGTCACCGAAAGACTCTCAAAAGGACTGAAGGTGCGCCGCACCCCTCACCTGAATACGACAGATCATTCCGGCAATCTACGTCTTTGGTCTGAACATGGAATGAATCCGTCCATTCGTCCGGGATCATCCCAGCACCAGGACCAACAGCGATGCCGCCAGGCAGTAGAAGCCGAAGAGATACCAGCGATCGGTTTCGAGCCAGTCTGAGAGCCACCTGAGAGCCACCAATCCGGCCGCGAAGCTCAGCGACATCCCGAGCAGGCTTGGCAGCACGAGCGTCCAGGCATCCCCCGTGTGAATTGCGCTCGCGGCGGCGGGCGTCTTGAACAGGCGATAGGCTTCCTTGGCGACGACGACCGGCGTCAGCACCACCGCAAGCGCGAAGCTGAACTGTTCCGCGAACCGGCGTCCGACACCGAGCGAGAGGCCCGCGGAGATGGTCGCACCCGAGCGCGAGAGGCCTCGAAACGGAAGGCACAGGCCCTGGACCGCACCGATCAGCAACGCGCTGAGTCCTGTGACTTCGCCGCCCTTTGCCTTCGCGCTGCGTGACGAGTACAGGATCAACAGCCCGGCAGTCGCCAGCCCCGCGGCGATGATCTTCGTGTTCCCGAACAGCTCCTCGATCTCGAAGTCCGGCCGGTTCTTCGCGACGAGCGCCTTGATCAAGTGGAGCAGCGCGAGCCCGACGACGCCGGTTGCGCCGGTCGCCACCACGACGTTCAGGCCGTTGCGCCGGAACGCCTCGGGAGAGGCGAAATAGGTCCTCCCCCAGGACCGCCAGAAGTAGGCGATGACGGCGAACATCGTGCCCGTGTGCAGCATCACGAGCAGCATGGTCATTTCGGGAGCGCTCGGGTTCAGCCCGAGCAGCTTCTCCGTCATGATTACGTGCGCAGAGCTCGACACCGGGAGCAGCTCGCCGAAGCCTTGCACCAGCGCGAGGATCAGGACGTGTAGGGTGTTCATGCAAAGGGTTCCCTCCGATCCGCCACGGCCAGGTGGCGATCGGCAAAAGACACGGCGTTCAGCGTGCGCTCATGGCGCAACGCTGCCTGTATCAGTGATACAGGATCGCATTGATGGAATGCATCCCTGCCACGATCGCCACGGCGAGCGCCGCGGAGGCCGCGTGCTGAAGGATCAATCCTGCGGATGGTGTGCGTGCGTTCTTGATCAACTTCAAACGTCTTGCTCTCTGGGAAATGCGCGGCATGACCGCACTGTGCAACATGTAAGCTGAGTGTGGCCTGACGGGTTGCGCACAGCCTCCCGGCATTTCGCGTATCGTCTGCGCGAAAGCGATGGATGCCTCGCAGCACAGGAGGTGCGTGATGGATGTCGTGCGTGAGATCAGATCCTTCAATCAAGGCCGCGACCCGGACCGCCTGACGCTCAAGTACCGCAACATGCGTGCAAGTCCGTTCGTGTTTCTTCGCGGGACCTGCCATCTCTTCTATGACCGCCTCGCCGGAATCGGCGCGCCGCGTTCGGCGCCGCTGACATGGGTTTGCGGCGACCTGCACCTCGAGAACTTCGGCAGCTACAAGGGCGACAACCGGCTCGTCTATTTCGACATCAACGATTTCGACGAGGCCGCCCTGGCCCCAGCGAGCTGGGACCTGATCCGGTTTCTGACGAGTCTTTGGGTGGGCGCCGAGAGCCTCTCCGTGGAATCCCGCGAAGCGCGCAGGCTCTGCGAGGTCTTCATCGAAAGCTATGCGACGGCGCTTGGCGCCGGCAAGGCCTATTGGGTGGAACGCGACACCGCGCAGGGCTTGGTTCGCGTGCTGCTCGATGGCTTGCGGGAACGGCAGCGATCCCAGTTTCTCGCCAGCCGCACCGACTTGAAGGGACGTCGACGCGTGCTGCGAACGGATGGCAAGAAGGCGCTGCCCGCCTCCGACCAGCAGCGGGCGATGGCCCTGCAGGTGATCCAGGAATTCGCCGCGGCGCAGGCGAACCCGAAGTTCTACGAGGTCCTGGACGTGGCGCGGCGCATCGCCGGCACCGGCAGCCTGGGCGTCGACCGCTACGCGATTCTGGTCACGGGCAAGGGATCGCCCGACGGCAACTACGTGCTGGATCTCAAGCAGGCCTTGCCGTCTTCGCTGGTGCCGCATCTGAAGGTCGCGCAACCCAAGTGGAGGTCGGAGGCCCATCGCGTCGTGGCACTCCAGCGCCGCGTGCAGGCGGTTTCCATGGCCTTCCTGCAGCCCGTGGTCGTGGGCCGGGTGCCGTACGTCCTGCGCGCCCTGCAGCCGGCCGAGGACCGCGTGGCCTTGGGCGGCAAGTCGGCGCAGAGCGCGAGCGATCTCGAAGGCGTGATCACCGAAATGGCCAAGCTGCTGGCCTGGGCGCAGCTGCGAAGCGCCGGACGCGAAGGCTCGGACATCGCCGATGCACTGATCGACTTCGGCCAGCGCAGCAAGTGGAGGGCGCGCGTGCTCGATGCGTCGATCGAATGCGCCGGCCAGGTGCGGCGGGACTGGTCGACCTACGCCGCCGCGTATGACGACGGGGCCTATTCGTCCTGACCGGACGGGGGGTGGTCCGCCGCGGACCGCGGACGCGACGGCCTGAAGCACAATTGGCGAATGCGCCGTTACCTCATCGCCCTCGCCATCGCCCTCCCGACCTTGAACGCCCACGCGCTGGGCGGCTTGATCCTCATCGGCGCGCCGCCCAAGGAGGGCTATACGCTCGCGGTGGGACCGGCGCTGGCCGGCTATCCGGAAGCGCCCGGATCGGGTCGCACCAAGGTCCTTCCACTCGTGGGCGTCGACTTCGCGTCCTCGACGGGCGGCTTCATCTCGACGGAGATCGGCGCCGGCTGGAATTTCTCGAAGCGCGAAGACCTGCAGTTCGGCGCGCGGCTTTGGCCCGTGTTCGGTCGCAACGACGACCGCTCGCGCGCCCGCGGGCTGGACGATGTCGGGAACCGTCTCGGGCTCGGCCTCTTTCTCAACTACGAGCCCTGGGAGTTCCTGGTGCTGCAGTCGAGCCTGCTCACCGGTTCGGGCTCCGATCGGAACGGCACGCAGTTCGAGGCGGGTGCAACCGTCGGCGCCCCGCTCGGAGATTCAACGCAGCTCGGGCTGACGCTGGGGACGACCTGGTCCAATGGGGCGTACCTGCGCAGCTACTTCGGCGTGACGCCGGCGGAATCGGCGGTGGGCGCTCTGCCGGTCTTCGCCCCGGGTGCGGGCTGGAGCGACGTGAACGTGTCGCTCAATGCAGATGTGCGCATCGCCCCGCGCTGGAAACTGACCGGCCAGTGGCTGGTGGCGCGCTTGATCGGCGACGCCGGTCACAGCCCGGTGACCTCGTCGCGCACCCAGAACACATTCCTGATGACGCTGTGGTATCAGCTCAAGTGACCAGGGCCTGGCCCTAGCGAAGCTCGGATTCGTCAGGCTCCAGCAGGAACGAGAGCCGCTTCAGCAGCGCATTGACCCATGCATTGCGATGCTGAAAGTAGTTGAAGGTCTGGTGCATCTCGCTGCCGACGTGGCGCTTGAAGGCGTAGCTGGTGACGCCGAAGTCGATCTGCCGGATGCCGTCCCGGATGCAGATATTGATGGCCTGGAGCATCAGCGCGAAGTACAGCTTGTACTGGCGGCTCTTTCCGTAGTCCATGCCGATGTACTTGCAGTACATGATCTGCTTGCTGCACAGCAGCTGATGGAAGCCGATCAGGAGATCACCTTCGAAGTAGAGGACGTACTTGCTGAGCGGGGCGCTTTCCCGGAAGTACGCGACATTCAACTGCTCGAACTGGATGTCGGCGTTGTCGCAGGTCTGGCGATAGAGCTCATACACCCGCTGCAGATGCTCCTTTGGCAAGCCATCGGTTTCGAGCAATCGCAGGCCGGCCGAGGCCTTCAGCTTGCGCTTCAGGTCGGTTCGGACCTTGTGCTTCAGACGATTCCAGTAGTCGGGGGGCAGGTTCAGCACCGGCACCGGCAGGCCGATCACCTTGTTGAACTTCGCGAGGCCCAGGCTGCCGTCAAAGCCCTTGTAGGAGACCAGTGGAGCCAGCTTGCGCAGTTCCGAGTTGATCAGTTCGAGCACTTCGGCCGATTGCTCCCCTTGTATGCGCCCGACGTCGGCCGAAGGATGTCCGACAAAGGCGACCCTCAAGGCGATGCGGCCCAGCAGCGTCTTCAGGAATCCCGGCGGCATCATCGTGTTGAGCGGCAGCTTCATGATGAAGAAGGGTGCCGTGGTCACCGGACGGGACGCTCGTTTGACGATGAAGCAACCCAGTTCGAAGTCGGGAATGCCAGCTCGGCCATACGCGCGGTAGAAGGCGCCGCCTTCGGGGTTGTCGACCAGAAAGTCCTCGGGGACCTGGCTCACGCGCTCGATGGTGATCATGCTGGCAGTTGATCGCGCCCATTCGGGTCGCTCTTGAAGCGAGCTAGCATTGTCGCTTTGATCTTTGGATGACTTTTTCGGGAATCGGGGCAAGGATGCAATCAGCCGCTGCGGACGTATTCGACGAGGCCTACTACAAGCGCTTCTACTTCGACAGGAAGACCAAGGTGGTGGACCCGCAGCACGTCGAGCGCCTGGGTGCATTCATCTGCGCCTACCTTCGTTACCTGCGCGTGCCCGTGCAGAGAGTGCTCGATGTGGGTTGCGGCATCGGCCTGTGGAAGGACATCGTCGAGCGCCACTTCCCGGGCGCAAGCTATCACGGCGTGGAACTGAGCGACTACCTGTGCGACCGCTACGGATGGGAGCGCGGCTCGGTGGTGGATTTCGAGGCGAAGAAGCCGTTCGACTTCGTCATCTGCCAGGGCGTCCTGCCTTATCTGGGTCCACCGGACCTCAAGCTGGCACTGCAGAACCTGGGCCGCCTGAGCGAGGGCGCACTGTACCTGGAAGCCGTGACGCTCGAAGACTTCGAGCGCGACGTCGTGGACGAGGAAGTGACCGATCCGAACCTCTATCGTCACCGCGCCTCCGTGTACCGGCGCGGTCTGGCCCGAAGCTTTAGGGAAGTCGGTGGGGGCCTGTGGCTGAGCCGGCGCGCGGAGCTGCCGCTCTACTCGCTGGAATTCGCTGCCGAGTAGGCAGGACGCCTCAGGATTGCTCCCAGCCTAGAGCTTTGGAGTGGACAGGCCGAGCGTGTCCGCGATGCGCACGAGCTGCGCCAGGGACTTCGCCTGCATCTTGCGCATGATCTGCCCGCGGTGGACCTTGACGGTGGCCTCGCTGATGCCCAGCTCGGCCGCGATCTGCTTGTTCACGCGCCCGGCGCTCACCAGCCCCATGACTTCGCGCTCGCGCTGGGTGAGCGCGGCGAAGCGTTGCCGGAGTTCCGCGACGAGCGCCGACTCGCGCCGCTGCGCGCGGTGCCGCTCGACCGCGGCATCGATCGCATCGAGGAGCTCCTGGTCGCGGAAGGGCTTGCTCAAGAACTCGACGGCGCCGGCCTTCATGGCGCGCACCGTCATCGGAATGTCGCCGTGCCCGGTGATGAAGATCACCGGCAGATCGACGCCCGCGCGCGGGAGTTCTTCCTGGAAGCTCAATCCGCTGGCGCCCGGCAGCCGCACGTCGAGCACCAGGCAGCCGGGCGCGTCCGGACGCGGCGCCCGCATGAATTCCTGCGTCGAGGCGAACACGCGCACCTCCATGCCGACGGAAGCGAGGAGATCCTGAAGCGCCTCGCGCATGGCCAGGTCGTCGTCGACCACGAAGACGATGGGGCGCTCGTTCGGCACTAGGGCCCCCATTCCCCGACCGGCAACGAAAACCGGAACACGGCGCCGTGCGGCAGGTTCGGCGCGGTCCAGAGCTGGCCGCCATGGGCCTCGATGATCGACCGGCTGATCGAAAGCCCCATGCCGATGCCCTGCGCCTTGGAGGTATGGAAGGGCTCGAAGAGCTTGTCCGCGATCTCGGGCGCGATGCCGGGACCCGAGTCGCGCACCTCGATGCAGACGCCGCCCTCCGCTTCGCTCGCGCCGACGACCAGTTCCCGCGCGCCATCGCCGGGCCCGCTCATGGCCTCGATGGCGTTGACGATCAGGTTGAGGATCACCTGCTGGAGCTGCACCCTGTCGCCCCACACGCGCGGCAGTCCTTCGGCAAGCGTCTTTTCGAGCGCAATGTCGTTGCGGCGCATCTGGTCGCGCGTGAACGCGATCACGTCGAGGATGACCTGGTTGATGTCGACACGGTCCCGCCGCGGCGGCTGTCGCATGACCAGGGCGCGGATGCGGTCGATGACTTCGCTCGCGCGCTTGCCGTCCCGGGCAATGCGTTCGAGCGAGCGCTGCGCCTTTTCGATCTCGGGCGGCCGGGCCGCGAGCCAGCGCGCGCAGGATCCGGCACTCATGACCATGGCGCCAAGCGGCTGGTTGACCTCGTGCGCGATCGAGGCTGCGAGCACGCCGAGCGTGGTCACGCGGTTGACTCGCGCCAGTGCCGCCTGCGCCTCGCGCAGGGCTTCCGACGCCAGGATGTGGTGAGTGAGGTCACGCGTGATCACGAGCGCCGCTTCCAGGCGCTCCGATGCGAGTCTGAGCGGAGAGTAGGACACCGACAGGTAGACGCGCCCCATTTCGGTCGTGAACCATTCCGCGAACGTGAACTGCTCTCCGGCGAAACAGCGGTCGAGACTGGGCTTCACGGTGCGCTCGAAGAAGTCGGTCCCGTGAAGATCGGCGACACGCATGCCGATGATCTGCTCGGCCGGCATCTTCCAGCTCTGCGCGTAGACCGCATTGACCCTTTGATAGCGGTAGTCCCGGTCGATCACGGCCATGCCATCGGAGGCGCTCTCGAACACCTGCCGCGTCAACTGCTCGGCCCGCTTGCGCTCCGTGATGTCCCGGCCGACGCCCCGGTAGCCCGTGAAGCGCCCCGCCTCGTCGAACATCGGCAGCCCCGACACCGACACGTGGCGTATGCCGCCGTCGGGCGTCGGCCGGGCGAGTTCGAAGTCGCGGAACGGGACATGGGCATCGAGGGTGGCGCGGTGCTGGCGCCAAGCCTCCTCGTCCGGCGCCAGATAGGGCACTTCCCATCGCGTCTTGCCGATCTCCGAGCCCGGTGCCGGCGCGCGGTCGAAGCGCGCGGAATACTCCTGCCGGGTGAAGCGATGCTGGGCGTCGCTCTCCCAGTAGACGTCGAACGAGAACTTCACGAGCGTGCGAAAGCGCTCCTCGCTCTCGCGCAACGCCTCCTCGGTCTGCTGGCGCTCGGTGATGTCCTCGCACGCCACGAGCAGCACCGGCCCGTTCCTCAGCACGACCGCGTTGGCCGACTCCCGGACCCACAGCAAGCTGCCGTCCTTGCGGACCTTGCGCGCCTTCCAGCGCATCACGCGCCCCGGCTGGCGGAAAGCCTCTTCGGCCTTGCCCTGGACGAACGCCCGGTCGGCTTCGAGGAACACGTTCAGCACCGGCTGGCCGACCAGCTCATCGACGCGCCAACCCAACTGCTCGGCGCCCACGGGATTGACCGAAAGGATCGTGCCGGCCGCATCGAGGATGAAGTACATCGTGGGATTGGCTTCGAAGGCGGCCCGCCATTGCTCCTCGAGCTCCTGCCGAGCCTCCTCGGCGCGCTTGCGCTCCGTGATGTCGGTGTTGGTTGCGAGGATCGCCACCGGCCGGCCCTGCTCGTCGCGCTGCAATGCCAGGCGGCTCGCCACGACCACCGGTGTGCCGTCGCGCCTGTGATGCACCAGTTCGCCTTCCCAGCGCCCGGTGCGCAGCACCTGCGATTCGATCTGGTCGAGCGGCACGGTGGAGAGGGTCTTCAGCAGCTCGAGCGCGGACTTTCCGAGCGCCTCTTCAGCCGTCCATCCGTACATCTCCTCGGCGCCGCGGTTCCAGTACTTGATCGCGGTATCCATGTCGCGCACGAACATGGCGTCATGCGTGAGATCCAGCAGGTCGGCGTGCTCGCGCAGCGAGATTTCCGCCTGCCGCTCGAAAGGCCGGCACGCCGGGCGCGACAGTTCTCCGTCGCCTTTACGTTTCATCACGAGCGACTCCGATAGGCGCCGCGGCATGTGAGCCGCAGCATGTCGCGCGGCGCCGGTGGTAGGGCCAGCTCATCCTTCGGCAGTGGCGAACCTTATTTTGAACGTCCTCGTGGCCGCTGTCACGACGCCGCCAGTCGCCGCCGCGCGGCGACCGCCCGGGCGAGCCCCTGCAACACCGGCACCGTCTGCGTGAACCCGATGCACGCATCGGTGATCGACACGCCGCGCTTGAGCGGCACACCCGCCACCAGGTCCTGGCGACCTTCCTCCAGATGGCTTTCGATCATCACGCCGGTGATGCGGCGTTCGCCACCGGCGACCTGCGCCGCCACGTCCTCGGCAACCACGATCTGGCGCTGGTGCTGCTTGCTGCTGTTGCCGTGCGAGACATCGATCATCACCTGCTCGCGAAGGCCGGTGGCTGCGAGCGCTTCGCAGGCGGCCGCCACGTCCGCGGCTGAGTAGTTGGGCGTCTTGCCGCCGCGCAGGATCACGTGGCAGTCGGCGTTGCCGCGCGTCTCGAAGACGGCGGCCATGCCCATCTTGGTCATGCCCATGAAGGCATGCGGCGCGCGCGCTGCCAGGATGGCGTCGGCCGCCACCTTGATGCTGCCGTCGGTGCCGTTCTTGAAGCCCACCGGGCAGCTCAGGCCCGAGGCCAGCTGGCGGTGGCTCTGGCTCTCGGTGGTGCGCGCCCCGATGGCGCCCCACGCGATCAGGTCGGCGATGAACTGCGGGCTCAGCAGGTCGAGGAACTCGGTCCCGGTGGGCAGGCCCATCTGGGTCAGCTCCAGCAGCAGGCGGCGCGCACGCTCCAGGCCCTCGTTGATGGCGAAGCTGCCGTCCAGGTGCGGGTCGTTGATGTAGCCCTTCCAGCCCACGGTGGTGCGCGGCTTCTCGAAGTAGGCGCGCATCACGATCAGGAGGTCGTCCTGCAGCGCATCGGCCTGGGCCTTGAGGCGGTGAGCGTACGCTAGCGCCTGGTCGTGGTCGTGGATCGAGCAGGGGCCCACCACGACGATCAGGCGGTCGTCGCGGCCCTGCAGCACGTCGGCGATGGCACTGCGGCTCTTTTCGACCAGCGCCAGCGTGTCGCTGCCGACCGGCACGCGCTCCTGCAGCAGGGCCGGCGTGAGCAGCGGACGCACGGCGCGGATGCGCACGTCGTCGATGCGGGTGGTGTCCAGGGTGCTGTCACGCGAGCCGGCTTCGGCATCGTGGAAAGGGTCGTCGATCGTGCTCATGGGTCGTGCTCGCAAGAAATGGCTGGGCGCCATTGTCTCAAGGACGAAGGCAGGCGCATCATGCGCCAGCAAGGTACGCGCCCTCCATGCCATGAAGAAGCTGATGGCCATCACGATCGTCCTGCTCGTCGCGGCGCGAACGGCATGCGCGGCTTCGGTTGCCATCCCGGTTGGGGCGGACGGCCACTATCGCATGCAGGGCGCGATCAACGGCGTGCCGGTCAGCTTCCTGGTCGACACGGGCGCGAGCTCGGTGAGCGTCAGCGAAGAACTTGCGATGCGCGCGAACCTCGTCGGTGGAGCCCCGATCCGGCTTTGGACGGCCGCCGGCGTCAGGACCGGACGTCTCGTGGCGGGCGTCGGGCTGTCGGCCGGCCCGTTCCATCTCTCCAATGTCACGGTTGCCGTCAGCCCCGGGCTGCCGGGCGACGAGGCTCTCCTGGGCCAGAGCTTCCTGCGGGGCTTCGTCGTCGTCATGGACGGCGCGCAGATGATCCTGCGCGAGAAGCAGCCACGAGCGGGCGCAAGCGACGAGCAACAGCTCGCCTATCTGCGCTGGCTCGGCGAAATGTCGCAGCGCCTGCGGCCCCGCGTGCCCGATGAGCCGACGCGCAAGGAACTGCTGCAAGCGGTCTGGTACGAAGCAAGGCGCGCGGGCCTCGACGTCTCGCTCGTCCTTGCCGTCATCGATACCTCGTCCGGCTTCCAGCGCCTGCACATTCAGCCGAAGCTCCGGCATGAGGTGACGAGACTCCGGCACGACCTGGACCAGAGCCATGGCAACGTGAACGGCGCCCTCGCGCTGTATCTTGCAGACAGCCGGCAGCTTCGGCCCGGCTCACCGGAGCTGCGCAGGGCCGTCAACGGGGTTCTGTGGGCTCGACGCGGCTGGGTGTTCAACGACCCCGCTGCCCGCTCTTGACTGCAGCAGACCGCGCGCGGCCTGCCGCACCTCGGGCGAGGAGAAGCGGAAGGTCGCGCGGTCCAGCAGGTAGTGGATGAAGCCGGTCGCGAAGCCCAGGGCCAGCAGCACCGGCACGAAGGGCGACGAGCGCAGCCACCACGCGGCCGCCCCGAAGATGCGGTCGGCGTAGACGTAGTCGTCGCTCACTGCCTCCACTTCGAGCAGCGGCAGCAGAAGGAGGGAGACCACGGCGAGAAGCAGCAGAACGGCCCAGCCGCGCCGATTGATGGGCGCCAGCAGACGCCGCCAGCGCGTGGCCGCGGCCTGGTCGCCGCCCGAAGCCGCGAGCGAGGTGAGCCCCATCGCGGCACTCCAGTGCTGCACGCTCCACAACACGATGAACAGGAACGGATCGCGCGCGAGGAAGGCCACGAGCACCATCGCCGCCAAGCCGAGGATGTAGGCCACGCGCGGCAGGGAGGGTCGCCCCGAGCGCAGCTCCACGCCCAGCACGAGGCCGGTCAGGATCACGACGAGGGCGATGCCGCCGTCGTGCAGCGTGCGTTCCAGGAGCTCCGACCCGACTTCTCCGAGCCATGGATCGACCCAGCGCTCCTGAAAGGCAATCGATCCCGTCAGCGCCTGGGCCACCACGACGAAGCCGCCGCCGACGACGAGCGCGAACCACCGGTCGAGCCGGCGCGTGTTCGGCGCCGATGCGCGTCCCGCCCGCGCGCGGTAGAGACTGAGCAGGCCGAAGTGCTGGGCGGCGAAATGGTGGCTCACGAACACGAAATCCAGCACGACCATCCAGACGACGCGTTCCTCGAGCGGCATCGGCAGCACGCTCTCGGGCGCCAGCATGACGGCGAAGCAAGCCGCTGCGATGACCAAGGGGGCGGCGACGAAGCGCGTCCGCTGCCGTACGAGGAGCGGACGGTAGGCCGGGGTCGCGTAGGCCAGCCAGGCCGAGGCCACGCGGTGGCCGAACCACAGCGGGACCGCGAGGACGAAGAACAAACCGTCGACCGGGCTGTTGCGCGCGTCCTCATGGCCCCACGCGAGCAGCAGGACCAGGGGCACCAGCCAGAGCGGGTTCAGGATCCAGACCAGATCCCAGGCCGGACTCCGGATGCACTGCATCGAGACCGGGTGCGGCGCCTTCGCCCGGCTCATCGTGTCTGGACTCGCCATACATGCCTCCGTATCGGAGCTGCAATCGGCGGCAAGCATACGCCGCGAGCGCGGCTCAGGCGCAGGCCGAACGGACGAATTCGGGCACCGTCACCGCCTTGAGCCTCCCGCTGTCCTCCTTCACGCACAACGCCCTCGTCTCGCGTCCTTCGCAGATCAGCGCCTCGCCACGCATCACCCGGTGGGTCTGGATGAAGACCTTGCCGCGCCACTCTTCGACGCTCGTGTGAATCTCGATGCGCTCGCCATAGGTGACCGCGGTGTGGAATCGGGTATGGATTTCCAAGAGCGGCGCGCCGACGCAGCCCGGCAGCTCCTTCATCGCTCGCCACGGCGGCAGGCCGCATGCGGTGAAGTAGTGATGCGAAGCGGCATCCATCCATCGCGAGTAGTTGGGAAAGAAGACAATGCCCGCGGGATCGCAGTCGCCGAACTGCACGTCGACGCCGTAGACGATGGTCTTGTTCATGGGTTTCTGGCTCCTGGTTCCGACAGCGAGCATTGTTCTTCGCCGTTTGCCAATGCACAGTCGACGCGCCGACACTCGAGCCTAGGGTTTCCCCCTAGGACGCGCTGATCGATGAGCCACATCGCGCGCTAAGACCGGCGCGCATCGCCGCGATGACTTCGGCGGGCTCATCGGCAGCGCAAGGGTCTTCGTCGTGACACTTGAAGCCTCTTTCGAGGCCGACAGTGATGCGCCCGCCACCGTAAGGACGAATTGCAGCCGCCCGTACGCGATGGCTGCCGCAGCAACCCCTGGCTATACTCCACCCGATCACGCCAACAAAGGCGTGATCGGGATTGGCGTCCCAAGTAACCCGCTGCGACGCAAGCCGCAGCAGCCCGCAGAGGTTGGCGCGGCTCCTCAAACCGAACCCGCAGGGAGCCCATCCATGGCCAAGTCCAATCGCGCATCCGCGCCGTCGCTGCACAAGGCATCGTCACACGCCCTGCAGCTCGACGACGATTTCTGCAATCTCAAGCAAGCGCTTCGTGCCGTCGCGTGTCTCGAAGGTCTGCTCTCGCCAGTCCATCGGGCGACGCATTACGAGGAGTTCAGCTTCGAGCCGGGCGACCTGCGTGCGTTGGTCGCGCTGATCAACGCCGAACTGGTCCGCTGCACGGAGCCGGTCGACTCGTCCATCCGTTCGTTGCGCAAGGCCCTCAAGCACAAGGTGCACTGAGCGGGCTCGAAAGAGCGCGCTGCCGTCCGAAGTCCGGCGTAGAGAGGGTCTTCGGTCATGGCCTCGCACTGGTCCTGAAGTGGCCCCTAGCGCCCCAGTTCCCTCGCGCTCACGCCGGCGATGCCCCAGTTCTCCTTGGGCACGTCGTGCAGCCACACGCGCACATTGGCCTTCGGCGCGCCGACGGCCTCTACGATGGCCTCGGTGACTTTCTCGATCAGCGCGCGCTTCTGTTCCTCGGTGCGTCCTTCGATGAGGTAGATCTGTGCGAACGGCATGGCAGCATCCTCCTCATTCGACGAAGCGCAGTGCTACGCTGCCCATGCCCTGCACGCGCAGGGTCACGGAATCGCCGGCCGCGACCGCGACGGCCTCCGTGATGCCGCCGGAGAGGATCAGCGTGCCGGCCGGGATCTCCTCGCCGCGCGCGCCGAGATGGTTCGCCAGCATCGCGATCGCCGCGGCCGGATGGCCGAGCACAGCAGCGCCGGCGCCGAAGGCGACCGGCTCGCCGTTCTTCTCCAGCACGATGCCCGCAGTGCGCAGGTCCACCTCCGAGGCCGGCAGCGCGCGGCCGCCGACGACGAAGCGTGAGGCCGAGGTGTTGTCGGCCACCACGCTCTTCAGGTCGAACTTGAAGTCGCGGTAGCGGCTGTCGATCACCTCGATGCCCGGCAGCACGAAATCGGCGGCGGCGAGCACCGCGCCGATGTGGCAGCCCGGCCCCCTCAGCGCGCGACGCGTGACGAAGGCGATCTCCGGCTCGACCTTGGGATGGATCAGTTCGCTGACCCGGCACTCCCCGCCCTCGGGCAGCGCGAAGTTGTCGGCCAGGAAGCCGAAGACCGGCGTGGCGACGCCCATCTGCTTCATCTTCGCGTGCGAGGTCAGGCCGGCCTTCAAGCCGATGATGCGATGGCCGCGACCGGTCTTGCGCCGGCGGATGCTGTCCTGGATCGCGTAGGCGTCGTCCCAGTCCATCTCCGGATGCTCATCGGTGATCTTGGGCGTATCCCGTGCCTCCAGCTCGCAGGTCTCGAGGTGTGCGGCGAGCGCCGCGATGGTGCGTGCATCGAGCTTCATGCGTGTGCCTCCTGCCGCAAGGCGCGCGTGCGCGCCAGCGTGATGGCCGTGTCTTCGATCATGTCTTCCTGCCCGCCGACCATGCCGCGCCGGCCCAGCTCGACGAGGATCTCGCGCGCGGGCACGCCCCACTTCTGTTCCGCGCGCTTCGCGAACAGCAGGAAGCTCGAATAGACGCCCGCATAGCCGAGCGTCAGCGAATCGCGGTCGACGCGGATCGGCTGGTCCATGATCGGCACCACGCGATCCTCGGCGACGTCCTGGATCGCGAAGACGTCGACGCCGGTCGCGATGCCCATGCGGTCGCACACCGCGACGAAGACTTCGAGCGGCGTATTGCCCGCGCCGGCACCCAGCCCCGCCGCCGCCGCATCGATGCGGTTGGCACCGGCCTCGACCGCGGCGATGGAGTTCGCCACGCCCATCGCGAGGTTGTGATGGCCATGAAAGCCCAGTTCCGTTTCCGGCCTGAGCGCCGCGCGCACCGCGGCAACGCGCGCCTTCACGTCGTCCGGCAGCATGTAGCCGGCCGAGTCGGTGACGTAGATGCAGTTGGCGCCGTAGCTTTCCATCAGCAGCGCCTGCTCCACCAGTTTCTGCGGCGAAGCCATGTGCGCCATCATCAGGAAGCCGACCGTGTCCAGGCCGAGCTTGCGCGCCATGGTGATGTGCTGCTCCGACACGTCGGCCTCGCTGCAATGCGTCGCGACGCGGATGGTGCACACGCCGACCGCGTGGGCCATGCGCAGGTGGTCCACCGTGCCGATGCCGGGAATCAACAGCGCGGACACCTTCGCCTTCTTCATGCGCGGGATCACCGCGCAGAGGTACTGCTCGTCGCTGTGCGCCGGAAAGCCGTAGTTGACCGAGCTGCCGCCGAGCCCGTCGCCGTGCGTGACCTCGATCAGCGGCACGCCCGCCGCGTCGAGCCCGGTCGCGATGTCGATCATCTGTTCGAGCGTCATGCGATGGCGCTTGGGATGCATGCCGTCGCGCAAGCTCATGTCGTGGACGGTGACCTGTCTTCCTTGGAGTGTCATGGGGGTGCTCCTATGCAGTGATGGCCTGGGCCTGCGCATCGCTGGCCAGCATGGATTCGGCGAACATCTCCGCCGTGCGCGCGGCAGCGGCAGTCATGATGTCGAGGTTGCCGGCGTACTTGGGCAGGTAGTCGCCCAGCCCCTCGACCTCGAGGTAGATGGAGACGCGCTTGCCGTCGAACACCGGGCCGTTCACCAGCTTGTAGCCCGGCACATAGCGCCGCACCTCGGCGATCATGCGGTGGACCGAAGCCGTGATCGCCTCCTGGTCCGGCTCGTCCTCGGTCAGGCAATGCACGGTGTCGCGCATGATGAGCGGCGGCTCGGCCGGGTTGATGATGATGATCGCCTTGCCCGTGGCCGCACCGCCGACGCGCTCGACCGCGCCGGCCGTGGTGCGGGTGAACTCGTCGATGTTGCGGCGCGTGCCCGGCCCCACCGAACGGCTCGACACGGTCGCGACGATCTCGCCGTAGGCCACCTTCTGCACCTGCGAGACGGCCGCGACCATCGGGATCGTCGCCTGCCCGCCGCAGGTGACCATGTTGACGTTCATCGGCCGCTCGCCCGCGAGTTGATCGCGCAGGTTGACCGGCGGCACGCAGTACGGGCCGATCGCCGCCGGCGTGAGGTCGATCATCAGCACGCCCAGCGCATTGAGCCTGGCGCTGTTCTCCGCATGCACGTAGGCGCTGGTCGCATCGAAGGCGATGCGCACGCCATCGGCCTGCACGTGCGGCAGCAGGCCGTCGACGCCGTCGGCGGTGGTCTTCAGGCCCATCTCTCGCGCGCGCTTCAGGCCGTCGGATTCAGGGTCGATGCCGACCATCCACACGGGCTCCAGCACGGGGCTGCGCTGCAGCTTCGCGAGCAGGTCGGTGCCGATGTTGCCGGGCCCGATGAGGGCGCACTTGATCTTCTTGCTCATGGGGACAGTCCTTTTCAGTGGAATCGCACGGAGCAGCCGCCGAGGCCGCCGATCGAGACGCGGAAGTTGTCGCCCGCAGCCGCCGGGAACATCGCGGCGAGCGCGCCCGAGAGCACCACCTCGCCGGCCTTGAGGCCGATGCCCAGCTTGCCGAGCGTGTTCGCGAGCCAGGCGACGGCATTCACCGGCGACCCCAGCGCGGCCGCGCCGGCACCGGTGGCGACGATCTCGCCGTTCTTCTCGAGCACCATGCCGCAGGTCGCGAGGTCGATGCGGCGCGGATCGACCGCGCTGTCGCCGAGCACGAAGACGCCGCACGAGGCGTTGTCGGCCACGGTGTCGGCGATCCGGATCTTCCAGTCGCGGATGCGCGAATCGACGATCTCGAAGCAGGGCATCACGCATTCGGTGGCCGCGAGCACGTCGGCATTGCCGATGCCCGGGCCCATCAGGTCGCGCTTGAGCACGAAGGCAATCTCGCCTTCGGCCTTCGGCTGGATCAGCGTGCGCGTGTCGATGGATTCGCCCTCGTTGACCACCATGCCGTCGAGCAGGTAGCCGAAGTCGGGCTGGTAGACGCCCAGCATGTTCATCACGGCGCGCGAGGTCACGCCGATCTTCTTGCCGACGATGCGCTCGCCCGCCTCCAGTCGGCGCGCGATCATGCGCTGCTGGATGTGGTAGGCGTCCTCGATGCCGATGCCTTCGTGGCGCTTGGTCAGCGGCTCGACGACCTTGCGGTCGCGAAGCGCGGCGTAGAGCTCGTCGCCGAGCTGCTCGATGAGTTGAGGGTCCATGGTTCTTTCCGTTGCGATGGGTCAGAGGTCTTCGGCCAGGAAGTCGCGCACCAGCCGGACGAAGCGTGCGCTGTGCTCGATCTGCGTCCAGTGGCCGCACTGGCCGAACACGTGGAGCTGGCTGCGTGGAATCCACTGCGCCAGCGTGAGCGAGGTCGAAAGCGGGATCACCTGGTCCTCGCGGCCGTGGATCAGCAGCGTTTCATGCGGCAGTGCGCGAATGGCCGCCTCGGGGCTCGCCATCGCATCGACCCAGCGCTGGCGCGGCGCGGGGAACATGGCGGCAAACGACGCCTGGAAGCCGGGGCGGATGCTGGCCTCGTAGCGCAGTTGCGCCAGCTCGTCGCTGACCAGCGTTCGGTCGTAGGCGAACACGTCCATGATCCGGCGCATGTTCTCGAACGAGGGCGTGTAGCCCCACACCGCGTCCAGTCCCGCCGTGATCTCGAACGGCACGCCCACGCTGCCCATGAGCACCAGGCGCCGCACGCGCTGCGGCGCACGGATGGCGAGCGCCAGCGACAGCGCACCGCCGAACGAATTCCCGACCAGGTCGGCTTGCTCGATGTCCAGCGCGTCGAGCAGGTCCAGCGCCTGCTGCACCCACCCGTCCATCGCGTACCTCATGCCGGGCAGCCGCTCTGTGAAGCCGAAGCCCGCCATGTCGGGCGCGATCACGCGTCGCGTCCTGGCAAGCTCCGGCAACACCAGGCGCCAGTTGGCCCATGCGCTCACGCCGGGGCCCGAGCCGTGGATGAAGAGCACCGGCGCGCCTTCGCCCATGTCGTGCACGTTGGTATCGAAACCGCCGGTGCGTACGCTGCGCGCGATCTCGGGATTGCTCATCGCGCCACCCTCATAGCTTGATGCAGACGTTGCGGAGTTCCGTGTAGAACTCCAGCGAGTGCACGCCACCCTCGCGCCCGACGCCGGAGGCCTTCGCGCCGCCGAAGGCAGTGCGCAGGTCGCGCAGGAACCAGCTGTTGATCCAGCAGATACCCACTTCGATCCGCTTCGCGACGCGGTGCGCACGCCCGAGGTTCTCTGTCCATACGGTGGTCGCGAGGCCGTAGTCGGTCGCGTTGGCGAGCGCGATCGCTTCTTCCTCGGTATCGAAGGGCGCGATGTGGCAGCACGGGCCGAAGACTTCCTCGCGGATCACCGCGGCCGATTCGGGCAGGCCGGTCCAGATGGTCGGCTGCACCCAGTGGCCCTCCGCCAGCGCGCCCTTCATCGCGGGCACGCCGCCGCCGGTGACCACCGTCGCGCCTTCGCGCACCGCCTTCGCGTAGTACGACAGCACCTTCTGCCGGTGCTCCTGCGAGATCAGCGGGCCGATGCCGACGCCTGCTTCCGCGGATGGCCCCGGCTTGAGCGCCTCGGCCTTTTCCTTGAGCGCGGCGACGAAGCGATCGAAGATCGGCCGCTCGACGTAGACCCGTTCGGTGCCCAGGCACACCTGGCCGCAGTTCTCGAAGGCCGAGCGCGTGATGCCGGCGACCGCCTGGTCGAAGTCGGCGTCGGCGAACACGATGCCGGCGTTCTTGCCGCCGAGCTCGAAGGACACCGGCCGCACGCCCCTGGCCGCCGCCGCCATGATGGCCTCGCCGGTACGCGTCTCGCCGGTGAAGGTGATGCCGTTCACGCCCGGATGGCGCGTGAGGAATTCGCCGGCCGAATCGGGGCCGAAGCCATGCACCACGTTGTAGACGCCGGGCGGAATGCCGACCGCGTTCATCACCTCGCCGAGCAGGGTGGCGGTGGCCGGGGTTTCCTCCGAGGGCTTCACGACCACCGTGTTGCCGCAGGCGAGCGCCGGCCCGACCTTCCAGGTCATCAGCAAGAGCGGCAGGTTCCACGGGCAGACCACGCCGATCACGCCCAGCGGCGAGCGGACCGCGTAGTTGAGCGCCTGGCCGCCATCGGGCGTCGCCATCTCGAAGCTCTCGGTGGGCACGTTCTTCACGATGTCGGCGAACACCTTGAAGTTGGCCGCGCCGCGCGGGATGTCCACATGGGAGGCGAGCGCGTGCGGCTTGCCGGTATCGGCCATCTCGGCCTCAAGGAAGTCGTCGAAGCGGCGGTTGATCTCGTCGGCCACCGCGTGCAGCAGCTCGACGCGGCGCGTGACCGTCATGCGGCCCCATTCCCCCAGCAGCGCGGCGCGCGCCGCGCGTACCGCCGCGTCGACCTCGGCCGCGCCGGCCTCGTGCACGAGGCCGAGCACGCGGTTGTCCACCGGCGCGCGGTTCTCGAAGGTCTTGCCGGTGGCGACGAATCCGCCGCCGATGAAGTTCATGTACTGCTTCATGGCCGCGGTCCTCAGGTCAGCACCGAGAGGAAGCTCTCGTTGAGCTTGCGGTCGTGATAGAAGATCGCGCGCCCGAGCTCGTCGTCGGTCCACACCAGCGGCGGCTTGTCCGGGTAGTAGATGTAGCCGCCGGAGAAGACCTCGTTGCGGTTGCCGCTGGGGTCGAAGAAGTAGATCGTCTCGCCGCGCGTGATGCCGTGGCGCGTCGGGCCGATGTCGAGCGACACGCGCTTCTTGGTGATGATGTCGGCCGCCTTGAGGATCTCGCCCCAGTTGTCGAGCAGGAAGGAGGCGTGGTGGAACTTGTTCTTCTCCGGATGGCGGATGAAGGCGATGTCGTGCGGCTTGGTCGAGCAGGTCAGGAAGGCCGCGATCAGCATCTTCTCGGGGCCGGCCACCACCTTCTCGGCGAGCTCGAAGCCCAGGATCTCGGTGAAGAGCTTCACGGTGCCGTCGAGGTCGTCGCCGTAGAGCAGGCAGTGGTCGAAGCGCGAGGGCGCCATGCCCTTGAGGTCGTCGGGCGAGATCTCGGGGTTCTCGTAGGGCATGCCGTTGCCGACCTTGTCCTTCTCGGCGTAGAGCTCGATGACATGGCCGGTGGGCACAGTGAAGCGGAAGCGCCGGCCGGTACGCACATGCTCGCCCGCCTCGACCCAGCCGGTGTCGGTCGCGAGGCTGCTGGCCGAGAGCTCCGCCGCCAGCTTGTCGAGGGTCGCGTTCGAGTCGACGCGGAAGCCCATGAAGTCCATGCCGGCCGTGTCGGCCTCGCGCAGCACGACGCTGTGATGGTCGTGCTCGTCCCAGGCCTTGAGGTAGATGCGGCCCTGCGCGTCGCGCGCGGTCTCGACGAGGCCGAGCACGTCGCGGTAATGCTTCAATGCCGCTTCCATGTCGAGCACGCGAAGTTGAACGTGGCCGGGTCGAAGGACGCCAGTGAGTGCCATGGTGAGTCTCCTTGGGTGGGGTTTCAGGGATGGGGATGGGGATGGGGTTGCGCCAGATGGCGCTCGATGCAGCGGGCCATGCGCGGGGCGGCGCGCAGCTCCAGGTCGCTCTGCGGATAGGCGCGGCAGGCCAGCACGTAGCCCTGGGCTTCCTCGTCGGCGCTGACGTGGCAGCGGCTCATGCGCTCGCAGCGCGTGCGGCCCGATTCGATGCGCACCTTGCACACGCCGCAGCCGCCGCCGCGGCAGCCGACCGGAATGCCCTTGCGGCCGAGCTGTTCCATGCCGCCGAGCAGCGTCTGGTCGGGCCGGCAGGCATAGCGCTCCTGCGTGTTGCCGATCGCGATCGAGTAGCTGGTCGTCGTCATCACAGGGCCTTGAAGAGCGGGCTGCGCGGTGCGGCCGAAGCGGCGTCGGCAGCGGTGAAGAACTTCTCGGTGTAGATGTCGCGCTCGAAGAGCCGGCCCTGCATCAGCGTGGAGATGCAGGCCTCGGTCATCGGCGGCGGTCCGCACAGGTAAGCCTTGTGGCCGCGGAAGTCGTTCGCGAAGTGCGCCTTGAGCGCCTCGTGCGCGAAGCCGCGCGCGCCGCGCCATTCGTCGTCCGGCGCGATGTCGGAGAGCACCGGCAGATAGGTGAAGTTCGGATGCCGGTCCGCGAGCGCCTCGAAGAGCTCGTGGAAATAGAGCTCCTCGCGGTTGCGCGCGCCCTGCACCAGCGTGATCGGAAGCTGGCAACCCTCGGCCAGCAGGTCGAACACCATCGACTTCGGGCTCGACAGCCCCGAGCCGCCGGCGACGAAGATCATCGGCACGCCGGCCGACTTGCGCACGAAGAAGCGGCCGTTGGGTGCCGTGAAGCGCACGCGCTGGCCCGGCTGGAGCTCGTCGTGCAGCCAGCCGGTCGCGCGCCCGCCCGGCACGCGCCGGATGTGCAGCTCGATCAGGTCTTGCTGCGGCGCGTTGGCGATCGAGAAGGCGCGCGCGCCTTCCACGCCCGGCACGTGCAGCATCACGTACTGGCCCGCCTGGAAGGGCACCGGCCGCTCGGTGCGCAGCCACAGGCCGCGAATCGTCGGCGTGAGCATGCGCGCCTCGGCCACCTCGGCCTCGAAGTCCTCGAGCGGCAGGAACTGCGCGTCGGGGTCCTCGTCGATGTCGGCCTCGATGACGATGTCGCCCTGCGCCATCGCGCAGCAGGCGAGGATCTTTCCCTCGTCGCGCTCGAAGTCCATGAGCGCGAAATTCGACGAATCACCGTGGTCGCATTCGCCTTCGAGCAGCTGCACCTTGCAGGTGCCGCAGACGCCGTGCCCGCAGGCATGCGGCAGCCACACGCCGGCGCGCAGGCAGGCGTCGAGCACCGTCTGCCCGTCGCGCGCCTCGATGCCCTGCCCGATCGGTTCGATCAAGATCTGGAAGCTCATGGCCGTCTCCAGTGCGCTCAGCTCGCCGAGCCCTTGATGCCCTTCAGGCCCGGCACGCGGAAGCGGATCACGGATTTGTGGACGAGCCCGTTGTCGGCCAGCGACTTGGCCGGATCGGGCGTGAAGGGCTTGCCGGAATCGAACCACTGGGCCTTGGCCCAGTCGATCTTCTCGAAGTCGGGATGGCTGCCGTACACGCCGGGCAGCACCTCGCCAAGCAACGCGCCGAAGGGCATCGACGGCGGCAGCGGCAGGCATACCGGCGCGCAGAACAGCAGGTGGTCTTCCCAGCCGATGTAGAGCAGGCGGTTGCCGTGGAAGCGGTCCTCGGTGTCGGCGACGGTGCCGGTGTAGCCGGGATGGAGTGCGACAACTGACATTACGGTCTCCTTGTTTCGGGGTGCGCTCCGCCAACGCAGTGCATGCGGATGCACTGCGGGCCGATGGAGCTGAAGGGCGTTATGGGGTCAGGCGGCCTTGGCTTGGGTGGCCGACAGGTCCTGCCCCGTCCAGCGTTCCCAGTTCGCCTTGTCCGGCGAGCTGTTGAACTCGCCGTTGTCGGCGCCGTTGTTGATGTGGTAGTACTCCAGCACCGCAGCGAGCGGATTGAAGCCGGGGACCGTCGGATCGGTGCCTTCGGGGAAGCAGTTCCCCTGGTAGATCTGGTGCACCGGCAGCCACGCCTGCACGTACTTCTCGGGCTCGTTGTCGAACACGTCCTTGCAGCCGTCCGAGCAGAAGTGGTGCTTCATGCCGTGGTAGGTGCTCTCGCGGTAGCAGATCTTGGTCGGGTCGTCGGGCTCGGTGAAGAACATCGGGATCTGGCAGGTCTGGCACAGCATCGGCAGCGTGTTGTTGAACCAGCGCTTGCCGGCCTTCTCCTGTTCGTCCATCCACTCGAAGCGTGGGCGGTAGAGCGTGTCGAAGGTCTCGGGATACTTCTGCGAGAGCCAGTCCATCTCCTCGGCGCGCGGCACCCAGACGTTGAAGTCCGCCGCATGGCCGTAGTTGTTGAAGGTGGCCCAGGCTTCGTGCGAGAGGCGGCTCTTCTCCTTCGTCGCCACCTCGTGGTACTTGGGCAGGCGGATGCCGTAGCGCGCCAGGTCCTGGAACAGCGCGCCGCCGTTCTTCTCGAAGTACATCTCCCAGGCCTCGGACCAGCTCATCACGCGCTTGGGCAGCATGTAGTCCATCATCATCGCCACCAGCGTGAGCAGGCGATAGCCGCGCCAGAACCACTTGTCGATCCACTTCTGCACGATGGGCACGTTGTCCGGGTCCTGTTCGAGCAGGAACTTCACCACCTCCAGGCCCAGCGTCATGTGGCGCGACTCGTCGCTCTGCGCCGAGAAGCCGAAAGTCACGGTCGCCATGTCGCCGTTGTAGGCCGCGCCGCTCATGAAGGGCATGAACAGCAGGTTGGTCAGCACGTACTCGAACGAGAACGAGATCGCAGTCACGAACTCGAACGGCCCCGCGCTCATCGCGTCCTCGAAGTAGCTCTTGGGCACCGAGAGGTACCACACGCGGTCGTGCATGTGCTGCGGATCGTGCAGGCCGTGGAAGAACTTGTTGAAGTGGCTGATGGTGTGGAACTGCGTCTGCGCATGGCGCAGCTCGTCGATGGACTGCATCTGGCAGGCCACGCGCGCGCCGACGCCACGGAACGCGCGGCCGGCCATCGCGTAGCCCCGGTGCGCGGCGTATTCGAGCGGCGAGACGCCGGTGAGGAACAGCTTGAGCGTGTTCAGGTAGCGCGGATCGCTGACGTTGAACTGCCCGTTGTTCTGCTGGAAGGCGTCGATGATCGCGTAGAGCTTCTTTTCCTTCTCGCCCTGGAACTTCCAGTAGGCATCCATCGTGAGGCGGAACGGGTCTTCCCACTGGTCCCAGTCGTGGATCTTGATGCCCTCGAACTTGTCGAAGGGGAACACCTCGTCCATCGGCTCGTAGGTGGTCTCCCAGCCGAGTCCGCGGGTCATCATCGCGTAGCGCTCCTTCAGGCCGAGGCGGGGCTTGGAACGCGGGGTGCTTGCTTGGGTCATGTCTTTGTCCCTCTGGTCGGTTGTGCGCTTCACTTGCCCCAATGGAGGGTGAATTCGTCGTCGCTTTCGTCGATGTTTCCCGACAGCGAGATGAGGCTGAGATGAATTTCCTGCGTGTCCCACGGACGGCCAACGCGGGCTTCGACGGACTCGCGCCGGATCACGAGACGCCCGGGCGCATCGATCTTGACCATCGCCGGATAGTCGTTGACCGTGGCCTCGGGGTTGTCGTCGATGATGGCTTCGACGATGGCGCGCGCGGTCTCGCTCGACTGCAACGCGATGAACACGGGTGCGCGGCTGGCGGCTTCGGTGGCGGGGGTCGTCATGGGGTCTCCTTGGTTGCGGTTCACTGCTGGATGCCGAGGCGCGCGGCACGCGCATCGAGTTCGGTGACGAGGTTCGCGAGGACGCCGGCGCCGGTGTCGTGCAGCGCGAGCGCGGCAACCGGCTGCAGCGCCTCTGCGATCCGGTCGCGCCACTGCACGTACCAGCGCGAGAGCTGTTCGGCGTTGGCCTTCGATTCGTCGGCCGCGGTCTTCACCGTGGCGTCGACCCAGCGCGTGGTCTCGTCGAACCATTCGTTGGGAAACTCGGTCAGCATCGCGAGCGCATGGCCGCTGGCGGCGCTGTGCGCGTTCACGTAGCGGCGGTGGATCAGCGGGTACATGAGGCCGTCGAACACCAGGCTCTGTGCGACGAAGACCTCGAACCAGTCCCGCGTGACGAAGAGCTTCTCCATCACGCGGCGCACGCCCTGCCAGGCCGGGTGCGCAAGCCACGCCTGCTTGCCCGCCTCGAGCGCGGCGCCGCTGTTGCCGTCCACCTGCAGGCCGATGCGCGACATGTACTGCGCGATGCCGAGCCGGTCCATGGCCGCGAAGATGAAGGCCTGCGTCACCGCCGTGCCGTAGCCATAGCCGCAGCAATAGCTCATGTTCATGTTGGCGCCCCACTCGTAGTGGCGCAGCGGCACCATCACCTGCTGCAGCGATTCCTGCAGCTGCGGATCGGCCTGCGCGAGCAGGCTGCGCTTCTCGGCGAACTCGAACTGGCGGTCGGCGCCCTCCTGCTGGCGCGCGCGGGCCATGGTGTAGACGCCGTAGTAGTAATGGCGCGGGTCCTTGAAGCTGTACCAGTCGGCCATCACGATCGCGGTGCGGCGCTTGTCGTAGAGCTCGAACTCGGGCTGCCACAGCGGCCGGTAGTGGAAGTTGGCCGTGGGCTGCATGTCCAGCGTGGCCTCCTGGTAGCGCGAGGCCGGCTTGTCGCCGAGTCGCCGCGCCACATGCGAGAAGGTCTGCCGGATCGGCCGGATGTCGGAGGTCTTGATGTCGACTTGCACAGGGGGTCTCCTTGAAGATCAGTGGTCGATGCCCGGCGCGCCGTAGCGCCATTTCATGCGTTCGTAGTCGATCCGGGCGCCCTCCTCGGGCGTCAGGTGGCTGACCGCGTGGCGCGCGCAGAACTCGCGGAACTGGTCGAACTGCATGACGAGTTCCACCGCCAGGTCCGGATCGCCGATGGCGAACTCGAACTCGACGAAGCGCGCGTCCAGCGTGCCGGTGACACGCACGAAGCAGCGCTGTCCTGTCATCTCGGCGGCGCTTTGCGGACCGCGGACGGGGGTGGAAGGCTTCACTTGTTCAATCCATCACTTGTCGGACGGCAACCGCGCCGCCCGTGCAATAAGGGGCAACGGCCGTGCCAGCGCGGCTAAGTGCTTGATTTGTATGAAGCCGAGGGCGAGACCCGCATGCAGCTGCGGGTTGTCCCGGATCATCGTTTGATCATTTGCTGCAGTGCAGCTTGATCAAATGGTGAAAAACGCAAGAAGCGCGCGCCTAGGCCGGCGGCAGGCCTTCCTTCTTGAGCCGGTAGGCGAGCTGAGGGCGCGTGATGCCGAGCAGGCGCGCGGCCTGCGACAGATTGCCCCGGGCCCGCTGCATCGCCAGCTGCATCAGGCGCTGCTCGAGCGAGCCGATGTCGATCTTCTGGTCGAGCAGCTGCTCGCAGAAGGCGTCGAGCGCAACGGCCTCCCCCTCCGCGTCGCCGAGCAGGCCGCCGGCGCCGACCTGGCTGTCGGAAGTGCCTGGCGGCGAGATCCAGAGGTGCGCGGCCTCGATGTCGCCGCGGTCCGGCGCGAGCAGCACCGCGCGCTCGATCACGTTCTCCAGCTCGCGGATGTTGCCGGGCCACGAATGCCGCACCACCTCGCGCATCGCCTTGTCGGTCAGGCCGCGCAGCTTCTTGCCGTAGAGCGCGCTGAACTTGTCGACGAAGCGCATCACCAGCGCCGGAATATCGGCGCTGCGCTCGCGCAGCGGCGGGATCGTGATCGGGAAGGTGTTGAGCCGGTAGAACAGGTCGCTGCGGAAGCGCCCCGCCTTCATGGCTTCCTGCAGGTTCACGTTGGTGGCGGCGACGATGCGCACGTCCACGTGCGTCGGCTGCTCGGCGCCCAGGCGCTCGATCTCGCCGCTCTGCAGCACGCGCAGCAGCTTGACCTGCGTCGCCGGCGGCAGGTCGCCGGCCTCGTCGAGGAAGAGCGTGCCGCCGTGCGCGCGCTCGAAGCGGCCGGCGCGTGCATGGTGCGCGCCGGTGTAGGCGCCCTTCTCGACGCCGAACAGCTCGGCCTCGATCAGCTCGGCCGGGATGGCCGCGCAGTTGACCGCGATGAAGGGCTGCCGCGCACGCGGTCCGTTGTCGTGCAGCCAGCGTGCGAAGATTTCCTTGCCGACGCCGGTCTCGCCGAGCAGCAGCACGGTGATCGCGCTGTCGGCGGCGCTGCGCAGCAGGTCGAAGGCGGCCCGGAAGCCGGGCGAGACGCCGACCAGCTTCTGGTCGTACTCGCGCCGCGGCTGCAGGCTGCGCACATGCTCCAGCCCGAGGTTGAATTCGATCAGCTTCTGCGCCACGTGGTGCTGGCGGAAGTAGTCGAGATAGTGCTCGTCCTGCCAGGCCTCCGCCGGCTGGCCGATGATGCGGCAGCGGCTGTCGCCCATGCTCGTGCACTCGATCTCCTTGAAGACGATCAGCCGGCCCATGAAGGCGCTGGTGTAGCCCGAGGCATAGCCGATCTGCGACCAGCATTGCGGGTCCTCGCCGTAGCCGAACTCCGCCACATGCGCTTCGCACTCCCAGGAGTTCTCCCAGAGGAATTCGCCGTAGAAGTGCTTGGTCGCGAGGTCCATGTCGATGTGCACCTTCTCGACGCTCACGATGCCTTCGATGGAATGCAGGCGGGGACCGAGCATGAAGGCGTCCTCGGTGCGCATGCCGGCGCGGCGCTCCTTCACGGCGAGTTCGCCGTCCCGCTGGCCGGACGCGAAACCCAGGCGGACCAGCAGCCCGCGCGCACGCTCGACGCCCAGCGAGTCGAGCAACTCCTTGCGCAGTTCGGCGAATGAGCGCGCGTGCATCAGCAGCATGCGCTGCTCGTCGAGCCAGATATGGCCGGACCCGGCACTGAAGCGCAGGAGAGAAAGCAGTTCTCCCACGTTGTCTCCTTGGAATGATGATGGAGGCGCCGCAACAGAGCGCACCCGCGGGAAATGCTAGCACCAGGGCGCGATCCGGCGTTTCGGCCCCATCGAACGCGGCTTGCAGGCACACTTCAGGGCCTGCCCGCCTGCATCGGCGGATTTCGAACCCCCTGGACCTCAATCAAATGAACAGTGCAAAGAAACGCGTGATCGGCATCAGCGGAAGCCTGCGCAAGGACTCCTTCAACACCATGGCGCTCAAGCTGGCGGCCTCCAAGCTGCCTTCGAACGTGGAGCTGGACATCCTCGAGTGGCGAAGCGTGCCGCCCTTCGACGCCGACCTGCTGGCCGAGGGCTTTCCCGCTCATGTTTCCGACATCCGGGCACGCATCGCCCAGGCCGACGGCGTGCTGATCGTGACGCCCGAATACAACTTCTCCGTGCCGGGCATGCTCAAGAACCTGCTCGACTGGATCTCGCGCGGTGCGGACCAGCCCCTGGCCCGCAAGCCGGTGGCCCTGCTGTCCGCTTCCGCGGGGCCGCTGGGCGGGGCGCGCGTGCAGTACGACCTGCGCAAGGTGCTGCTGTTCATGAATGCGATGGTCCTTGCGAAGCCCGAGGTGTTCATCGGCAACGCCGCCGCCAAGTTCGCCGCGGACGGCCAATGCACCGACGAGGACACGGGCCGCTTCGTGCACCTGCAGATGCAGGCCTTTGCGACCTGGATCGACGAAGTCGCCCGCATGTCGGCCGCCGCCTGAGGACGCGCCGGGCGTGACTGACGTCACGCCATCTGGCTGATCGTCTTGCGGAAGCGTCGCAGCGAGAGGGCGAACAGCACGCTGCCGATCGCCACCAGCGAGAGCAGCTGCGGCCAGACGACGGCCAGCCCGGCGCCGCGATACAAGATCGCCTGCGCGGCCGCGACAAAGTGGGTGGTCGGCGCGACCAGCATGATCTGCTGCACGAATTCGGGCATGCTTTCGCGCGGCGTGGTGCCGCCCGACAGCATCTGCAAGGGAAGCAGGACCAGGATCAGCAACATGGCGAATTGCGGCATCGAGCGGGTGACCGTGGCCATGAAGATGCCCATCGACGTGGTTGCGAAGAGATGCAGCGCCGCGGCCGCGACGAACAACGCGATCGACCCTTCGATGTGCACCTTCAGCAGGCCCTGCACGATGAAGACGAGCGAGAAGGTCGCGGCGACCAGGACCACGAGGCCCATCGACCAGACCTTGGACAGCATGATCTCGGCCGGGGTGACCGGCATGACCAGCAGGTGCTCGATGGTCCCGTGCTCGCGCTCGCGGATCAACGCGGCGCCCGTCAGCAGGATCGACAGCATGGTCACGTTGTTGATGATCGACATCAGCGAGCCGAACCAGCCCTGGTTGAGGGTCGGATTGAAGCGCGCGCGCAGCGCCAGCTCGACCGGCGGGGCGGCGCTGCCGCGGTAGCGCTGGACGAAGCTGGCGACTTCGCCCAGGACGATCTGCTGGATGTAGCCGCTGCCCGAGAAGGCCTGGGTCATGCGCGTCGCATCCACGTTGAGCTGGATGTCCGGCTGGCGTCCGGCCAGCACATCGCGCTGGAAATTGGGTGGGATGGTCAGGGCGAAGGTGAAGTTGCCCGCATCCAGCCCCCGATCGACGCGCTCGCGCGATGTCAGCACGGGCACGAGGAACTGCGGCGGAAAGAAGGCATCGATGATGCGCTGCGACAGCGGCGAGTGGTCCTCGTCCACGATCGCGATGGGCGCCTTGTTGAGCGTCTCGGGCATCGAGGTGGCCGAGGTGTGGATCGATACCGTGAAGAGGAAGACGACGAGCAGCAGCATCATCGGGTCGCGCCACAGGGTCCACAGTTCCTTGACGCCGAGGCGATAGATGTTGGCCAGATGAGCGCGCATGGCAGGACCTTCAGCGCTCCTGCTTGCGCAGCATCAGCACGGCTGCAGCGAGGATGACGGGAATCGCCACGGCCAGCGGCCAGAAGGAGCCGTGCAGGTCGGCGAATCCCAGGCCCTTGTTGAACACGCCGCGGCTGATGGTCATGAAGTGGCTGGCCGGATAGATGCGGCCGACGAAGGCGCCGGCGCCTTCCAGCGAACTGACCGGCTCGGTCATGCCGGCGTACTGCACGACCGGGATCATCGTGCCGATCATCGTGAAGAACAGCGCCGCCACCTGGCTGCGCGTGAAGGTGGAGGCCAAGAGGCCGATGCCGGTGGCACAGACGGCGTAGAGCACGGCGGCGAGCAGCAGCGCCGGAAAGCTCCCCTTGACCGGCACGCCGAAGATCGTGACCGCCATGAGGGTCATGAGCAGGAAGTTCAAGAGTGCCAGGCCGATGTAGGGAAGCTGCTTGCCGAAAAGGAACTCGCTGCGGGTCACCGGCGTCACGTACAGGTTCAGGATCGACCCGAGTTCCTTTTCGCGCACCACCGACAGCGCGGTGAGCATGGCAGGCAGCATCATGAGCAGCATCGGAATGACGGCCGGCACCATGGCGGGCAGGCTCTGCACGTCGGGGTTGTAGCGAAAGCGGGTCTCGACGCTGGCCGCGGCGCCCGCCGCGGCCTGGCCGATGCGGCGCTGCACCAGTTCGGCCAGCCAGCCCTGGTGCATGCCCTGCACGTAGCCCGAGACGGTTTCCGCGCGCGAAGGCATCGCGCCATCGATGTAGGCGCCGATCTGGACCGATCGCCCGTGCAGGACATCGCGCCCGAAGGCCGGCGGAATGACCAGCGCCAGCGACAGCTCGCCGCTGCGCATGCGCCGGTCCAGTTCGGCCTCGTCCGAGATCGCGTCGTGCTCGACGAAGTAGCGCGATCCCGAAAGATTGAGCTCGTAGCCCTGGCTCATCTGGCTCTGGTCGTAGTCGAGGATGGCGAAGCTCAGGTCCTGGACGTCCATGTTGATGCCGAAGCCCATGATGAACATCAGCAGCAGGCTGCCGACAAGCGCCAGCGTGGCGCGCACCGGGTCGCGCCGCAACTCGAGCGACTCGCGCACGGTGTAGCTCCAGGCGCGCGCCAGGCTGAAGCGGCGGCCCGGCGCAGGCGGGTGCGCGCCGGGCGAGGCGCCGGCGCCCATGCCGGCCCCCGCGGCTTCGGGCATGTCGCCGCGCGCACCGGCTTCTTCCAGGTAGGCGATGAAGGCCGCTTCGAGGGTCTCAACGCCGCGCTGCCGGACCAGCGCGGCGGGCGTGTCGCTGACCAGCACGCGGCCTGCGTGCATGAGCGACATGCGGTCGCAGCGCTCGGCCTCGTTCATGAAGTGGGTCGAGATGAAGATCGTGACGCGATCGCGCCGCGACAGCTCCACCAGCAGTTCCCAGAACCGGTCGCGCGCCACGGGATCGACGCCCGAGGTGGGCTCGTCCAGGATCAGCAATTCGGGGCCGTGCACCATCGCGACCGCCAGCGACAGCCGCTGGCGCACACCCAGCGGCAGCGCGTCCGGCAGGCTGTCCATGAGCTCGCCGAGCCCGAAGCGGCCGGCCATGGCCTGCGCCCTGGCTGGCACCTCGCCCTCCGGGACGCCGAACAGCCGCGCATGCAGCACCAGGTTCTGGCGCACCGTGAGCTCGGCATACAGCGAGAAGGCCTGCGACATGTAGCCCACCCGCCGCCGGGTGGCGATGTCGCGCGGATCGACCTCGTGGCCGAACAGCCATGCGGTCCCTTCGCTGGCCGGGAGCAGCCCGGTGAGCATCTTCATGGTGGTGGACTTGCCGCAGCCGTTGGAGCCCAGGAAGCCGAAGATCTCGCCGCGCCGGATCCGGAAGCTCACATGGTCCACTGCCACGAAGTCGCCGAAGCGCATGGTCAGGTCGCGCGCCTCGATCGCGATGTCCTCCTCTTCGGAAGCCGGCAGCGGCGGGATGACCAGCGCCCGATGCC
Source organism: Variovorax sp. HW608 (assembly GCF_900090195.1). NCBI lineage: Bacteria > Pseudomonadati > Pseudomonadota > Betaproteobacteria > Burkholderiales > Comamonadaceae > Variovorax > Variovorax sp. HW608. Next base: position 843,672 of record NZ_LT607803.1, read on the forward strand.
CGCGGCGCTTTTCCGCCGGCAGCAGCGCCACGAAGGCCGCTTCCAGATTCGCACTGCCGGTGCGCTCGAGCAGCTCGGCCGGCGTGCCCGTGGCCAGCACGCGCCCTTCGTCCATCGCGACCAGCCAGTCGAAGCGCTGGGCTTCGTCCATGTAGGCCGTCGCGACGATCACGCTCATGCCCGGCCGGGTCTGGCGGATGTCGGCGATCAGTTCCCAGAACTGGTTGCGCGCGACCGGATCGACGCCGGTGGTCGGCTCGTCCAGGACCAGCAGGTCCGGATCGTGGATCAGGGCGCAGCACAGGCCGAGCTTCTGCTTCATGCCGCCCGAGAGCTTGCCCGCGGGCCGCTCGAGGAACGAGAACAGGCCGGTGCGGCGCGTGAGATCTTCGATGCGGCGCCGCCGTTCGCCGGCGTCGTGGCCGAACAGCTGGCCGAAGAACTGCAGGTTCTCCTCGACCGAGAGAGTCGGGTAGAGATTCTTCCCCAGGCCCTGCGGCATGTACGCGATGCGCATGCACACGCGCTCGCGATGGCGGCGCCCGGCCATGTCGCCGCCCAGTGCCTCGACGCTCCCCTGCTGCACGGCACGGGCCCCCGACACCAGCGACAGCAGCGTCGACTTGCCCACGCCGTCGGGGCCGATCAGCCCCACCATGCGGCCGGCCGGAATGTCCAGCGACACATTCGCCAGCGCCTGGACCTTCCCGTAAAGGTAGGAGACGTCGTCCAGGCGCACGACCGGCGTTGCCGGTCCCTGTGTCATTGCACGACCTTGCTGTCGAGCGACGCCGGCCAGGGTTCGGACGCATCGAGCCGGATCCACGCCACGCCGGGAACGCCCGTCTTGACCTGCTTGAGATGACGCAGGAGCAGCTCGCGATCGATCTGCGCCCGCACCCTGAACATGAGCTTCTCGCGCTCGTTGGCGGTCTCCACGGTCTTGGGCGTGAACTGGGCGGTGGCCGACACGAAGGAGACGCGCGCCGGGACCACGTAGCCGGGCGCCGCGTCCAGCACGAGGCGCACCTCGCTGCCGAGGCCGATGCGGCCCGCCACCGTCGCCGGCACGAAGAAGGTCATGAAGACGTCGGACAGGTCGACCAGGTTCAGCACCCTGCCGCCGGCGCCCAGCACCTCGCCCGGGTTGGCGACCCGGAACTGAACGCGGCCGTCGCGCGGCGCGGTGAGGGTGCTGTCGTCGATGTCCGCATCGATGCGGGCCACGGTCGCCTGGCTGGCCGTCACCGCCGACTCGGCGCCCACCACCTGGGCCTTGGCCGCGTCGATGGCGGCCTGGGCCGCGGCCACCTGCGCACGGCTGGCGTTCAGCGCTGCTTCCGCCCCGCGCATCCGCGCCCGGTCGTCATCGAGCTCCTGTACCGAGGAGGCGCCTTCGCGCGACAGCGTCTCCGAGCGGGCAAGCCGGCGCCGCGCGGCATCGAGCTCCGCCTCGCGCTGTGCCACGACGGCCTGCGCGGCCTGCTTGTCGCTCTGGCGTGCCACGACCTGCGCGCGGGCGCTCTGCGCGACGTTGACCGCCTGCTGGCTCTGGGCCGCCGCCTCGTCGCGCTGGGCCTTCAGCACGTCCGCCTGCACGTGCGCCAGCACCTGTCCCGCACGCACGAAGTCGCCCTCGCCCACCAGCACGTCCTGCAGGCGGCCGCCGAGCTTGGTGGCGATGTCGATCTCGGTGGCTTCGATGCGACCGTTGCCGCTGACGAAGCCGGCGCCCGGTCCGGAGGGCGAGAACCGCGTCCAGCCCACATAGGCGATTGCGAGCAGCGCGACGATGGCGACGATGGGAAGCAGTTTCTTCTTGAGCGATGCATTCATGGGGTGCCACGGTGGGGGTTCATCGGCGCGTCTTTTCCTCCGGCTCGGACACGGCCGGCAGGGCCCGGCTGCCGCCGCCGAGCGCGCTGTACAGCGCTGCGCGACGAGAGCCAGGCGCGCCGTCGCTGCACCAGGTCCTGCTCGGAAGCGAGCAGGTCCCGCTGCGCGTCCAGCACCTCCAGGAAGGCCGAGGAGCCGTTGTCGTAGCGCAGCTTGGCCAGGCGTGCACGTTCGCTCTGCGCCGCCAGGGCGGTGGTCTGCGTCAGCACCTGGCGCTCGAGCGCCTCCTGCGCGGCCAGGGCATCCGACACATCGCGGAACGCGTTCTGGATCGTGCGCTCGTAGTCGCTGACGGCGATCTCGCGGCGCGTCTTCGCGAGATCCAGGTTCGCCTGGCGCCGGCCGGCATCGAAGATCGGCAGATCCAGCGCGGGCGCGAACGACCACGCGCCGCTGCCGCCCTTGAACAGGCCGTTCAGCTCCGCGCTGGCCGTGCCGGCGTTCGCGGTGAGCGTGATGCGCGGGAAGAAGGCGGCGCGCGCGGCGCCGATGTTCGCGTCCGCGGCGCGCAACTGGTGCTCGGCCGCCATGATGTCCGGCCGATCCGCCAGGAGGTCCGAAGGCAGGCCGGGGTGCAACGGCGCCACGACCGCATGGTCATCGAACGGGGTCGTCGCGGGCGGAATCACGAGGGGCTTCCCGACCAGGCGCGTGAGCGCGTGCAGCGTCTCGGCCCGCGACTGGTCCAGTTGCGCGCCCAGCGTCTGCGCCTGCGATGCCAGCGCCTGCACCTGCTCGAGGTCGAAGCGCGAGGTCGATCCCACTTGAAAGCGACGGGTGAATATCCGCAGGCTCTCGTTGCGAGTGTCGATGGTCCGGTCCGTCAGCAGCACGCGCTCGTCCAGTTCACGCAACTGGAAGTAGATGTCCGCCACCTGCGTGACGATCGAGAGCTCGACCGCGCGGCGCGCTTCGTCCGTCGCCAGGTAGCTTTCGAGTGCGGCCTGCTCCAGGCTGCCGATGCGGCCCCAGAAATCCAGTTCCCATGCGGAGATGCCGAGGCCCGCCTGGTACTGGCCGGCCGTGACCGGTCGACCGGTGAGGCTCAGATCGGCCGGCGTCCGGCTGCGGCTGCCACTGGCGCCCAGACCCACGGTGGGGAAGCGCTCCGAACGCGCAATGCCGTACAGCGATCGCGCCTCCTGCACCCGCAGCACGGCGATGCGCAGGTCACGGTTGCCGTCCAGTGCATCGACGATGAGGGCCCGCAGGCCGGGATCGGTGAAATAGTCCTGCCAGTCCAGGCCTGGCGCATTCACCTCGGCGGCCGGAGGAATCGGTGCATCGACGGGGTAGCTCGGCGCCACCGGAAGCGGCGGCCGTTCGAACGCAGGATTGAGCGAACACCCTGTGCAACAGGCAACCAGCATCGCCAGCAGCCAGCCACGCCTTCTCGATTTCTCGATCCATCGCCATGGCATGAATGAAGCAACACTGGATTGCAACGATCCTCCTCTTGAGATGCGGTTCTCGGTCTGCGTTCGAACCAGAGTGTCGCATCGAAAAGGACAGGGGCAAAACGATCACGAAGGGACGTTTGCGCACCGACAACCTTCGCTCGATCTTCGGCGCGAAGCTAGATCACATGGAAGTGGTGCGTCCCGTCCGCCGCCAGTTGCGCGACCAGCCCGAACTCCCAGTCGAGGTAGGCCTGCATCGCCTCGGCCGGCGCGTCCGTGCCTTCGTAGGGGCGCCGGTAGCGGTCGGTCGCCGGGGTCGCGACATTCTTCCAGCCGCTTTCCTCCGGCTCGCCGGCCGCGAACCATGCGGCATTGCCGCCCGCCAAGACCGAGACTTCGGCCTCGCTGCCACGCGCTTTCAGCAGGCTGCGCAGATCTTTCGCGGCGAAGCGCGCGAGCAGGCTGCTGCCGCAGGTCAACACATAGCGTCGCGCGGGCTGGATCGCTTCGATCGCCTGCGCCAGCTGCGCGCGGATCGCGAACCAGGCGCCGGGGATGTGCCGCCGTGCGTGGTTGACGCCGGCCGTCACGTCGATCACCGCCGTGGTCCCGGGCGACTCACGCAGGTGCCTCGCCAGTTCGGTCACCGACACTTCATCCACCACCGGCGCATCGGGATGCACGGGCGCCGCCGCGCCGCGAACCTGGCGCGCGGACGTGGGGTGGTCTTCCACCACGTACACCTCCCAGCCCATCTGCGCGAGCCACGACGCAGTCATCGGCGCCCGCACGCCATCGTCGTCCGCGAGCACGATGCGCGCGCCGCACACCGGCGCCTGGTGGTCGGTCTCCTGCACCAGTTGCCCGCCCGGCGCGCTCGCAAAGTGCGGCAGGTGCCCGGCTTCGTATTCCTCGGGCGTGCGCACGTCGAATCGATAGACCGTGCGGTCCGGCGCTTCGAGCGACTCGATCGCATCGAGCGCGATGCACTTGACGCCGGCACGCTGCGCAACCTCCTGCGCACTCGCGCGGGCCACGGCGCGATTCGCCTCCCCCGCCTCGGGCGCGCGCCGCGATGCCTCGTGGTCGAGCGCCTGACCCGCGAGCTTCCAGCCGATGGTGCCGTTGCGCAGCGCCGCCACCGGGTTCGGAATGCCCGCGTTCACGAGCGACTGCGTGCCGATGATGCTGCGCGTGCGCCCCGCGCAGTTGACGATCACCTGCGTGGCCGGATCGGGCGCGAGCGCCCGCACGCGCAGCACCAGTTCGGCGCCGGGCACGCTGGTCGCGGTCGGGATGCTCATGGTCTGGTATTCGTCGAAGCGGCGCGCGTCCAGCACGACCACATCGGCCTTCGCATCGATCAGCGCCTTGACCTCCTGGGCCGACAGCGACGGCGTGTGCCGCTCGTGCTCGACCAGTTCACCGAAGGCCTTGCTCGGCACGTTGACGTCGCGGAACAGCTCGCCCCCCGCTTCGCGCCAGCCATCGAGCCCGCCTTCGAGCACATGCACGCGCGTATAGCCGAGCTCCGCGAGTCTTTGCGCGGCAATCGGCGCAAGGTCGCTGCCCGCATGGTCGCCGTAAAGCACGATGAGCGTGTCGCGGCGCGGGATGCGCCGCCAGGCTTCGAGCTCCAGCTTCGACAGCGGCAGGTTCGCAGCCCACAGCGGATGCGCCTGCGCGAACGGGTCTTCCTCGCGCACGTCGAGCAGCGCGATCTCCCTGCGCGCGAGCAGTTCCGCACGTACGGCGGCGAACGAGAGGGTCGGGAATCGGATGGTCATGTTGTTCGGCGAAGCTCGGCGGATCGGTCCCACAGATTGGGCAGTTGCGTGTTGGAATAGCCGGAGGCGAAAGGCTTGCGTGCGCCGTCGGCCGGGTAAGTGTGCCTTCTGACGGCGCCGATGTTGGCGCCATAGACGTGGATGCTGATCGAGTCGCGATCGTCGAAGGCGTTGTACACGCGATGCACATCGCCCACCGTGGGTGACACCGCCTCCACATCCCCCGGTGCCAGGCGCACCGGCCGCCCATGCGGCTGCAGCACCGCATCGCGCTTGCGATAAGCCTGGCTGTACTCCGCGCCGCGCAGCATGCCGATGAGACCCCATACGGTGTGGTCGTGCACCGGCGTGGCCTGTCCCGGCCCCCAGACGAAGCTCACCACCGAGAAGCGCTCGGTGGAATCGGCATGCAGCAGGAACTGCTGGTAGCGCTCCGGATGCGCCTTGGCGAAGGCGTCCGGCAGCCAGTCGTCGCGAGCGACGAGCCGGCGCAGAAGAGCGCCACCCTGGTCGAGGATCTCCGCTTCTTGCGGTCGGGTGTCGAGCAGATGGCCGAATGCGATGACGAATTCGCGCAGCGCGGCGATGCTCATCGGGCCTTGGCCGCGTCGAGCGGAATGGCGACATCCGAGGAATTCATGGGCATGCACCTTAGCGGCCGGCCCGGGCGCCGCGAACGACGGAAGGCGCATATCCAAACTCGAATTCCTGACTTCTCCCGAACCCGCTCGCGCCTTACGGTCACGGCCCCGCCCCTCTCCACGCAAGGACCCGACAGCATGAGCGACATCGAATTCATCGGCATGATCCAGACCCAGAAGGTCTCCGAAATCCATCCGGCGCGCGGCCCCGCGATCGACCGCGACTACGTGCGCGCCTTCGCACAGGCGCACGAGCAGGCCGGGTTCGATCGCATCCTGGTGCCGCACCACTCCACCAGCCCCGACGCGACGTTGACCGTGGCCTACGCGGCCTCGGTGACCGAGCGAATCCACTTCATGCTGGCGCACCGGCCGGGCTTCGTCGCGCCCACGCTGGCCGCGCGCCAGTTCGCATCGCTCGACCAGTACAGCGGCGGGCGGCTCGCGGTGCACTACATCTCGGGCGGCTCCGACGACGAGCAGAGGCGCGACGGCGACTGGCTCGATCACGACCAGCGCTATGCGCGCACCGACGAGTACCTCGACGTGCTGCGCAAGGTCTGGACGGCCGAGAAGCCCTTCGACCATGAAGGCGCGCACTACCGCTTCAAGGATGCGTTCTCCGAAGTGAAGCCGTTGCAGCAGCTGAACGGCCGCCCGCATGTGCCCGTGTATTTCGGCGGCGCATCGGAAGCCGCGATTCCGGTCGCTGGCAAGCACGCCGATGTGTATGCGCTCTGGGGCGAATCGCTCGACCAGGCGCGCGAGCTCACCGGCCGCGTGCGCGCCGAAGCTGCCAGGCACGGCCGCAGCGTGCGCTTCTCGGTGTCGTTCCGTCCGATCCTCGCCGAGACCGAGGAGAAGGCCTGGGCGCGCGCCGACGGCATCCTCGCCGAGACGCGCCGCCTGCGCGTGGTGCAGGGCTTCGGTCGCGGCGGCCCGCAGCAGAGCGAAGGCGCCAGGCGCCTGCTCGCCGCCGCCGACAAGGGCACGCGCCTCGACAAGCGCCTGTGGACCGCGGTCGCGCAGGAGATCGGCGGCCGTTCGAACAGCACCGCGCTGGTGGGCACGCCCGAGCAGGTGGCCGATGCGCTGCTCGACTACCACGAGCTCGGCGTCACCACCTTCCTGATCCGCGGCTTCGATCCGCTCGAAGACGCGACCGACTATGGCCGCGAATTGATCCCGCGCACACGCGCGCTCGTCGCGGAGCGCATCGCCGCACGCCGCAAGGCCGCCTGAGGACCTGCAAGAACATGGACGCCCACACTTCGTTTTCGCGCCGCCATTTCATCGGCCACACGCTCGCAGGCGCTGCCACGCTGGCCCTGCCTTCCGCCCTGCTGCACGCGCAATCCCGCCCGCTGCTCAAGGCCGGCGACCAGAAGGGCGGCTTGCGCGCATTGCTCGAAGCAGCGGGCGGCCTCGAAGGCCTCGGCTACGACATCCAATGGTCGGAGTTTCCCGCTGCCGCGCCGCTGGCCGAGGCGCTGAACGCGGGCGCGGTGGATTCGGGCCCGATCGGCGATGCACCGCTGATCTTCGCACTCGCCGCGGGCACGCGCGTGAAGGCGATCGGCGCGAACCGGTCCGATTCGTACGGCACCGCGGTGCTCGTGCGGCCCGATTCGCCGCTCAAGACCGCGGCGGACCTCAAGGGCAAGAGCATCGCGACCAACCGCGGCTCGATCGGCCACTACGTCACGCTGAAGGCGATCACGACCGCCGGCCTGAAGCCGGAGGACGTGACCCTGCGCTTCCTCGCACCTGCCGATGCCAAGCTCGCGCTCACGCAGGGTTCGGTCGATGCATGGGCCACCTGGGAGCCCTACACCGCGCTCGCCGAAACGAGCCAGCACGCGCGCGTACTCGTGAGCGGGCGCGACCTGCTGCCGGGCCTGAGCTACCTGGCGGCCACCGATGCGGCGATCGCCGCCAAGCGGCCGCTGCTGCAGGACTTCCTGCAAAGGGTGGTGAAGGCCCAGAGCAGGTCGTTGCGGAACGTCGATGCGTATTCGGCCACGCTCGCGAAGATCATCGGCATCCCGCCCGAAGCCGCCAGGCTGCAGTTCGAGCGCCGGCAGCAGAAGTGGGTGCCGATCGACGCCCAGGTCATCGCCGACCAGCAGCGCACGGCGGACTTCTATCACCAGGTGGGGCTCATCAGGCAGGCGCTCGACGTGCGGCCGACCTTCGATCCCGGCTTCTCGATCGGCGGCTGAGCTTGCCGGCCTGCGCAGAGCACACGACCCGATGCGGGCTTCTCCGAGCGCTCAGAAGCGGCTCGCCGAATAGGGCGTCGGATCGATGAAGGGCGCCCTGCCCTCGATCATGTCCGCCATCAGGCGGCCGCTGGCCGGACCCAGCGTGAAGCCCTGGTGCGCATGGCCGAAGTTGAACCAGAGGCCCGGGTGGTTCGGCGCCGGGCCGATCACCGGCTTCATGTCCGCGGTGCAGGGTCGGTTGCCGACCCAGGGCTCGGCCTCGACCGGGCTCGGAAGATCGAGGATCTCGCGCGCCGCGGCTTCCGCCTTGGCGAGCTGGACCGGCGTGGCCGGCGCGCCGATGCGGGCGAACTCCGCACCGGTCGTGATGCGGATGCCTTGCGCCATGGGCGCGAGCACCAGGCCGCGCTCGGCATCGAGCATCGGCAGGTTGAGGCCCGGACCGCCGCGGTAGTGGCGGTGATAGCCCCGCTTGACGAACAGGGGCAGCCGATAGCCGAGCGGCGCGATCAGCGCATCCGCCCAGGGGCCGAGCGCCACGACCGCGTGGCGCGCAGAGAGCGGTCCGCCGGCCATCCGGACCTCCCATCCGCCGCCGACGGGCCGCAAGCTGGCCGCATCGGCCTCCACCAGTTGGCCGCCCAGCGCCTCGAAGCGCTTTGCATAGCGCGCCACCAGCGCGCCCGGGTCGCTCACGGACCAGGGATCGAGCCAGTGCAGCGCACCGGCCAGGCGCTGGCGCAAGCCCGGCTCAGCCCTGGCCAAAGCCTCACCGTCGAGGAGCGCATGCCGCACGCCGTACTCCTTGGCCAGCCTTGCCGCGCGCGCGGCGGCCTCCTGCATCGCGGCCGGTGTGCGAAAGACATTGAGATAGCCTTCCTTGCGCACGAGGTCGTGCGCGCCCGATTCCGCCATCAGCACCTCGTGCTCGGTCAGGCAATGCGCGATCAGGCGGCTGTAGGCCAGCGCGATCGGCGCGTAGCGCGCGGGCGCCGACGCATGCCAGTAGCGCGCCAGCCGCGGCAGCACCTCGGGCAGCGCACTGAAGTGGTAGTTGACATCGATGCCGCGCTTGAACGCGACGTCGAAGACCGCCGACCATTCGCGCGGAAAGGCATAGGGCTCGACCGCCTCGCGCTGGATGATGCCGGCGTTGCCGTAGGAGGTCTCCCGCCCGGGTGCCCGGCGGTCCACCAGCGCGACGGCGTATCCGCGCCGCGCGAGCTGCAAGGCGGTGCAGGTGCCGACCATGCCGGCGCCAAGGACGAGAACGTCGGCAGGCATGCGTGCGCCCCTTCCCGATCAGTCGCGCCCGGCCGCCGTGACCGTCACCTCGAGACGGGCGCCGGGCGCCAGCAGGCTCGCGACCACGGTGGTGCGCACCGGAAGCGGGTCGCGGAAATGCTTGCGGTACTCGGCATTGAAGGCCGCGAAATCGGCGCCATCGACCAGATGCACCGCCACCTGCACCACGTCGTCGAGGCCCAGGCCCACCGTGGCCAGCGTGCTGCCGATGCGCCGCAGCACCAGCGCGGTCTGCGCCTCGATGCCGTCGGGAATGCGGCCGTCGTCGGCAAAAGGCATCTCGCCCGACAGGAAGGCCAGGCCCTTGGCGAGGCGGATCTTCGAGAAGGGAAGCGCGGGTGCTTGGCTCATGGATGGGTTCTTTTGTGATGGCCCGCCGATTGTGAACGCTGCCGGCGTCTTTGGTTGGCAATAAATTGAAGCTTGCATTGCGCTTTTCGCAATCTACTAGCGGCGCGCTACCCTTCCCTGCGCACCGCCTCCCGCAGGTGATCGAGGAAGGCGCGGCAGGCGCCGGGCAAGGTGCGCCCGGCCATGGTCTGGATTTCGAAGTGGCGCTCGTTCATCTCGCGGTCGCGCAGCGGCACCGCAACCAGATTGCCCGTTTTCAGGCGGTTGCGCAGCGCGGCTTCGCCGCTGAGCGCGATGCCGCCGCCGGCTGCGGCGAACGAGATCGAGGCGTCGAGGCGGTTGGAGAGGAGCGCGGGCTCGCACTGCAGGCCCTGGCGGCTGCAGCTGATGTCGAACAGCTGGCGCAGCGTCGAGTAAGGCCCCGGCATCGCAATCGGATAGCCGACCAGTTGCGCCAGCGCCAGCTGCCGTCGCGAGGCGAGCGGATGGTCCTTGGCCATGATCGCCAGGATCGGCGCCGGATGCCGCAGCTCGACGTTGATCTGGCGCTCCGAGGTGGTGCTGAGCGTGACGCCGATGTCGACGTCCCCGTCGCGAACCAGATGCGGAATCTCGGCCTGCATGTGAACGTTCAGTGCGAAGCGGATGCCGGCGTACTCGCGCTGGAACTCGGCGATCAGGGTCGGCAGGAACTCGGAGGCGAAGCCCTCGGTGCTCGCGATCCGCACGATGCCGGTCTGCAGGCCGCGCAGCGCCTGGATGTCGTCGGTCACGCGCTCGATGTCCTGCCAGGCGCGCTTGGCGTGCGCGGCCAGCAGTTCCCCGGCCGCGTTGGGCACCATGCCGCGCGCCCGGCGCTCGAACAGCAGGGTGTCCAGTTCGCTTTCCAGGTGCGCGATGTGGCGGCTGACGGCCGACGGCGCGACGCTCAGGCGCTCGGCCGCGGCGGTGACGGACCCGGTGCGCACGACCTCCAGGAAGTGGCGCAATGCCGTGTCCTGCAGGACGCGCCGGTTGATGTTCTTGACCACGGGTTGACCCTTACGTGAATTGCGATTATCGCAACTAAACATTCAAATCATTCCTGTTGCTGCGAAGGGCTCACCTTCCTACGATGAGGCCTCGTCCCCGCAACCCTCACCTCACCGCCGCCATGCACACCCCGTTCCTGCGCACTTTCGGGCTCGCCGCCCTCGGCGTCTTCGGCGCCCTCGGACTCCACGCTGCCGCCCTGGCCGAAGACAGCTACCCCTCGCGGCCGATCACGATCGTCGTGCCGTTCCCGCCGGGCGGCGGCGGCGACGTCCAGACCCGGCTGCTGGCCCAGAAGATGAGCGAGAAGCTCGGCCAGACCGTGATCGTCGACAACAAGCCCGGCGCCGGCACCGCCATCGGTGCCGCCTACGTCGCCAACGCCAAGCCCGACGGCTACACGCTGCTGATGAGCTCGGCCTCCACCTATACGCTCAACCCGGCGATCCGCAAGTCGCTGCCCTACGACCCGATCAAGAGCTTCGAGCCGATCGGCATCTTCAGCCGGGTCGGGCTGGTGCTGCTGGCCAACCCCAAGGTGCCCGTGAACAACCTGAAGGAGCTGGTGGCGCTCGCCAAGGCTGCACCCGACAAGTACAGCTATGCCTCCTTCGGCGCCGGCACGAGCTCGCACTTCGCCGCCGAGATGGCGCTGCAGGCCATGGGCATCCGGCTCATGCACGTGCCGTACAAGGGCAGCGCCCCGGCCATGACCGACCTGATCGGCGGGCAGGTGCCGTTCTCGTTCGACACGGTGACCGCCGCGTTGCCGCAGATCAAGGGCGGCAAGGTCAAGGCGATCGCGATCACGACGGCCAAGCGCTCGCCGCTGCTGCCTTCGGTGCCCACCTTTGCGGAATCGGGCTATCCGGACGCGGTGCTCGACAGCTGGGGCATGGTGGCGGCGCCGCGCGGCCTGCCGCCCGCGGTGCACGCCAAGCTCGAAAAGGCACTGGCCGACACCGTCGCCGACCCCGGCGTGCGCAAGGGCTTCGCCGAACAGGGCGTGGAGGCCAGCTTCGTCGACTCGGCGAAGGCCGCTGCCCAGCTCGAAGCCGAACTGCCGCTGATGCGTGCGGTCGCGGCGCGCGCCAACATCCAGCCGGAATGAGCCGCATGAACCAAGCACCACGCACCACCGCCCTGGTCGAGCACAGCGCCGTCGCGCTGCGCCGGATGATCGCGACCCGCGAGGTCTCGCCGGTCGAACTGCTGCAGGCGTGCATCGAGCGCATCGAGGCGGTGAACCCCTATGTCAACGCCGTGACCGCGACCTGCTTCGAGCGCGCGCGCGCCGAGGCCCGCGCGGCCGAGAAGGCGGTGCTGCAGGGCGAGGCGCTCGGCCTGCTGCACGGGCTTCCCGTGGGCGTGAAGGACCTGGAGCCCACCGCCGGCCTGCTGACCACCTTCGGCTCGCCCGCCTTCCGCGCCCACGTGCCGGAGCACGACATCGAGCTCGTGGCGCGCCTGCGCCGCGCCGGCGGCATCGTCGCCGGCAAGACCAACGTGCCCGAGATGGGCGCGGGCGCGAACTCCCGCAACCCGGTGTGGGGAGCCACCGGCAACCCCTTCGATCCCAACCTGAATGCCGGCGGCTCCTCCGGCGGTTCGGCGGCCGCGCTGGCCTGCGACATGCTGCCCGTGTGCACCGGCTCGGACACCGGCGGCTCGCTGCGCATCCCGGCCTCGAAGTGCGGCGTGGTCGGTTTCCGCCCATCGCCCGGCGTGGTGCCCAGCGTGCGCAAGCTGCTGGGCTGGACCCCGATCTCGGTGGTCGGCCCGATGGGCCGCACGGTCGCGGATGCCTGCCTGCAACTCGCGGCCACGGCCGGCATGCATGCGGGCGACCCGCTGAGCCATGCGCTGGATCCGCTGGCCTTCCTCGCGCCGCCGGCGGCCGAGCTGGGGCGGCTGCGCGTCGCCTACAGCGCCGACTTCGGCTGCTGCGACGTCGACCCCGACATCCGCGCCACCTTTGCCGCCCGGATCGCCGCGATGCGGCACCTGTTCGCGCGCTGCGACGAGCTGCGCCTCGATCTCGGCGAGGTGCACCGCTGCTTCGACGTGCTGCGCGCCGAGGCCTTCGTGGCCGGCACGCGCGAGGCCTACGAGAAGGACCCCGCCAGCCTCGGCGAGAACCCGCGCGCCAACTACGAAATGGGGGCCCGCATGAGCCTGCTCGACAGCGCCTGGGCCCAGGCCGAGCAGACCCGCATCCTCGGGCGCTTCCAGGCCATCTTCGCCGACTACGACCTGGTGCTGGCACCGACCACGCCGGTCTCGCCCTTCCCGTGGACCGAGCCCTACGCGCGCGTCGTCGAGGGCAAGCCGCAGGCCAACTACTACCGCTGGCTGGCGCTGACCTACGTGACGACGCTCACCACCCATCCGGCGCTCTCGCTGCCCTGCGGCACCGACGCCAAGGGCATGCCCTTCGGGCTTCAGATCGTGGGGCCGTTCCGGGGCGACCTGCAGGTGCTGTCGGCCGCGCTGGCGATGGAACAGGCTTTTGCCGCCGACCCGGCGCTGCGCCGTCCGCGCCCCGATCTGGCGGCCCTGCGGATGCCGCAGCCGGCGCTGGACTCGATCGTCACCGCGCCGCCGCCGGCGAACTGGCGCGAGGCGGGCCCTGCCCGTGCCGAGGCCAGCTCGGTCGTCTAGATATCACCAAGCTCCGAAAACCATGGCTGCCGTCCCCACCCCCGCCCGTCCCGACCTCGACCAGGCCCTCGCCGAACTGAAGGAGCGCTTCGTCGCCGGCAACCCCGCCAGCCGCGAGCGCTTCGAGGCCCACGCGCAGTTCATGCCGGGCGCGAACAGCCGCTCGGTGCTCTTCTACGCGCCCTTTCCGCTCACGATGGCGCGCGGCGAAGGCGCCTTCCTGTGGGACCTGGACGGGCATCGCTATGACGACTTCATCGCCGAGTACACCGCCGGCGTCTATGGCCACTCGGCACCCGAGATCCGGGAAGCCGTGGCCGAGGCCATGGAGGGCGGCATCAACCTGACGGGCCACAACCTGCGCGAGGGCCGGCTGGCGCAGCTGATCTGCGAACGCTTTCCGCAGATCGAGCGCGTGCGCTTCACGAATTCGGGCACCGAGGCCAACCTGATGGCGATCACCGCGGCGCTGCGCTTCACCGGGCGTTCGCGGATCGTCGTGTTCTCGGGCGGCTACCACGGCGGCGTGCTCGGCTTCGGTGCAGAGCCCGCGCCGACCACCGTGCCGTTCGACTTCCTGGTCCTGCCCTACAACGACGAGGCGAGCCTGCGCGAGACCTTCGCGCGCGAGGGGCAGCAGATCGCCGCGGTGCTGGTCGAGCCCATGCTCGGCGCCAGCGGATGCATTCCGGGCGGGCCCGGATTCCTGCAGGCGCTGCGTTCGCTGACCCGCGAAGCCGGCGCCCTGCTGGTGATCGACGAGGTGATGACCTCGCGCCTCGCCGGGCACGGGCTGGCCGCGCTCCATGGCATCACGCCGGACCTGTGCACGCTGGGCAAGTACATCGGCGGCGGCATGCCGTTCGGCGCCTTCGGCGGCCGTGCGGACATCATGGCGCTGTTCGACCCGCGCAGCGGGCCGCTGGCGCATTCGGGCACCTTCAACAACAACGTGGTCACGATGGCGGCGGGCCATGCCGGCCTGACGCGCCTGTTCACGCCGGCCGCCGCCGACGCACTCGCGGCGCGCGGAGCGGGCCTGCGCGAGCGCCTCAACGCGCTTGGCGCCGAGGCCGGCGTCGCGCTGCAGTTCACGGGCGTGGGCTCCGTGATGAACGCGCACTTCGCAAGCGGCGAGATCCTGCGGCCCGAGGACCTCGCGGCGGTCGACGCGCGCCTGCGGCAGCTGTTCTTCTTCCATCTGCTGGCGCGCGGCATCTATGCCTCGCCGCGAGGCTTCATCGTGTTGTCGCTGCCGCTGCAGGGCGACGCCATCGCCCGCTTCGAGCAAGCCGTCGCCGAATTCCTCGAGCGCCACGGCCACCTGCTGGCTCGCCGTACGGGGTGATCACGCCCGGGTTCAGGCCCGGGTGTCGATGAGGCCAGCAAGGCCATGGTCTCTGCGATCAATGTGGATCCAGAGCGGGTTATCGGCAGCCGCGGCGAAAGTTGAAGGGCGGTCCACGACAATCCAGCCTCCAGCACCATTTCGCACACCCGGAGGAACCCCATGACCGACCCCACGCTGCCGAAGGACGAGTACGCAGCGCTCCACCACGAAGCCACGGCCTGCATGGCCGAGCTCGCCTCGCTCGAACGCGGGTGCATCATCGGCGCGGCCATCGTCTTCGCCTGGGTGGCGACCAATTCACAGTCGCTGGTGGGCTTTGCCGGACTGGTGTGGGCAGTCCCGGTTGCGGTCGCGGTGTTCGGCGGCCTGAAGGCGCTGGCCATCGGCAGGCACCTCTCGGCCCTCGGGCGCTCCCTTGAAGCACTGGAGCCCCAGGTGCGCGCCGATGGCGATCGGTGGCCCAGGCAATTCGGCCGCCGCTGGCGCACGCGCAGATGGGCCTCGGCCGCAGCGTGGCTTCTGTTCGTCGGGCTGACGGTGGCCGGCAGCCTGCTCGGCTATCTGCAGTTCCGCACCGAGTGCCCCGGGCCGCTCGCGAATGCCTGCGGCCAGGAAGACGGCAGCGGGGACGACGATCAGGAAGAGCCCAGCCTCAAGCCGGGTTCGCATCCGTCCGGAACCCGCTGGCTGGCGGGCTAGCCGCATGCCCGCGTCCGTCCCTCGCGCCGCCTATCGCACCTGGCCCGCGACGCTGGCCATCCTGCTCGCGATCACGGTCTACGTGGGCGGGCTGAAGCTGTGGGACCGCCTCACCCCCGGCACCCGCCTGCTGCCCGAAGGCGAGGCCGTGATCGCGGGACAGGCGCGCTTCGTTCCCGCCGAAGGATGGCTGATGAACGTGTCGCGCTCGCGGCCGGGCCAGACGCTCGTGCTGTTCAAGAACGGCCACACCTTCTCGGTCCGGACTTCGCGCTGGCTGGGCGGACCCGAGGGTCCGCTCGAGCGCCAGCAGCGCCTGATCGAGCGCGGGCAGCACCTGCACGTTGAGGGCGACGTTTCGGACGTCCTCACCGACTGGGGGCTTCAGGGCACGACCTTCGCCTACTACGGTCCCAAGCTCAGCGGACGTTTCTGGCTGATGGTGGATCCGGGCCGGGCCACGGTGGTGCAGGTGGACTTCTACGGCCCGAACCAGGATGCGGCGAGCGCTGCGCAGGCCCTGGACGAGGCCCGGCGCATGCTCGCCTCCATGGACCTCGAGGCCCCGTGAACCAGCCCGACCTCGCCGGCATCGACCCCTTCTTCCAGCCGACGCGCGCGGCCTTCTGGCTGCTGGCGGTGCTGCTGCTCAACGGCCTGTTCTCCATCGGGCAGTTGTTGGGCCTCGGCTTTCGCGTCGTTCCCGTGGCGGCGCTGCTGGGCCTCTTTGCATGGACGCTCTACACGCTGGGTTTCGTGGCGATGTTTCGCGCGTTGGACCTGCTCGACCAGCATCCGCCCGCAGCCTATGTCCTGGCTTTTGCCTGGGGCGGCCTGGGCGCTGCGCATCTCGCGCTGCCTGCCAACAGCGCCATCCAGAGCCTGGCCGCCAAGCTCGTCTCGCCGGAATTCGTGGCCGTCTGGGGCCCGGCGCTGGCCGGTCCGATCACCGAGGAATTCCTCAAGCTGGTCGGCGTGATCCTGCTTGTTCTGACCGCGCGCAGCCAGTTCCGCACCGACGTGTCCGTGCTCGTCGTCGGCGCCATGGCGGGACTGGGCTTCCAGGTGGTGGAGAACCTGAACTACACCGTGCGCTCGGCCATCAACTTCCCGACGGAAAGCCAGGTCCAGCCGGTCCTCTGGGACCTGCTCACGCGCGGTGTGCTCAGTGGCCTGTGGACGCATGCGGCCTACACCGCGGTGGCCTCCTACGGGCTGGCCTTGTTTCTGCTGCGTCCTGAACGCACGCGCGCCGCGCGCATCGGCATGGCATTGCTGTGCTTTGCGCTCGCATGGGCCATGCACTTCGTCTGGAACTCACCCTGGATGGAGGACTGGTTCAGCGATGACTTCGCGGGCCTGGCGCTGCTTTTGCTGGCCAAGGGCCTGCCCGTGCTGTTCGCGGTGGCGCTGATCTGGCACGCGGCCACCCGCGAGACCGGCGCCTATCTGCACACGCTGGCCGCCTCGCTCGTGCCCGAGCGCGAGTTGCTGCGCGATGACGAATGGCTGCGCCTCGGATCGCCGCTGGAGCGCTGGCGCGTGCGGCGCGACATGGGCCGTACCTACGGCCGCCGGGCCGGCCGTCTCAAGGCGCGCCTGCAGCGCGAACAGTTGCGGCTGGTGCTCAAGGCCGGCATGTACGGCCGGGGTCCGCGCACCGCGCGGCACGAGCGGGCCATCCGCCGCCTCAGGGCCAAGCTCGATACGATCACGCAGCCGGCCATCGCGGCCTGAGTCGCTGGTGACCACGGCGAAGCCACGGAGGAAAACCGGATGCACCGCACTGCCCGAAAGCTGATCGCATGGAGCCTGCTCCTGGCACAGCGTCCCAGCGCGGTTCGGCGGCCCCTGCTTCACTGCAAGGCGAGGAACTGCTTCACCGCCTTGATCGTTGCGGAAGGCGCCTCCTCCATCAGCCAGTGGCCGGAACCGGGGACCACCAGTTCCGTCACATTGGTGGCCGCGTTGCGCATCACCACCGCCTCCATGGCGCCGAACGATTTCTCGCCGCCGATGGCAAGCACCGGCATGGGCAGTTTGGTCTTCATGGATTCGGCGTTGTCATCCACGTCCTTGCGAATCGACTGGAACTGGGCGAAGGACGCCTGCATCGCGCCGGGCGCGGCGTAGAGCCGCGCATAGTGCGCGCGCGTTCCCTCGTTGACCTTCGCCGGGTCCGCGGCGAAATCGTTCCAGAAGCGATCCAGGTAGATCCGCTCCCGTCCCTTCACCAGACGCAATGCGTCCTTGCCGCCGAAGTCGAAGTGCCAGAGCGCCGGCGACCGGACGATCTGATCCCATGGCGGAATCCCCGGAACCGGGGCATCCATCACGACGAGCCGGGTGGTCTTGTCCGGGTAGCGGGCCGCATAGGCATACGCCACCATCGTGCCGATGTCGTGCCCCACGATGTCGGCCTTGTCGATCCCCAGCTTGTCCAGGACAGCGCGGATGTCGGCCGCCTGGTTCTTCTTTTCGTAGCCGCCGGCGGGCTTGGACGAAAGACCCATGCCGCGCAAGTCCGGAACGACGACAAGGTGGTCCTTGGCCAGCGCCGCGGCAAGCGGTGCCCACATGTCCCCCGTGTCGCCGAAGCCGTGGATGAGCACCACGGCCGGGCCGCTGCCGCCAATGCGAACGTGCATCGCGACGTCTTCGAGCTGGATCTGTTGCCGCTTGAAGTTCGGGGGATACGGCGCGGGTTGTGCGTGGGCGGGCAGCGCCATGGCCAGGGCCATCAGGCCGAGAGCGAGTGCGCGCTTGAGTCTGCTGAGCATGCGGGTCCCTCCAGTTTGGATTTCAACGCCCCCGGCATTCTGGGGGCTGGCGCTCTTTTCGAGAAGCCCGCGATCCAGGGAACGGATGGGACGAACGCCTACTCGCCGAGGATGCTTTCGAGATCGACCTCGTCGCTGCCCGCCTCGAGCTTGAGGCTCTCCTGGATGTGATCCAGGTGATGCAGCATGAGCGCCTCGGCCTTGCGCGCGTCCTTGCGCTTGATGGCTTCGACGATCTCTTCATGCTCATCGGCCCGGCAGCTGGTGGCCGTGGGCGCGTCGTAGAGCGAGATGATGAGGCAGGTCAGCGTCGACAGCTCGCGCATGGTGCGCGCCAGCGCCGAGTTGCCGGCCAGCTCGGCCAGAAGCTGATGGAACTCGCCCGACAGGCGCACCACGGCGCGCGCGTCGCCGCGCTGGCGCGCATCGGCTTCGAGCTCGAGGTGCCGGCGCAGGCGCTGCATCTTGAAGTCGTCGATCGTGCCGATCAGCCGGCGCAGCACGCCGGGCTCGATCAGGCGGCGCGCCTCGAAGACGTCACGCGCCTGTTCGATGGTCGGCTTGGCCACATGCGCGCCGCGCTGCGGCACCAGCTCGACGATCTGCTCGTGCGCGAGGCGGGCCAGCACCTCGCGGATCTTGGCGCGGTTGGTGTTGAAGATGGTGGCCAGCCGGTCTTCGCCGAGCTTGGTGCCCGGCGCCAACCGGTGTTCGAGGATGGCCGTCGAGATCTTCTCGGCAATGGCGTCGACGCCCTGCTCGCGGCCCGTGTTGCTTGTCTCTGCGGTTGGATTGGGTTTCTTTGACATTGCGCTTCGATCTTAGCGACGGCGCACGCGGCAGGCGAAGCCGTCGCCAGAAGGCCTCATCGCGAGGAGCGGTCCCGGGCCAGCAGGCGCGCGATGCTCTCGGGCAGGCCATGGTTCGGCTTGACCGGCGGCGGTGCGAAGCTGCCCTGCCGCGCGGGCAGCGTCCCGAGCGATACCAGCGTCTCTGCATGACACACGGCGCTCGACACGCCGTCGACCACCGGCACCGGGATGCGGTCCCGGATCGATCTTGCAAGGCCCGCGAGCGGTGCGCCCGCGATGATGATCACGTCGGCGCCGTCGTCCTGCACGGCCGACAGGCACAGCGCCTCGAGGCGCGCGGTGTGGTCTTCCTGCACGCGCCCGATGTCCTTCAGCGGGTCGTCCAGGTTGCGGATGCTCGCGAGCCGGTCACCAAGCCCGTTGGCGGCCACGCATTCGCGGTACCACGCGGTGATGCGGTGCGAGATCGCCACGATCGAGAAGCGCTTGCCGAGCAGGCAGGCGCTCATCAGCGCGGCCTCGGTGAGGCCGACCACCGGGATGTCCAGCACTTCGCGCAGGCCGTCGATGCCCGGGTCGCCGAAGGCCGCGACCACGATCGCATCGTGCTGGTCGCAGTGCTCGGCGGCGAGCGTGGCGGCGGCATAGGCGCCGATCAGCGATTCGAAGCGCGTCTCGATGTAGGCGACGCCGAACGGCGCGGTGAGCACGCTGACTTCCGTGCCCGGCGCGGCGGCGCGGCGCGCCTCGGCTTCGATGAGATCGGAAACGCTGTGGGAGGTGTTCGGATTGATCAGCAGGATCTTCATGGCGTGCCTCGCTGTTGGGGCGCCGGCAGCAAGGTGGGTCTTCCCCGGCGCAGGAATTGCCCGCGCCCGGCGCGCGGGTGGAATGTCTTGCCGTCCCACACCACTTCGCCGCGTGCCAGCGTGAGCGCGGGCCAGGCCTTCACCTCGATGCCTTCGTAGGGCGTGTAGTCGACCGCATGGTGCAGGTCGGCGTTGCGCACCTGTCGCGGCGTCGCGCTCCAGACCACGAGGTCGGCGTCGGCGCCGATCGCGATGGTTCCCTTGCGCGGATGCAGGCCGTAGGCCTTCGCCGGATTGGTCGAGGTGAGTTCGACGAAGCGGTTGATCGTGATGCGCCCGCCCTGCACGCCATGCGAGAACAAGAGCGGCAGGCGCGTCTCGATGCCCGGGATGCCGTTGGGGATGTGGCGGAACGCGACTTCCTCGCCGCCCGGCTTCTTGCCTTCGGGCGCGTCGTAGCGGAACGGCGCATGGTCGGACGAGAAGACCGTGAACAGGCCGTCGGCCAGCCCGTTCCAGATCACCTGCTGGTTGTCCTTGTTGCGCGGCGGCGGGCTGCAGACGCAGCGCGCGCCGCCGTAGCTGTCGTCGATGCCGAGGTCCTCGGCGGTGAGGAAGAGGTATTGCGGGCAGGTTTCCGCGAACACGTTCAGGCCGTGCGAGCGCGCCCAGCGGATCTGCTCGACGGCTTCCTTGCCGGAGACGTGCACGATCATGATCGGCACGTCGACGAGTTCGGACAGCGCGATCGCGCGGTGCGTGGCCTCGCGCTCGACCAGCATCGGCCGGGCATGCGCATGGAAGCGCGGCGCGGTGCGTCCGCTGGCTTCGAGGCGGCGCGTGAGCCATTCGATGCAGTCGGCGTTCTCGGCGTGGATCATCGCCATCGCGTCATGCTCGCGCGCGACCGCGAGCACATCCAGGATCTGGCCGTCGTTCAGCTTCAGATCGTCGTAGGTCATGTAGATCTTGAACGAGGTGTAGCCCTCGGCGATCAACTGCGGCAGCTCGTTCTTCAGCACGTCCTCGGTAGGGTCGCTGACGATCAGGTGAAAGGCATGGTCGACATGCGCGCGGCCTTCGGCGCGCTCGTGGTAGTCGCGCACCGCGGCGCGCAGCGACTGGCCCTTCTGCTGTGCCGCGAAGGGGATCACCGTGGTCGTGCCGCCGCAGGCGGCGGCGCGGGTGCCGGTGTCGAAATCGTCGGCCATGCGCACCGGCGCTTCCATCGGCTGGTCGAGGTGGCAGTGCGCATCGACGCCGCCCGGCGTGACGAACGCCCCGGCGGCATCGATCTCGCGCCGGCCCGCCGGCAGGCCCAGCCCGAGTTGCACGATGCGGCCTGCGGTGATGCCGATGTCGGCGTCGAAGGTGTCGCTCGCGGTGGCGACGCGCGCATTGCGCACGACGAGGTCGAAGGTCGTTGCGGTGATCATTGGGAAACCTCCGTGCTTCGCACTGCGGTGCGAGCGCCTTCGGGCGGCCGGGCGGCGCTCATTGCGAAGAGCCCTCCCCAGCCCTTGACCTTGCGGGTGTCGATACCGGTGATCTTCATGGCCTTCCACACCACGGTGGCCACCGAGTCGTAGATCGGAATGCCGAGTTCGCGCTCCAGTTCGCCCGCCAGCGGCGCACCGTGCAGGTTGGTGCACATCACGGTGATCGCGTCGGGCTTGTGCTGCGCGACCTCGCGGATCATCTTGCGCAGCGTGTCCGCATCGACCTCGGCGAACGAGAAGTTCACGGTCAGGTCGAGATGGCATTCGGCGATGCACTCGACGTCCTGCGCCGCATAGTTGGCGACGATGCGCCGCTGCACGTCCTCCACGTAGGGCGAGACCAGCCCCAGCGTGCGCGCGCCCTGCGCGGCCAGCAGCTCGTTGAGGGCCAGCACCGAGGTGGTCGCCGGAATGCCGGTCGCCTCGGTGATGCGCGCGCACAGCGCCCGGTCGCGCTCGAAGCCGAGCCAGCTCGCGGAGGTGCCGCTCCAGCAGATGACGTCGACCTTCGCGTCGGCCAGGAGCCGGGCCGCATCGAGGATCGGGCGCTCGTCGAACTGGTTCTGCGACTTGTCGCCCATCGAGATCTCGGTGACGCGGAAGCGCGAAAAGTGCGCAGTCACGCCCGGCACGCCGGCGACCATCGCGCTGGTCAAGGGCTCGAGCGCCGTGTTGGAGGACGGCGTCAAGACGCCGATGCGTTTTTGCTGGGACATTTCGCGGATCTCGAGAAGTGGACTAGACGGGGAGCTTCCTGCTGTAGTCGATGAGCAGCGTGGAGCAGACGAAGAGACCAGCACCGGCCGCGGCGAAGAGCATCAGCGCCATGAAGTAGGAACCGGTCGCCTGCACGATCAGTCCGACCACGATCGGCACGCCGATGCCCGCGACGTTGCCGCCGAGGTTCATCGTGCCGCCGAGGAAGCCGACATGCGCCCTGCGGCCGAGGATCGAAGGCACGCACCAGAACAGGCCGCACCAGCGCAGGAAGAACAGCGTGACGGAGAGCAGCACGACCACGGCGACCGGGCTCGTGATCTGCGAGACCGTGTAGATCGCGAGGGTCGCGACCACCGAGGCGATGCCGAAGAGCGTGCGCAGCACCTTGGAGGTCGAGGCACCGGCGGCCTTCCACTTGTCGGCCAGCCAGCCGCCGAACATCTCGCCGACGAAGCCCGAGAAGAACATGATGAACACCGCGCCGCCCATCTGCTTGATGTCGAAGCCGTGGACCTTCGAAAGGTAGTTGGGCATCCAGGTGAGCAGGCCGTAGAACAGTGCGTTGAAGCACATCCAGCCGAAGAACATGCCCCAGACCGAGCGGAAGCGCAGGAAGTCGAGCAGGCGGCCGCTGGCGCCCTCCGGCTCGCTGGCGGCGTCCTGGGCATGGCTGGCCTCGATGTATTTCGCCTCGGCCTCGTTCACGCCGGGATGCTCGCGCGGATGGTTGCGGATGTAGCTCCATGCGAAGAGGCCCGCGACAACCGTGCCGACGCCCGCGATGACGAAGGAGAGGCGCCACGAGCCGAGCATGGCGATCAGGCCCGAGATCAGGATCGCGCCCAGCGCGGCGCCCAGCGGCGCACCGCCGTCGAGCAGGGTCGCGCCGCGGCCGCGCTCGTTCTGCGTCATCCAGATGCCGTTGAGCTTGCCGCCCGCCGGATAGATCGGCGCCTCGGCCGCGCCCAGGCCCAGGCGCGTCAGCAACAGCGGAACCCAGCCGGTGCAGGCCGCGGCGATGGCCTGGAAGAAGCCCCAGCCGAGCGTCGCGCCGGCAATCACCACGCGCGGGCCGAAGCGGTCGGCCAGCATGCCGCCCGGGATCTGCATGAACGCATAGGTCCAGAAGAAGGCACTGAGGAGCAGGCCCTGGAGGGCCGGCCCGATGTCGAACTCTTTGGCGATCAGCGGCATGGCCACGGACAGCGAGGCGCGGTCGATGTAGTTGATCGAGATCAGGAACAACATCATCAGGAAGATCTTCCAGCGCACCTTCGAGGGCTGGAAGGCGGTGTCGGGTGCTGCGGCGGTCGCAGTCGCGCCGGCCGTCATGGTGGGTTGCATCGATTTGTCTCCTTGCGGGGGCACCGGGCGCCGGCCGCCGGAAACGAGGGTTCCGGACCGCTGGCGAGCTTGCAGCTACGGGTCGGGCCGGAATGGCCAAAGCCCCACCCGGGCTGGTGAGGCGAAATTTAGGCGTTGTCGAAATTTACGTCAACATCATTGTTGACAATTTAGTCGACATCTAGTGAAAACACCTACCGGCCGCGCCGGCGGGCTCACTCGCCGGCCGCGGCGAGGGCGGACGCGCTGGCCCGCAGCAGTTCGGCGGCGGCATCCTCCTCGTCCGGCGCACGGACCAGCAGGACCGGAACGGGCGCGACGCGCAGGATGCGTTCGGCACCGCTGCCCAGCATCAGCCGCTTCGCGCCGCGCCGTCCGTGCGTTCCCAGGACGATCAGCTCGGCGCCCCAGTCGCGTGCCTCCGCCGCGACCTTGTCCTGCACGGGACCGGGGAAGGCGTCGCACAGGCGCACCTCGGCTTCGATGCCCGCCGCCCGCGCGGTCGCCTGCGCCGCGTCGAGGATCCGGGTGGCTTCGCCGCGCAGCGACCGCAGCAGGTCGTTCGACAGGCCCGAGTCGCTGCCGAGGGCCAGCGCGAACGACAGGTCGTCGATGACATGGAACAACCGAAGGTGCCCGTGGGTCAGCTTCGCGACGCGGATGGCCTCCTCCAGGCCGCAATTCGAAGTCGCACTGCCATCGACGGGAACGAGGATTCGCTGGTACATGGCATCTCCTTCAGAGGGATAGAGATGCCTCCAGTATTCGCGCCCCTGGGCAGGCCGGCCTTGACGCAGCGCAAGCGCCCCCGGGGCGATCCGTTGCGGGTCGTGAGCAAAGACTTGCGCCAGCGCAAACTTCGGGCAGCCCGGATGCGCGATCGTATGCACATGCATTCGGAAACACACATGAACCCGCCTCCCATCATCCAGTTCGACGGCATCCCGCGCTCGCAAGCAGCCGAAGAGTTCGTTCGCTCCCGCGTGTCGCAGCTCGAGCGGCACTTCGCCGACCTCATGGGATGCCGCGTGACCCTCTCCAAGGAATCGCGACACGGGCAACCGGGCGGATTCTTCTCCGCCCGGGTCGCCGTCACGCTGCCGGGCCGGGAGCTCACCGTTTCGCACGCGCACGAGGAGGACGCCCACATCGCACTGCGAGATGCCTTCGATGCCATCCGGCGCAGGCTGGAGGACGGGCAGCAGATCCGCCGCGGCGAGGTCAAACACCACGCCGCGGTCGCGCACCGCGACGGCGAGGATGCCGTCGGCGAGTGAAGCGCCGGCCCGGCTGCCTTGCGAGGCCGCCCTACGGATCGCTGCCAGGCGCAGCGCGATGCAGCACGTGGACCGTCACTTCGGGCGGGCAGTGAAAGCGCGCATCGATGATCGAGCAGCCGCAACCCACCGACGTATAGCCCTGCATGCGCCCAAAGCGCCAAGCTCCCCGGGCCAGCCGGCGGGGCGCGGCGCAGTCCGTCAGCACGGGGATGCCGCCGGGCAGACAAATCTGGCCACCGTGCGTATGGCCGCAGAGCATCAGGTCGAAGCCGTGTGCCGCGGCGATGCGATAGGGCTCCGGCGTATGCGAAAGGAGGATCGCGCACGCATCCGGCGCCAGCCCGTTCGCCGCCCGGGCGACGTCATGCGTTCGGAAGTAGTGGGCATCGTCGATGCCGGCGATGTGCAGCTTCGCCCCGCGGCGATCGAGCGCCGAGCACTCGTTCATCAGCACCCGAACCCCGAGCTGCTCGAGTCCCGCGACGAGCGCGATGCCGTCGTGATTGCCCAGCACGGCGAACACCGGCTGCGGCAGCACCGGAACGAGCCGCCCGAGCGCCGCGAGCGCCGGCGCACATGAGCCCTGGATCCCGAACCGATAGTCGCCCGTGAGCACGCAGGCGTCGCAGACAAGGCCGCTGACCGTGGCCACCAGCGCATCCACGTAGTGCCTTCCCACATCCAGATGCAGGTCGCTCAGGTGCAGCAGCGTGCAGCCCTCGAAGGCGGCCGGCAGGCGGGCCAGATGCACCTCGTTGCGCCCGACCCGGATCCGGCGCGCGTTGCGGCGCCCCCGCGCGCGCAGACCCACGGCCGTAAGCAGGCGATGGATCAGCCGGCCTGCGGCGGGCAGATGTTCCGGGCGCAGGAAATCCTCCACGTGCCGGTAGCGATGGATGTCCTGCTCCTTCTCCATGGCGAGGCGCTGCCTGAGCGCGCCCTCGCCCATCCTTCCAGCCAACTCCGACTTCGCATCCATCTCATGCGAAGCGCGGTGTCGCGCTTCGTCAATGGCCTTCGCCCTGCACGGATCTCAGCACCACCGGAGCTCCGCCGGACGACTTGAAACCATAGTAGCGCTCGTTGAGGTACTGCGTCACCGCGCCGATGTCCTCGTCACTCCAGGAGAGCGATCCGACCCCCTGCCAGCGCGTGACCTGTGCGCGAAGGCTGTTCCAGTCCGTTGCCAGCCGGCGGTCGCGCCAATGGACCTGGGTCGTATGGCAGGCAATGCAGTGGGTGGTGTAGAGCAGCTCCCCACGCGACTGTGCCGCTGCAGGCGCATTGGGCAAAGCGATCATCGTCAACAGGACCCAAGCCGCCAATGGCGAAGTTGGCAGGAATTTCATGGCGCGTACCTCCAGGGAAGTCCAGCATCGCGCAGCGACCGCGCGACCTGTTTGACGTAGCGCAACAGCCGGTCCTCCGAGCCGGGAAGCGACGCCCCCTGGGGCCGCTCCATGGTCACTCTGCCCGGATGTTCGCCTGCTGCGCAATGGCGCGCATGCGCGGCAATTCGTCTTCGATCCGTGCCGCCACGGCGGCGGCGGGCTCCCAGGCGGGTTGCAGCCCGCTGGCGATCAGCTTGTCGCGGATTTCGGCGTCCGTCAGGGTCTCGGCGAGTGCCTTCTGCAGGTTGGTCCTTGCATCGGCCGGCAGGCCGCGCGGCGCAAAGAGCGCGAGCCAGGAATCGGCGGAGAAGCCGGCATACCCGCTTTCCGCCACCGTCGGCACGGCCGGCAGCTGCGTGGCACGCGTGGCGCCGGTGACCGCGATGGCCTTGACCTTGCCCGCCTTGAGGTGCGGCAGCGCAGCTGCCACGGTATCGATCGTGAACGGGATCTGGCCGCCGATCAGATCGGTCATGGCCGGGGCGCTCCCCTTGTAGGGTACGTGCGTCAGCTTGACGCCAACGGCCTTCCACACGAGTTCGCCTGCGAAGTGGCCCGTGGTGCCGCTGCCGAATGAGCCGTAGCTGTACTTCTCCGGCTCGCGGCGCACCGCGTCGACCAGCTGTTTCAGGTCGTCCACCGGCACGTCGCGGTTGGCAAGCAGGATCAGCGGCACACGCGCCACCATGCCGATGGGCTCGTAGCTCTTCTGCGGATCGTAGGGCAGCCTGGCGTTGAGCGCGGGATTGACGGTGAAGGTGGATCCCGAGCTGATCAGCAGCGTGTAGCCGTCGGCCGGCGCCTTGGCGACGAATGCCGCACCGACGACGGTGCCGGCTCCGCCCTTGTTCTCGACCACGACCGGCTGGCCCAGCCGGTCGCCCAGTTTCTTGCCGACCAGCCGCCCGACGATGTCGACCGCGCCTCCCGGAGGAAAGGGGACGACCAGTTGCACAGGCCTGGAGGGATAGCCCTGGGCCTGTGCCATGGGCCATGTCCCCATTCCGGCCACCGCCGCCACCAAGGCGGCGCATGCGTGCCTGCGCGGCATGTACTTCGTCATCTCGGGGCTCCTCGAGGTCAGATCAAGGCCAGGGACAACAGCTGGTTCAGCTGCGCCATCTCTTCTTGTCGCGATCCGGTTTCAGCCGTTGCGAAACAGAAAGCTGTAGGCGTTCAACGCCGGCACCCCTCCGAGGTGCGCATACAGCACGCGTGATCCCGCGGGGAATTCGCCCCGGCGCACCTTGTCGATCATTCCGTGCATGGACTTGCCTTCGTACACGGGGTCGGTGAGCATGCCCTCCTGGCGAGCGCACAGGCGGATGGCCTCCAGCGTGCCCTCGTTGGGCAGGCCGTACTCGGGGCCGCCATAGCGCGTGTCGAGCACCACGTCCCGCGCGCCGATGTCGCGGTCCAGCTCCACGAGCCGGGCGGTGTTCTGCGCGATGCGCAGGATCTGCGCATGCGTCTGCTCGGGCTTGGCCGAGGCGTCGATGCCGATCACGCGGTCGGCCCGTCCGTCGGCCGCGAAGCCCACGACCATGCCGGCCTGCGTGCTGCCCGTGACCGAGCACACCACGATGTAGTCGAACTTGAAGCCCAGTTCCTGCTCCTGCTGGCGCACCTCCTCGGCGAAGCCGACGAAGCCCAGGCCGCCGAGCGGGTGTTCGGAACAGCCCGCCGGCACGGGGAAGGGCTTGCCGCCGGCACGGCGCACATCGTCCATGGCCTGCTCCCAGCTCGGGCGGATGCCGATGTCGAATCCCGCCGCGTCCAGGCGTACGTCCGCACCCATGATGCGGCTCATCTCGATGTTGCCCACGCGGTCGTACACGGCGTCGGAGTAGTTGACCCAGTTCTCCTGCACGAGCACGCACTTCATGCCCAGATGGGCTGCCACGGCGGCCACCTGTCGGGTCTGGTTGGACTGGATGCCGCCGATGGACACCAGCGTGTCGTAGCCGCCCTCGATCGCCTCGGGGATCAGGTACTCGAGCTTGCGGGTCTTGTTGCCGCCGAAGGCGAGGCCGCTGTTGCAGTCCTCGCGCTTGGCATACAGCTCGACCTTGCCGCCCAGGTGGGCGCTCAGGCGCTTCAGGGGCTGGATCGGCGTCGGGCCGAATGTCAATGGATGACGGGGAAACTTCTTGAGATTCATTCGATGGCTCCTTGCTGTGGCGAGAAGCCATCGTAGGCAATCGTCGCATCAACGTGGTTGCGACTTTCGATGTGTTGATGCAAGCTCGACCATCCAGATCCTCCGCAATCGTTGAATCATTGCTTATTCAATCTGTTTTGAACAACAAAAATGCGTAGCAAGAAGAGAACCGAACCGGCCGTTGCCACCGACCTCGATCGGACCGATCGCGCGATTCTTCGCGCGCTGCAGCGCGACGCCTCGGTGTCCAACGTCGCGCTGGCCCGCAAGGTCAACCTGAGCCCCGCTGCCTGCCTGCGACGCGTGGAACGCCTCAGGACCGCGGGCCTGATCCGGGGCATCGTGGCATTGCTCGACCCGGCGCCGCTCGACGCAGGCATGCTGGTCCTGGTCGGCGTCGTGCTCGACCGCTCGACACCCGAGTCCTTCGCCAACTTCGAAAAGGCGGCCCAGAAGGTCTCGGGCTGCATGGAGTGCCACGTCGTGACGGGCGAGTTCGACTACTTCATGCTGATCCGCACGAAGGACGGCGCCAGCTTCAACCAACTGCACGCGCAGCAGTTGCTCTACCTGCCAGGCGTGCGGCAGATCCGCTCGTTCATGGTGCTCAAGCAGGTGCTTTCGACGACGCAGATCCCGATCTAGTCCTGGCGCGAGCGGCAGCTTCCGGCCCGATCTCCCCGACCGAGAGGCTCAAGGCCTTCAGGACCGGATCGATGGCGTCGATCAGTTCAGCCTCATTCACCCATTCATCCATCCGGAAGAATGCACCTTCCAGCGTCACGGGTGCCGTCCGGCTGCCCCACCAGAAATCCCCCGCGTGGTCGATGCCGGCTCGCAGGCCGTCCTCCTCGCTGCGCAGCGCGACCCACGCGATGGACCTGTCGGGGCGCTGGATCGGCGCCAGCAGGGTGAAGCCGAGCCATTGCAGATTGGGAACGTGCTCCAGGTGACCGTAGAGGCGATACGCGTTGCCCGCCTCTTCCGCCAGGATTGCGCGCTCGCCCAGAGTCAGGGGCAACGTGCCGGCACGCTCGCCTTCGAGCAGTTGCGGCAGCAGGTACTCTCGCAAGCCGATGTTGGGCGAATGAACCAGCGCCTCGATCGTCGTGCGCTGGGCCCAGAGGATCCATGCCGCCGCCTTGCTGCGTTCGGCCAGTTCCGTCGCGCCCTGCGACAGCACGCCCAGCGATCCGCCGTCGCCACCGAGCGACTCGGGCACGGCGCATCGCAGCAAGCCGGATTCGACGACCAGGCGCAATGCCTCGAGCCCCGCGGCGACGACGGCCTTCTTCTCGTTGACCGGGGCGGCGGTGGAAATGAGTGCCTTGCGTGATGGTGTCATGGACCGATCATGCGCGGACGGTAGTGATCGCTAAGATCCAGTTTTCCAGATCATCGACCGGATCAGATGGCTGACGACGCTCCCACACGCTACGAACAGCTGGCGCACGACATGTCCCAGGCGATCCGCGAAGGACTGCTCAAGGCGGGCGACCGGCTGCCGTCGGTACGGGATACCTGTCAGCGCCGCGGCGTGAGTCCATCGACCGTCTTCCAGGCCTATGGGCTTCTGGAGGCGCGCGGGGTCATCGAGGCCAGACCACGCTCCGGCTACTACGTCCGCGCGCAGAAGCGACCCTTGCGCGCGACGCCGCTGGCCGCGGTCCCCAGGCCGGAAGCCACCGAGGTCGCCGTCAGCGCGCTGGCCTTCGAGATCCTGGAGTCGACGCGCGATCCGAAGGTCGTTCCGCTCGGCTCCGCCTTCCCCGCCCCGCACCTCTTCCCGCTGGACGAACTCACCCGGGCGGGCGCGCGGGCCATGCGCAGGATCCGGCCCGAGCAGATCACCACGGCACTGACCGTGGGCGACGAAGGTCTGCGGCAGGCGCTGCGCCGGCGCTACGCGCTGCAAGGTGTCCCGCTTGCTGCCGACGAGCTGGTGATCACCAACGGTGCCATGGAGGCCCTCAACCTTTGCCTGCAGGCCGTCACGCGGCCGGGCGACATCGTGGTGGTGGAATCGCCCACGTTCTACGCGAGCCTGCAGGCGCTCGAACGCCTGGGGCTTCGCGCTGTCGAGGTCGCCACGGACCCCAGGGAAGGCGTGGTGCTCGGCGACCTGCAGCGCCTGCTGGATCAGCATGAGGTGGCGGCCTGCTGGTTCATGCCCAACCTCCAGAATCCGCTGGGCTCGCTCATGCCTACGCCCGCCAAACGGGCGCTTGTCGAACTGTTGGCAAGCAAGGGTGTTCCGCTGATCGAGGATGACGTCTACGGCGAGCTGTACGCGGACGTGCGGCGCCCTCCGCCTGCCAAGGCGTTCGACCAGGCCGGGCATGTCCTGCATTGCGCCTCGTTCTCCAAATGCCTCGCGCCGGGCTATCGCGTGGGCTGGGCTGCCGCGGGGCGCTATGCGCAGCAGGTGCTTCGGCTGAAGATGATGACGTCGCTGGCCACATCGATCCCGCCCCAGCTCGCGATTGCCGACTACCTCGCCCAAGGCAGCTACGACCGCCACCTGCGCCAGTTGCGCGCCGCGCTCAGCGCCGAACAGCAGCGCGCCCGGCGCCTGATCGAGCGCTACTTTCCGGCAGGCACGCGCGTCACGCTGGCCGCGGGAGGCTATTTCCTCTGGCTGGAACTGCCGGGCGACATCGATGCGCTCGAACTGCATCACCGGGCGATGTCGGTCGGCATCAGCACCGCGCCGGGTGTGCTGTTCTCGGCCGATCGACGATTCACCCACCACCTGCGCCTGAACGTCGGCCACCCGGGCGATGCCCGGGTCGACCCCGCGATCCGCACGCTGGGCCAGCTGGCCAGCGCCATGCGCTAGCCGCGTTCGTCGCCTGCGTCGTCCATCAGCTCGAACCACATTGCATTGAGGACCGCGAAAGTCGCGGCCAACGGCAAACCCAACAACCAGGCGAAGTACCACATTGCTTTTGCTCCTGGAGCCGCCGTCAGTAGGCGTGCCCCTTGCCTTCCTCGATGGCCCTCTGGTCGACCTTGCCGCTCAGCACGGCGTAGACCCAGCTGGTGTAGCCGATGATGAGCGGCAGGAAGATGGCCGTGACCACCAGCATGACGAACAGCGTGAGATGGCTCGACGATGCATCCCACGCGGTGAGGCTGGCGCGCGCATCCAGCGACGAGGGCAGCAGGAAGGGGAACATCGACACGCCCACGCTCGCGATGATGCCGGCGATCGACACGCCGCTCGCCAGCAGTGCCGCCAGCGCGCGGCGTGCGGCGATGGCCCCTGCAGCCAACAGCGGACCGGCCACGCCCAGAGCGGGCACCAGCCACAACGAGGGGTGCGCCGCATAGTTGGCGAGCCACGCGCCCGGCGCCTGCGCCACCGTCTTGAGCAGCGGATTGGAAGGCCCGCCCGCCGCCACCTCGCTGGTGATCTGGTAGCCCTGCACGAAGCGGGTCAGCATCAGGCCGGCCAGCGCATACAGCACGGCGGTCGCCAGCGCGGCAACGACGCCGAATCGGCGCGCTCGCTCGGCCACCGCGCCCTCGGCCTTGAGTTGCAACCAGCTTGCGCCATGCATCAGCAGCATCGACAGCGACACCAGCCCGGCAAGCAGCGCATAAGGGTTGAGCAAGCCGAAGAACGTGCCCTCGTAGAAGATGCGCATGTCGCCGGCGAATCGGAAGGGCACGCCCTGCAGCACATTGCCCATGGCGATGCCGAAGATCAGCGCAGGGACCACGCCGGCCAGGCACAGGACGGCATCCCAACGGCTGCGCCAGGCCGCGTCCGCGCGCTTGCTGCGGAACTTGAATGCCACCGGTCGAAGGATCAGCGGAACCAGCGCGGCGAACATCGCGAAATAGAAGCCCGAGAAGGACACCGCATACAGCGGCGGCCAGGCGGCGAAGATCGCGCCGCCACCCACGATCAGCCAGACCTGGTTGCCCTCCCACACCGGGCCGACGCTGTTGATGACCACGCGCCGTTCCAGATCGGTTCTCGCGACCCATGGCAGCAGCGCGGCGGCGCCCAGGTCGAAGCCATCCGTCACCGCAAACCCGATCAGCAGCACGCCCAGCAGTGCCCACCAGGTCAGACGCAGGGTCTCGTAGGAAAGGAGTTCGTGAAGAATCATGACCGCGTCCTCGTCACACAGTGACAGTTGAAAGTTCCGGAGCAATCTGTGCCGGCGGGCGCGCAACACGCTCCGGCGAGGCCGGCGACGGACCCTGGCGGATGGCCTTGAGCATCAGCTTCATCTCGATGACCAGCAGCACGCTGTAGAGCGCAACGAATCCCGCGATGGTCGTCAGCACGGTGCGTGCGCCCAGGCTCGACACGGCCGCGGCCGTGGGCAGCACGCCTTCGATCACCCAGGGCTGGCGTCCGAACTCGGCGACGAACCAGCCGCACTCGGCCGCAATCCACGGCAGCGGGATGGCGACCACCGCCACCTTGAGCAGCCACGGATGCGCATCGAGCCTGCGGCGCGCCGAGAGCACGAAGAAGGTCGCGCTGAGCGCGATGAAGAACATGCCGAGGCCCACCATGACGCGGAAGCTCCAGTACAGCGGCCAGACCGGTGGGATGGTGTCCTGCGCGGCCTGCGCGATCTGGTCCGCCGTCGCCTTGCGGGGATCGTCCACATAGCGCTTGAGCAAGAGCGCGTAGCCGAGCGCATGGCCGTTTGCTTCGAAGATCGTCTTCGCCGATTCGGGTACTGCAGCAGTGCTTCCCGCCTCGCGGATCTTCTGCAGCGCGTCGTAGGCGGAGATGCCGACGCGGATGTTGAGCTCCGCGCGGTGCACCAGATCGTCGATGCCCGAAATCTCCGTATTCAACGAGCGCGTGCCGATCAGGCCCATGGCCCACGGGATGTGAACCGCGTAGTGCGTCTCGCGCGCTTCCTGGTCCGGGAATCCGAAGGCGGTGAAGGCAGCCGGCGCGGGCTCGGTCTTCCACATCGCCTCGATGGCGGCCAGCTTCATCTTCTGGTGCTCGGTCGAGAGGTAGCCGCTCTCGTCGCCCAGCACCACCACCGACAGCGCCGAGGCCAGGCCGAACGAGGCCGCGACAGTCATCGAACGCTTCGCCAGCTGCAGGTGACGGCCCTTGAGCGCATACCACGCCGATACCCCCAGCACGAAGATCGCCGCGACGACATAGCCCGCCGACACCGTATGCACGAACTTGGCCTGTGCCACCGGATTGGTGAGCACGGCGAAGAAGTCCGTCACCTCCATGCGCATCGTCTGCGGATTGAAGGCGGCGCCCACCGGGTTCTGCATCCAGCCGTTGGCGATCAGGATCCACAGGGCCGAGAAGTTGGTCGCGATCGCGACGCACCAGGTAACGAACAGATGCTTGACCTTGGACAGCTTGTCCCACCCGAAGAAGAACAGGCCAACGAAGGTCGCCTCCATGAAGAAGGCCATCAGCCCCTCGATGGCCAGCGGCGCGCCGAAGACGTCGCCCACGTAGTGGCTGTAGTAGCTCCAGTTCATGCCGAACTGGAACTCCATGACGATGCCGGTGGCCACGCCCATCGCGAAGTTGATGCCGAAAAGCGTGCCCCAGAACTTCGTCATGTCGCGCCAAATGACGCGGCCGGTCATCACGTAGACCGTCTCCATGATCGCGATGAGCACCGACAAGCCGATGGTCAGCGGCACGAAAAGAAAGTGATAGAGCGCCGTCACTGCGAACTGCAGACGAGACAGCGCGACGATGTCCAGATCCATGATGGGTTTTTCTTTGCTTCGGTATGCGCGGGGGAATGCGTGGCCCGCTGCGCTGCAAAGGATGGTCCCGCAACCCCGGCTGATCCGGCCTGTCCAGAATTCGTTATTTGCAACCGGATCAGATGAATCGGATCGTTCGGAAGATCCGCGAACCTCGAATCGCATGCGGTGCACTTCCGGCTCGCAAGCGGGCCGATCTGATACGGTCGAATCGGACTTGAACAGCAACAATCGGTGCACCGATGATGCATCCAAGTCAAATCCGCTGGTGGTTCGTGTTCGCCTTCGTGGCCTGCTGCTCGTTCCTGCAATCCGCGTCGGCAGCCGATGAAATGACGCGCCGCATGGCGGCCTGCACGACCTGCCACGGCCGCGAGGGGCAGGCTGCGCACTCGGACTACTTTCCGCGGCTGGCGGGCAAGCCGGCCGCTTATCTCTACGAGCAGTTGCGCAGCTTCCGCGATGGCCGCCGCCAGCAGGCCGAGATGAACCACCTGCTCGCGAACCTGTCGGATGCCTATCTGCGCGAAATGGCCGGGTACTTCGCAGCGCTCGAATTGCCCTACCCGCCGCCCACCCCGTCGGACCTGCCCGACGCCCAGCTCGCACGAGGCAAGGCCCTGGTCTTTGGCGGCGACGAGGCGCGCGGCATTCCCGCATGCGTGCGCTGCCACGGCGATGCGCTCGCGGGCGTGCTGTCGCAGATCCCCGGTCTGCTGGGCCTGCCGCGCCTCTACATCGCCTCGCAACTGGGCGCCTGGGTCACCGGCGACCGGCGCGCCCTGCCGCCCGACTGCATGGCCGAAGTGGGCCGCAAGCTGAACAACGAGGACATCCGCGCCGTCGCGGGGTGGCTCGCGGCCCAGCCGGTGCCCACAGGCGCCAGGCCGGCGGCCTCGCTGCCGCGCGCGCTGCCGGTCGCCTGCAGCGCGAAGGAGGCGCACCGATGAGCGCGCGCAGGCTTCTGCTGCGCTCGCTCCTCGCGCTCGCGCTGCTGCTGGCGGTGTTGGCGGGTGGGGTGGCGGCGCTCAACCGGCACGGCGAGGAGCCGGTCGACAACGACGCAAGGTCCTTCGTGGCCACGGCCGGCCAGATCGAACGCGGCCGCTATCTCGCCATGGCCGGCAACTGCGCCGGCTGCCACACCCCGCGCGGCGGTGCGAGCTACGCGGGCGGGCGCGGCATCGAGACGCCCTTCGGCACCATCTACGCCACCAACCTCACGCCCGAGCCGCAGACCGGCATCGGCCGGTGGAGCGCCGGCGACTTCTGGCGCGCGATGCACAACGGTCGCTCGCGCGATGGCCGGCTGCTGTACCCGGCCTTTCCGTACACCAGCTTCACGCAGATCACGCGCGAGGATTCGGATGCGCTCTACGCGTGGCTGCGTACCTTGCCGCCCGTGTTGCAGGCGAACGCGCCGAATACGCTGCGCTTCCCCTACGACACACAGGCAGCGCTCGCGCTGTGGCGCGCCCTGTTCTTCCGGCCCGGCCGCTTCGAAAGCCAGCCGCAGCAATCCGCCGAATGGAACCGCGGCGCCTATCTCGTCGGCGGCCTGGGCCATTGCATCGCCTGCCACGGCAGCCGCAACACGCTGGGCGCGACCGACGCCGCGCGCGGCCTGGCCGGCGGCATGCTGCCCGGCAAGAACTGGTACGCGCCGGCCCTCGATGCAGCCACGGAGGCCGGTGTCGCGGGCTGGTCGCCGTCCGATGTCGTCGCGCTCCTCAAGACCGGGCGCAGCGAACACGGCGCCGTGCTCGGTCCGATGTCCGAGGTGGTGTATGGCAGCACACAGCACCTGAGCGATGCCGACCTGCATTCGATCGCGACCTACCTGCAGGCGCTGCCGCAGCGGCCCGCGCCGGCCCCGGTGCCCGCGCCTCGCCGCAACGAATCGCTCATGGTGCGCGGCGAGAAGATCTACGCGCAGCAGTGCGCCTGGTGCCATGGCGATCGCGGCGAAGGCGAGTCCGGCGTCTTTCCGCCGCTGGCCGGCAACCGCGCGGTGAACCTTGGCAACCCCGCCAACCTGGTTCAGGTGGTCCGCCGAGGCGGCTACGCGCCGGCCACCGAAGGCAACCCGCGCCCCTACGGCATGCCGCCCTTCGGCCATGCGCTGGACGACGCGGAGATCGCCGCCGTGCTCACCTTCGTGCGCAGCAGTTGGGGCAACAGCGCCGCGGAGGTGTCGCTGCGCGACGCCATGCAGCGTTAGCAGGCAGCCCCGTCATTCAAGCCAAGGAGAAGTACATGTCCCGATTCCGCAGATCACTCCAGGCCGTCCTGTGGGCCGCCATCGGGCTGGGCGGTCGCCGCGCAGACGCCGACCAGCGCGTCGACGGGGACAGCCTCTGGATCATCCTCGTACTCGCCCTGGTCCTCGTTCTCGGCTTGATCGGCGGCCTCCTCGCACTCGCCCGGCTGGCCGCTGGCTGACCGGCTGCCGGGCCTGCGCGCCCCAGCCCGCGCAGGCCATCACCCCGCCGGTTAAGGGGCAGCGTTGATCGCCAGTTGCGCGGCGAACGCCCGCTGGTAGGCCGGCCGCGCTTCGCCGCGAGCGACATAGGCGGCCAGCCTTGGAAACTCGTTCAGCAAGCCGGACGGTCTCAGCCGAAGCAGCACTGACACCATCAGCAGGTCGCCCGCGCTGAAGCCGCCGTCCAGCCAGTCACTGTCGCCCAGACGGGTGGCCAACTGGTTCAGTCGGGTGCGCACCCGGTCCTCGACGAGGGGCAGGCGCTCAGCCTTCCACGGCCTTTCGCCTTCCACCAACTTGACGATGACGAGTTCGAGGATCGGAGGCTCGATCGTATTGAGCGCCGCGAACATCCACGTGATGGCGCGCGCCCTTGCGTTGGCATCGGCGGGGAACAGGCCCGGGTGGCGTTCGGCGATGTGCAGCACGATGGAGCCGGTCTCGAACAGCGCGAGGTCGCCTTCCTCGTAGGTGGGGATCTGGCCGAAGGGGTGCAGCGCAAGATGCCCGGCTTCCTTCATCGCGCGGAAGGACACCAGGCGCACCTCGTAGGGTAGGCCGGCCTCCTCCAGTGCCCAGCGGACGCGCGTATCTCACGCCAGACCCTCGCCCCCGTCGGGCGACCGTTCAAATGCGGTGATGGTGATTGTCATCGTGAGCGTCTTCGGGGGCATCTTATCCAGATCCAGTGTGTGCACACCGGTGGGTGAACGACGGAAAGTTGGGGCATCCGCCACGGGCGTGCGCCATCGCAGCCCGATGCCTGGCGCTCTTCGCTATCTCTGGCATCTCGGCATGGGCACAACCGCGGCCTGAAATGCCAGCGCCCTTGTCGCCCGCAGTGCCGGCCGAAATCACTAAGCCTGCAGCAGCGTCCAGCGCACCGTCGGCGGGGCCGGCCGTGCAGGCACATCCCAGCCCTTCGACAGCAGCCAATGCCCAGAGCGCCGCGCGCCCCAGCACCCCAGAGCGCGACAAGGAACCAGCTGCCCTGCGGCCTGAGACCATTGACTCCGCGGGGCCTGACGACAGCGCAGCGGTGCCTCGCTCCGCCGAGGGGTCACCGCGTTAGACGGACGAGGGGCGTGCGGGTGCAAGTCGCCTGGAGGTCCCATCGGACTGTCGAAGCCGCGGCTACCACCCTTGAATTGCGGCTCGTAGTAGTACTTCCTGAACGTCCACTTGCCTTTGCCATTCCGCTATTTGATTGCACCCACGGTGAACCCTGCCACGAATCGATCGACGAAGAGGTTGAACAGCAGAGCGGTAGGGATGCTGACGATCAGGCAAGCCCCCATCAGCGAGCCCCAGAAATAGACGTCGCCGCGCACGAGGAAGGTTGGCACGCCCACGCTCACCGTGTATTGCGACGAGGTGGTGATGAAGGTCAGCGCATAGACGAACTCCTGCAACACCAGGGTGAAGGCAAAGATCACTGCCGTCAGAATGCCGGCCGAACACAGCGGCACCGCCACCTTGAGGAAGGCGCCGAACCGGGAGCAGCCGTCGATCATGGCCGCCTCTTCGATGTCGCGCGGAACGGCCTTGAAGAAGCCCATGAGCAGCCAGGTGCAGAACGGCACCGTGAAGCTCGGATAGACGAGCACCAGGGACCATAGCGAATCCTGCAGCCCCAAAGCGGCAACGATGCGCGAGAAGGGAATGAACAGGATGGTCGGCGGGATCAGGTAAGTCAGGAAGATGCCGATCGCCAACTGGTGACCCCAGCGCCCGCTCAAGCGCGCCAGCGCATAGCCGGCGGGAACGGCGAGCAGCAGCGTGATGATGACCACCGAGATGCCGACCAGCGCCGTATTGGCCATCCAGCCAACGAATTGGGTATCGACGATCAGGACGCGCAGGTGCTCGAGCGTCGGTGGTCGGTTGAACAGGAAGGGATTGTTGGCGGTGGCTATGAGATCGTTGGTCTGCTTGAAGGTGGTGATCAGCATCCAGTAGAACGGGAAGGCGCAGAAGGCGACGAAGGCGGCGAGCAGGCCGAAATGGCCGGTCCGCGCGGCCCAGCGTCTGACGGCGGCGGTGCGGCCGGACATTTCAAGCCACCTCCGCGCGCCGCGCCAGCGTCAGGAACAGGATCGCCACCGCCACGAGGACCGGGAACAGGAACAGCGCGATTGCGGCGCCGCCGGCCAGGTCGCCGCCCTGGATGCCGGTGAAGAAGGCCATGCTGGCGATCACCTGGGTCGTGTCGTAAGGGCCGCCACGCGTCAGCACGTAGATCACGATCATGTCCGTGAAGGTGAACACGATGCCGAACAGCAATGCCACCAGCATGATCGGCATGACGAGAGGGATGTTGATGCGGAACAGGTGGCGCCAGAATCCTGCACCGTCCATTGCCGCAGCGTCATGGATGTCCTGCGGGATCGAGGAGAGCCCGGCGAGAATGATCACCGTCGCCAGGGGCAGCAGGCGCCAGACGTTGACCATGATCACGGAGGCCATCGCCAGGTCCGGCTGGCCCAACCAGATCGGCCAGACGTTCATCCCCAGCAGGCCAAGGGCTCTGGCTGTCCAGTTGATGATGCTGTAGACCGGGTCGAAGATCCACAGCCATCCGATGCTGCCGAGCGAAATCGGCGCCACCCACGGCAGCAGGATCAGGAAGCGCACCAGCCACTTGCCGCGGAAGTCGCGGTACAGCGCCATGGCCAGGACCTTGCCGAGCACGACGACCAGCACTTGCGAGATCAGGGTGAACGCCACGGCGTTCCGCAGCGACTGCCAGAAGGTCTCGCTCGCAAGGGCGAGGCGAAAGTTCTCGAGACCGACGAAGTGCAGCACGCGCGTGCCGACCGTGGCGTCGCTGACGCTGTAATAGAGGCCGACCAGGAAGGGGAAACCGACC
The DNA here is from genome assembly GCF_900090195.1 of Variovorax sp. HW608. Lineage (NCBI taxonomy): Bacteria > Pseudomonadati > Pseudomonadota > Betaproteobacteria > Burkholderiales > Comamonadaceae > Variovorax > Variovorax sp. HW608. The sequence goes on from NZ_LT607803.1 coordinate 882,894, forward strand.
AGCAGCGCGATGTAGAGGATGGCCGGCGCCAGCAGCAGGCGTCCCAGCCAATGCTCGTCGTCGAGCAGCGCCGGTCCGCGGCGGGCGGCGGCCGTGGTCGGATGGTGCAAGGCCTCCACGCGCATCTCAGGTCACCTGTCGGCCGCTGGCGCGATCGAAGCGGCGCAGGTCGCGCTCGCGCACGAAGAATTCCCGGCGCTCGCCGGCGGTCATCGTCAGGTCACGCCCGACCGGCAAGCGGGCGATGACACGGCTCGGCGGCCAGGGCGGCGCCAGGGTGCCGTAGACCAGGCTATCGGCGCCCAGGTATTCGACGCGGCTGACGTCGAGACCGAACGCGATCCTGGTCTCGCCTTGCGGCTGCGCCTCGGCCGGCAGAAGCTGTTCGGGGCGGAAGCCGGTAATGGTCTCGCCTGTCTCGACCAGATTCATCGGCGGCGAGCCGATGAAGGTGGCGACGAAGGTGTCGGCCGGATCGCCATAGATCTCCAGCGGTGTGCCGAGCTGGTGGATGCGGCCGTGATCGAGCACCGCGATGCGGTCGCCGAGCCCCATGGCCTCGATCTGGTCGTGGGTCACATAGATGGTGGTGGTGCCCAAGCGCCGCTGGAACTGCTGCAGCTCGTCGCGCGCCGCGCTGCGCAGCTGGGCGTCGAGGTTGGAGAGCGGCTCGTCGAGCAGGAAGACCACCGGCTCGCGCACCATGGCGCGCGCCAAGGCGACGCGTTGGCGCTCGCCGCCCGAAAGCTGGCGCGGCTTGCGCTTGAGCAGGCGCTCGATGCCGAACATGGCTGCCGCTTGCTTCACGCGCTCTTGCACCGCCGCGCCGCGCATGCCGCGTGCCTCGAGGGGGAATGCGATATTGCTCGCCACGCTGAGGTGCGGGTAGAGCGCATAGCTCTGGAACACCATGGCGATGTTGCGGTCGCGCGGCGGCAGGGGCGTGACGACGCGGCCGTCGATCAGCACATCGCCGGTGGATGGGGTTTCGAGCCCCGCGATCATCCTCAGCAGCGTGGTCTTGCCGCAGCCGGACGGGCCGAGCAGCACCAGGAACTCGCCCTCGCGCACCGGCAGGTCGATGCCGTCGACGGCGGCCACGCCGTCAAAGCGCTTGCGCAGTTCGCGCGTCTCGACCGTGGCCATGGCGGCCCATCGCCTAGACGAGGCCCTTGCCGCGCCACTTCTCGACAATCCGCTTGCACTGCGCCTCTGCCTGCTTGATGGCGTTTTCGGGCGTATCGGCGCCGCTCGCGGCCTTTGCAAACATCGTGTTGAGCACCCAGGTGTTGAAGATCTCGTCGATCGCGGCATTGGCGTAGCCCGGGTAGCCGACATTGGTCGCCCAGTCGAGCACGTCGCCGAGCACCCTGTACTTGTTGGCGGGCTTGGCCTTGCTGTCGTTGGCGATCAGCTTCTGCAGGTCCGGCACCGTTGAGCTGAAGCATGGAAAGTTGTAGAACTCGCTCGCCATGAAGGCGCTGTGGAAATTGTCGATGTAGTCGACGAGGAACTTCATCGCGCCTTCGACGTTGTCGGCGAATTTCCAGATCGCATAGCAATCCATCACGTGTTCGAGGCCGATGCGCCGCACCGGGCCGGCGGCGGCCTTGGCCAGCCAGATGTTGTCGGTGCCCGGAATGCTCTTGTTCTCACCCTCGCGCGTAATGGAAATGGCGTTGAGCGCCACGGAAATCTGCCCGGCCAGCATGGCACGGTTGTTCGATGACGGGTCCCATGCCATGACTTCAGGCGTCATCGCCTCCTGGTACATGGCGCGTACGAACTTCACCGCCTCGAGCGTGTTCCTGGAGTTGAGCACGATGTCGCCGCGCTCGTCCTGTTCCGAACCACCGAAGGAGAACAGGATGGCGCGCATCGCCATCGCCGTGTCGAGTTCGGCCGAGAGGCCGATGCCGAGCGGGATGTTGTGCCTCTCTTTGATCTTGCGACCGCCCACGCGGATGTCGTCCCAGGTGTCGGGCGTCATGCCGACGTCGTCCCACAGATCCTTGCGATAGTTGATCGGGTCGGGGACGTAGCTGTCGGAAAAGGCGAAGTACTTCTTCGTCTTCGGGTTGTAGGTGCTGCGTATCGCCAGGTCCACCGGCTTGCCGTGCTTGCGCGTGCATTCCTCGTAGAGCTCGCGATGGTCGATGACCTGCTCCTCGTAGGCCGGCGGCGGCGACAGGAACATGAACAGGTCGTGGCCCTTCTGCGCCGACACCTCCGCCGCCGCACGCGTCGCCAGGGCGGGGATGCCGACGTGATCGACGATCACTTCGGTGTCGTTCTTCGCGCCCCATTCCTTGACGTAGGTGGCGTCGAACCACTTGTCATAGCCGGGCACGAAATGGTTCCACTGCAATATCTTCAGGGACTTCTTGGGCGCAGCGGACGCCCGCCGCGATGCAATCAGGGGCGCCAGCACCGTGGCGGCGCCAACGGCGCCGGCCGCCTCGATAAAGCGGCGGCGGCTCGCGCCTTTGTGCGCGTCCGGACCAGGGGCACGGGATTCTTCGACGGCTGGCATGACGGTCTCCCGGGGGCGATTGAACCGCCGACGAGACGCGCCGCCGAATCGCGCCCTGCGCGCGAAGAGGGACTTGTATCCCGGCCGGCATTCGACTTGGTTTGATCGCCCCGGCTTGGCGAAGTTTCCCAGGCTCACCGCAAGCCAAGTTGCTGCGGAAAGCGCATCATCGTCATCGGCGAACCCAACGGTGCGGGCTGTGTGCGAGGCAGAGCATGACCTGGTTCAAAAAGGCTTTCTGGATCGGCGGTGGACTCGCCGTCGTGGGGGTGCTTGCCGCATTCACGGTGGACGAATTGAAGACTTCCCGGCTGCAATCGGCCCTGTGGCGCGACCTCGCCGGCGGTGCCCGCTTCAGCGTCGACGCCGGGGCCAGCGATGCCATCCGCTTCCCCCACACCGGGCCCTACGACCAGCGGCTGGGCTACGACCAGCTGCCTGGCTACATCGAGCGCCTGGAGCCCCTGGGCTTCGCGATCACCCGCCAGGCCCGCATGTCGCCGCGGCTGATCGAACTGCAGGAGCACAGGCTTTTCATCCCCTACCGGGAGAAGAACCAGGCAGGCCTGACCGTGCGCGACTGCCGCGATGCAACGCTGCTGCAAACGCGCGTGCCGGCGCGCGTGTACGAGCGCTTCGAGGAGGTGCCGCCGCTGCTGGTGAGCGCACTGCTGTTCGTCGAGGACCGCCGCCTGCTGGACGCGCAGCCACCGCAGCGCAATCCTGCGATCGATCCGGAGCGCTTCGCGAAGGCCGCGCTCGAACAGGCGCTCCGCGCCGTCGACCCGAGCCTGACGGCCACGGGCGGCAGCACGCTGGCGACCCAGATCGAGAAGTACCGCCACTCCCCTCACGGCCGCACCGCGTCGGTCGGCGAGAAGCTGCGCCAGATGGCATCGGCCTCGCTACGCGCCTACCAGGACGGCGAGGACACGCTGGCGCGGCGCCGCCAGATCGTCGTCGACTACCTCGATACGGTGCCCCTGGCCGCGCGCCCCGGCATCGGCGAAGTGCACGGCCTGGGCGACGGCCTGTGGGCCTGGTATGGCCGCGACTTCGGCGAAGTCAACCACCTGCTCGCCGACCACGACGAAGGCGCCACGCCCACGGAAGAAGCGCTTCGGCTTCAGGCCGAAGCCTTCAAGCAGGCGCTGTCGCTGATGATCGCTCAGCGCCGCCCGTCGCAGCATCTGCTCGGCGACGGCACGGGCCTGACGCGGCTGACCGACAGCTACCTGCGGCTGATGGCCGAGGCCGGCGTGATATCGCCTTCGCTGCGCGATGCGGCATTGCCGCTGCCCCTGCGCCTGCAGCCCGAACTGCCGCCGGCGCCGAGGACCGACTTCGTCGAACGCAAGGCTGCGAACGCGCTGCGGACCCACATCTCCACCCTGCTCGACGTGCCGCGCGCGTACGACCTCGAGCGTCTCGACCTCGAGGCGGAAACCAGCCTCGACGGCGAGGCGCAGGCGCTCGCGACGCGAATTCTCTCCGGCCTGCGCACGCCCGCCGCGGCGAAGGCGGCGGGACTGGTCGGCTTCCACATGCTCGACCCCGGCGCGGACCCCGCCCCCTTGGTCTACAGCTTCACGCTGTTCGAGCGCGGCGCACGGGCGAACCTTCTGCGTGTCCAGGCCGACAGCATCGACCAGCCTTTCGACGTCAACCAGGGCGCGCGGCTGGACCTGGGCTCGACGGCCAAGCTGCGCACCCTGGTGAGCTACCTGGAGCTGGTCGCCGAGCTGCACGCGCGCTGGGCCGATCTGAGCTCCACCGAGCTGTCGGCGCTGGCGCTGAGCCCGCGCGATCCGCTGGGCGTCTGGGCGCGGCAGTACCTGCTGCGCGCCAAGGACCGCAGCCTCGCGCCGATGCTCGAGGCAGCCATGGAGCGCCGATACTCGGCGAGCCCGTCGGAGGCCTTCTTCACCGGCGGCGGCATGCACCAGTTCGAGAACTTCGATCGCTCCCACGGCGGCAGCTCGATGACGGTGCGAGAGGGCTTCAAGCACTCGGTCAACCTGGTGTTCATCCGCCTGATGCGCGACCTGGTGCGCCACCGGATGTTCGGCGGCGAATCGGATGCCGAGCGCATGCTGCAGGATCCCACTGACCCGGGCCGGCGCGAAATGCTCGCGCGCTTTGCCGACCGCGAAGGCTCGGCCTACCTCGCGCGCTTCTATCGCAAGTACCAGGGCCAGTCCGCCGCGGGCGCCGAGGCGCTGCTGCTGCGCGGCGTGAGGCCGTCGGCGCCGCCCCTGGCGAGCGTGCTGTTCACGATCGAGCCCGAGGCCAGCGAGGCGCAGCTCGACGCGCTGCTGATGCGGCAAACCGGCCGCGGCGCTGCCTCGCCGCGGGCACTGCAGGCGCTGCACAACACCTACGCCGGCTTGTCGCTCGCGGACCGCGGCTACGTGGCGCGCGTGCATCCGCTCGAGCTCTGGCTGGTCGGTTACCTGCGGCGTCACCCCGAAGCGTCGCTCACCGAGGTGCTGGACGCCAGCGCGCGCGAACGCCAGGAGGTCTACGCCTGGCTCTTCAAGACGCGCCACAAGGGCGCACAGGACAGGCGCGTGCGCGAACTGCTCGAGCTCGACGCGTTCGCGCAGATCCATCGTTCATGGCAGCGGCTGGGTTACCCGTTCGCATTGCTCACGCCTTCCTACGCGAGCGCGATCGGCGCGTCGGGCGACAGGCCGGCCGCGTTGGCTGAGTTGATGGGCATCATCGTCAACGACGGCCTGCGGTGGCCGACGCAACGGGTCGACGCATTGCACTTCGCGCGCGATACGCCCTACGAGACCCGGCTCGAGCCGCGCAACACGAGAGTCGAGCGGGCGTTGTCCGTCGAGGTGGCTGCGACGGTACGCAGCGCCCTCGTAGAAGTGGTGCACGGCGGCACCGCCGGGCGGCTCCAGGGTGCGCTCAAGGACGCGAACGGCCGCGTGATCGAGATCGGCGGCAAGACCGGCACCGGCGACCACCGCTACGAACGCATCGGCCGCGGCGGGCGGGTGATCTCGGAGCGCAAGATCGACCGCTCGGCCACTTTCGTCTTCATGATCGGCGATCGCTACTTCGGGACCATCATGGCCTACGTGCACGAACCCTATGCCGCCCGCTATCGGTTCACGAGCGCGCTGCCGACCCAGTTGCTGAAGTCACTGGGGCCGCAGCTGCTGCCCGTGCTCCAGCGCGGAGGGTGCGCAGGGGCTGACCGCGGACATTGAGGCTATCATCAGCAAGGCGCCAGTCAGTGCAAATCCCAACCCCGCTTCGGCGGGGTTTGCTTTTTGGCAATTCCATCTTTAAGCAGAAAGCATGAAAAGACCACCGCAAGGCCGTGACCGCGAATGCCTGGATGCGGACCTGGGCGTTCTTCATGGACCGCCTGAGATGACAGCATGAGGGTACTTGTCTGTGGCGGACGCCACTACGACGACTGGACATTCATCGTGAATGTCCTCGACAGCATTCATGCACGCCGACCGGTCACGCTCCTGATCGAAGGCGGTGCCACGGGTGCAGACAGCCTCGCACGCCGATGGGCCATCGCACGAGGTATTGAAGTTGCCACGTACCGCGCAAACTGGGATCGCTATGAGCACCGTGCTGTGCCCATCAGAAACTCTCAGATGCTGCGCGAGGGTCGTCCGGAGCTCGTGGTTGCGTTCAAGGGTGGTCGCGGGACCGCGCACATGGTCACGATCGCTGCGGCAGCGCTCGTGCCGGTACTGAAGACCTGGCGGTCCGCGGGAGAGGCAGGGACGGCTTCCTCACTTGAATTTTGATAAGCACTTAGGCATTTGGTACCAAGGCCGAGGGCGGCCCGGTTCGCGACCTGCCGCAGGAAGCCTAAGATGCTACTTGGGCGCTTTGCCCGGTTTTGGAGCCTCCGCATGACATTGGACGAATACAACGCAAGCGTCAGAAACCTCCTTGCTGAGCAGCAGAACATTGCACAGGAAACGGCAAAGCTTGCGCTCTCCGGGATGGCCAATCCGGCCAGCCCGCAGTTCGCGGAGTTGATGACAAGGCAGTGGTCCCTGGTTCAGGAACTCGCAAAGCTCAATACGGACCTGATGCTCGGAATCGTCAGGCCGGGGATGTAAGGTGTCCTGTCCGATGGTCCTGCCTTTGTGTGGTGATTCCTCTTTACCGTCAGGCCCTGGTTCAAAGCGTTTTGGGGCTGCTCTTCTTCATCGCCCTTGTCTTTGGGTCGGCCGGCACGTGGGAGTATTGGCAGGGCTGGACATTCTTGGCCGTATTCTTCGCTTCAACGCTGGCCTTTACGATCTATCTCGCGATCTACGACAAACCCTTGCTCGAGCGGCGCATGAAGGCGGGGCCGTGGCATGAACAGGAACGGTCGCAGAAGATCATCGTCTCTCTCGTTTTCGTCGCCTTCTTTGCATCCGTCGTTCTTCCCATACTCGACTACCGCCTCGGTCTCTCGCGGGTGCCGGCATGGGTCTCCGTCGTCGGCAACGCGATCATCGTTTTCTCGTTTCTCGCGATCTTCTGGGTCGTCAGGACAAACAGTTGGGCCGCATCGAATATCCGCGTGGAGGCCGGGCAGAAAGTCATCGATGGCGGCCCGTATGCGTACATTCGCCATCCGATGTACGCCGCGGCCGTCTGGCTGTTCGTGGGGATGCCGCTTGCCCTCGGCTCGTGGTGGTCAATCGCGCTCCTGGCCCCACTCCTCCCGGTGTTGCTTTGGCGTCTTCTCGACGAAGAGAGAATCCTTGCTCGGGATCTCCCCGGCTACACCGACTATATGCGGCGAGTCAAATACCGGCTCGTTCCGCTGGCGTGGTGAGGGTGCGAAAGTATGCGGGACTGTCCAAATCGGCCAGCAACCCCGGTTGGCTTGGCATCCATTGCAGGGCTTCGCGAGTACGCGCGTTTGAGGTCGGAAAATCGCCGGCCGCGATCGGCGCGAACCATCCGAAGTGCTCGGCGCCTCGGGATTGAACCGGCAGGCCAAGTCGACGGCCGATGATCTCGGCGATCTCCTTCAACGCGATCCCCTCCTCGGCAACGCCGTGGTAGGCGAACTGAGTGTCGCCAGCCTCCAGGATCAGGCGATAGAGACGGCCCGCGTCCAGGCGATGCACGGCAGGCCATCGATTGCTGCCGTCGCCGACGTAGGCCGACACGCCAGTGCGCCGCGCCGTGTCGATAAGGATCGGGATGAATCCCTGATCGCCGAAGCCGTGAACAGTCGGTGCCAATCGAACTGCCGACACGCGCACGCCGAGTTCCTCCACGGCGCGCGCTTCGACCTCGGACCTGCGCGGGTGAGACAGGTCCTCTTGGGGCATGTCCTCCGTGGCCAATTGTCCCGGCCTCACCAGGACCGCACCGGACGTGACGATGAGCCGCCGTCCGGTTCCCCGCAGGCCGTTCGCGAGTGCCCGGATGGCCCGGCGGTCCTGCTGGGCGTTCTGTGCGAATTTCGAGAAGTCGTGGTTGAACGCGGTGTGGATCACGGCGTCCGCTGCCTCGGCGGCCCGGGTCAGGGTTGGCAGGTCGTCAAGGGTTCCCCGAACGACGCGGCCTCCCATTGCGGCGAGCTTGGTTGCACCGTCCTCGGAACGGACAAGACCCGCGACTTGATGTCCGGCATCGAGCAGCTCCTTGACGACGACTGAGCCAACCCATCCGGACGCGCCTGTGACGAAAACGTTCATGGTGATTTCCTCGTTGAAAGGCTGTACTGTCACCAGAACGCTTATCGTGGTAAATGCGTGACGTTATCCTGGTATAAGAAGTACCAGGCAACCTCTGCTGGGAGCTGTCATGACCGCTGCCGATATCACCTCGCTGGGGGCTTATCTCCGCAACCGGCGAACACGACTGGATCCGGTCGCCCTCGGCTTGTCGACTGCTCGGCGACGAACTCCCGGCCTGCGCAGAGAAGAGGTCGCGCAACGCGCGCACATCAGTGCGACCTGGTACACGTGGCTGGAACAGGGGCGCGGCGGGGCGGCGTCGGCGGAAGTTCTCCACCGGATCTGCGAAGCGCTGATGCTCACGGATGTGGAGCGGGAACATGCGTTCATCCTCGGCCTCGGCCGCGCGCCGGAGATCCGCTACCGGCCGACCGACGGCATCACGCCGCGGCTGCAACGCGTACTCGATGCCTTCGGGCCTGTGCCGGCGATGGTCAGGAATGCCACATGGGATGTCGTTGCCTGGAATCGCGCGACCTCCGTCGTGATTGCGGACTTCGGCAACTTGCCGATTCGTGAGCGCAACGTTCTTCGCCGCATGTTTCTCGATCCCGAGGCACGAGCGGCCCAGGTGGAGTGGGAGGCCACGGCCCGGCTCATCGTCGCCGTGTTCCGGGCGGATGCCGCAAGAGCCGGCGCCAGTGAAGACATGCAGTCTCTCGCCGACGAGCTGTGCGCCGCCAGTGCGGACTTTGCCCGGATGTGGCGCGACAAGGCGGTGCAGCAGTCCGGTGAGGGCATCAAGCAGATCAGGCATCCCACAGCCGGCCTGCTCGCGCTCGAGTACTCCACCTTCATCGTCGATGGACGCACCGACCTGGCCCTGCTCGTCTACAACCCGGCGAACGACGACGTCGCAGCCAGGATCAGGAAGTTGATCGACGAGCAATCGGTGCGCGATCGCAAGCAGCTGCGAGCGAAGAAGGGCAGCACGACGCGGCCCGCGCGCCTGTCCACTCCAGAGCGCTAGGCGTCTAAACCAAAGTCGTAGAGCGCGCATCGCTCGTCCAATGGTCTTTGGCGCGCGATCGGCCTAGTCTGGCGTCCAGGCTCAAGAAGAGCTGCAAGGAGACACCAGTGCGCGACCTGCCGACCATAGCGATCGTCGATGACGATGAATCGGTTCGAGACACCACGAAAGACCTGCTCGAATCTGCCGGCTTGTCCGCCGCCACCTTCCGGTCCGCCGAGCGCTTCCTGCTATCGAAGGACACATGCGCCATCAAGTGCCTGGTCGCCGACATGCGAATGCCGGGGATGACCGGGCTCGAGCTGCACCGCCACCTGGACGCCGCTGGCACTCCGATTCCGACGATCCTCATCACCGCCTACCCCGACGAAGGGGCGCGCGCGCACGCCCTGAAGGCGGGCGTGATCTGCTTTCTGGCAAAGCCCTTCAGTGCCGAAGACCTCCTCGCCTGCGTCGAGATGGCCCTGCAGGCTGCGTGAGGCGAACGAGACAACTTCCTGGGACTTTTCATTGAAATGAACGACGAGGCCTCCGCCATGCATGCCGCCCCCCACTCGTCCGCTGCACCGTCCGCCTTCGAGCTGCGCTTTCCCTCTCTCAGCGGCACGGGCCGCGACCTGTCGTTTCCCTGCGATGCCAGCGGTTTGGTGCAGATGGACAGGTTGAGCGCGCGCGCGCTGAACAACTACCTTCTTGCACGCGCGCTGTTGGGCCGCGACTACGGGTGGCCCAGCGTGCAGGCCTTCTGCCAGGTGCGGATCTGAAGGCAAAGAGCAGCGCGGCCGGAAGACCCAGATGCAACCGCTGCTGAACCTCCTCTATGAAAAGAGGGCGGGCATCGCCTACGTCACCATCAACCGCCCGCAGTCGATGAACGCGCTGAACCAGACGGCGCTCGACGAGCTGGTGTCGGTGATGGGGGACGCGCGAGAGGACCCCGTAGTGCGTGGCGTGATCGTGACCGGCGCGGGCGACAAGGCCTTCGTCACCGGGGCCGACATCGCCGAGATCGCGTCGACATCCGCCATCGATGCGCAGGCCTTCACGCGCAGACACCGGCACGCCTTCGATCTGATCGAGGGCCTCGGCAAGCCGGTGATTGCAGCCGTGAATGGCTTCGCATCGGGCGAAGGGTGCGAACTGGCGATGGCTTGCACCGTGCGTCTCGCAACGACACATGCGAGATTCGGCGGGCCGGAAGCGAAGCTCTTCGTGCGCGGTTTCGGAGGGACGCAGCGCCTCCTGCGTCTCGTCGGCAAGGGCCGTGCGCTGCAGCTCATTCTCACGGCGGACACGATCGACGCGACAGAAGCGTACCGGAACGGCCTCGTCAACGAGATCGTCGATGCAGACCAGCTCATCCCCCGTGCGGAAGCGATCCTCGCAATGGGGCTGAACACGCCGATTGCCCGCGCCATCGCTGGCATGCCACGACCCAGGGCGCAGTGACCCCGCCAGGCTTCGGCAACACTTGAAGGGACTCGGAATCGTAGGCGCCGCCGATCTCATGGAGATAGATTCATCGCGCCGGTCAAAGCGACCTGCCAAGCTCGCCCCAAGTGCCTGGCCGCGCTCAGTGCGACCGCGTACGCCAGATCGACAGCACGACCCACACGCTGTTCACGAACGCGAGCAGATAGCCAAACGAGCCAAGCACCGTGAAGATCGGAATGCCGAAGACTTGCGGACCGGAGGTGACCGTCATCACGATCGATGAGCCGATGACGACCGAGGCGGTCATGATGCCGATCGTGATGCGGTTGATCGTACGGTCGAGCTTGCCCACGAAGATGTCGAGCCGCTTCAGATCGACATCCATTCGCAGGCGCCCGCGGCGCGCATCCTTGAGCAGCCGCGCAAGGTCGCGCGGCATGGCTCGCATCAGATCGAGAAACTGGCCGATGCCGGCGCCACCACGGCGCCCCAACTCCGCCGGCGCGTAGCGCGCGGCGAGCGCGCGCTCGACATAAGGCTTGAGCCGGTCGGCGAGCACAAACTCCGGATCGTATTTTCGTCCGGACCCTTCCAGTGTGATCAGCGCCTTGAACATCAGCGTGAGGTCGGACGGCAGCACGATGCCGTGCGTCCGCAGCATCGCCGTGATTCGACCGATCAATTCGCCGATGCGCATGTCTTTGACCGGCAGGTCGCCGTAGTCGGCCACGAGTTCGTCGACGTCGGCGGCGAGCCCCTCTTCATCGACCGCCTCTGCACCGGCCCAATCGAGCAGCACGTCGACCATGGGCTCGCTGTCGCGGCGCGTGATCCCGGCAAGCAAATTCATGATCTGATTACGGCGCCCAAGCGACAGCCTGCCGGTCATGCCGAAGTCGATCATCGCGATGCGATTGCCCGGCAGGTAGATCACGTTGCCGGGGTGCGGATCGGCCTGGAAGAAGCCATCCTCGAGAATCATCTTGAGCACGTTGTCGACGCCGCGCTCTGCGAGCAACTTGAGATCGAGTCCGGCACGTTCCACCGCAGCCGGGTCCTCGGCGCTGATGCCGTCGATGTGCTCCTGCACGTTCATCACTTCGCTGGTCCACTGAGGGAAGACGTGCGGGATCAGGACGTGTGGCTCGCCCCGGAAGTTGCGTTCAAAGCGCTCGATGTTGTGCGCCTCGGTGGCAAGATCCAGCTCGCGCATTGTCGAGCGCCGAAACTCTTCGACGATGTGCACCGGCTGGTAGCGGCGCACCTCGGGTACCTCCTTTTCGACGAACTGCGCGAGATGCGACAGCAGCCGCAGGTCGGCCTCTACCTTGGCTTCGATGCCGGGGCGGCGGACCTTCAACACGACTGCGCGGCCGTCGTGCAATCGCGCGCGATGTACTTGCGCGATGGAGGCGGACCCCGTCGGTTCCCGTTCGAGATCGACGAAGGCTTGCGCGTGCGGCGTGCCGAGCGACCGCTCGATCACCTGCAGGATGTGTTCGAACGGCACCGGCGCCGCGTTGCTGCGCAGGCGTGCGAGTTCCGTTGTCCAACTCGGTGGAAGCAGATCCTCGCGCAGCGAAAGCATCTGCCCCAGCTTGATGAAGGTAGGGCCGAGCTCTTCGAGAGCGAGGCGCAGTCGCTGTTGCGGCTCGAGTTGCGCACTGTGCGTAACCTGGCCCCAATGGAGTATTTCGCCAGCGCGCTCCAGGAGCGAGGCAACGCCCAGTCGCCGAACGAGATCGCCGAGTCCGTGGCGGATCAATACCAGGCTGATCTCGTGGAGGCGCGGCAGGTCCCGCACCGCACTGGCCTCGCGCACGACCTACTTCGCTTTCTTGATTTCTGACTGCTGGCGCAGCGCGTCTGCAAATCCGGCGAGCAGCCCGCTGGTGAGCAGCGTCATGTTGGCGCCGTATTGGCGCACGGAGTCGATCCCGGGCACCGACCCCGCGCGATACGAGCCGATGCGATTGGCAAATTCGCTCATCACCTGTGCGAAGCGCACGCTGGCATCGGCGCCGACGCGCTGCGCATGCAGCGAGAGATCGACGAGTTCACGGCGCAGGTTGCCGGTGGTGGCATCGGCAATCCGGTTGGCGACCGCGACGTAGTCCTGTTGCAGTATCTGCAGGGCCGCGAACGCATTCTTCAAATCATTGTCCGAAAACTCCTTGCCGCGCGCCACCAGCGCCTGCAGTGCCGCGTGGGTCGCCAGCGATGAAGCGTGCAGCGCCTCGTCAAGGCCGCGGATCGCCTCCGCGAACGCCTCGCGTGCCTGTGGACCCTCGAGCGGCGGCTTCGACACGCCGCCGCTCATCGTCCGCACGACTTCCTTGACGCCCTCGGTGTCGAGGCGACCGCCCGCCAGCATCTGCGTGGTCAGTTCGCGCACCCGCTCGCGGATCGCCAGTTCGTCGGCCTGCGCTTCAGCCGGCGCGGAGGCAGCGCTCCCCGCCGGATCTGTGGGATCGGTCATTTCGCGCCCTCCTGTGAAACGATGGGGAGTCAGGATAGACCAATTCGGTGCTTGTTGATGACAGGCCATCGCACCCGACCCTGGATTGAGGGGTGCTGCTGTTTTGGGCGGCCGACGCCCTGCCCTTCGGGCTTTGACGCGTCCGACCCGCTGACGGAGTCAGGCAGCCAGGCGCGCCGCCAGCTGCCGGGCGGTTCGCGCGCTGGCGCCCTTGCCGGTAATCGCCAGCGCCGGGGGGTTGGCCAGCATCCGCTCGAAGACCGCACGCACTTCTTCCGCTCCGATGTCATCGATCATCGCAATCGCTTCAGCCATCGGCGTCACGGTCCCGCTGGCGAAGAGCTCTTCGACGGCCTGCTCCATCGTTGCGTAGGTCCGCTCTCCGGCGCGCACCCGGGACACGGTCAGCTGGTTCTTCGCCCGCTCCAGGTGCACCGGATCGATGGTGGTGGCCTGCGCACGCAGCAGGTCGCCCGTCGCCGTCACCAGCGCGTCCAGCTTGTTGGGGGTAGTGACCGCATGCATCACGAAGTTGGCCCAGACGTCCCCGCTGTCCATCGTGGAATGGGCCGTGTAGGCCAGGCCGAGCTGCTCCCGGACGGTGTCGACCAGGGGCGCCGACATCCCGCCTCCAAACAGGTTGGCCGCCAGCGAAGCCACAAGGCGCCAGCGCTGCTGCGACATCTCTTCCTCGCGCACGGGCGCAAGCGGGTAGGCAATGTTCAAAAACACTTGCGACACCTGCGTGAAGCGCCGGGCCATGGCGAGACCCACGTACTTCGCGGGCGCCGGCTGTCGCGACACGGGTAGGTCGGCCGACTGGGGCATCGCTGCAAATAGTTCCCCGGCGAGCGCCACCCAGGCTTCGACGTCGAAGTTCCCGGCCGCAGCGACGACTGCCTTTTCCGCGACGTAGTGGGACTGCACGTGGCGGACGAGGTCTTGCCGTGCAAAGCCTTCAATGTTGCCGACGGTGCCGATCACAGGCATGCCCATCGGGTCGTCGCCCCAGATCGCGCGGTCGAGCAATTCGCTGGAGCAATCCTCCGGATCCTCCTCGTACTCGATGGCCTCCTGGCGAATCACTTCCAGCTCGCGGTGCAATTCACTGTCGGGAAATGTGCTGTTCAAAACGATGTCGGACGTCATGCGCAGCAGCTGCTGCGCGTGCCGGCCCAGGCCGGTCATGAAGTAGCCGGTGCTGTCCTTGCCAGTGAACGCGTTGACATCCGCGCCCAGCCGCTCCGCATCCAGGTTGATGGCCTGCACGGAGCGGGTGGTGGTCCCCTTGAATGCCATGTGCTCCAGGACATGGCCGATGCCGTTAGTGACCGCCGTCTCGTCGCGGGAGCCGACACGCAGGAACACGCCCACACTGGCGCTCTGCACGTGAGGCATTGGAACGGCGAGCAGCCTCACTCCGTTTGGAAGCGTGTGGAGGACCGCAGTGGTGCGCACCGACTGCATCCGGACCATGGCTCAGCGGCCTTCCGGCTGCTGCAGCCTGACGCCGATGCCGTAGAGCGCGAGGAGGCCCAGCACGTGCCCGATGGCGACACCGGGTTCACCCGATTCAATGCGGCCGATGGTTTGGACATGCACGCCCAGGCGCGCGGCCGCGGTGGTCTGGCCTTCGCCTGCCGCCAATCGGCCCAGCTTGGCCGCTGCCCCCAGCTCTCGGATTGCATGCAAGGCGTCGTCGCCGATGTCTGCCGAGATGCGCTTGCCTTGAGTCATGGGTGCATTGTCGCTGCGCCCGCGGCCTGATCGGTACTGTGATCCGGCGGCAGTTCATGGCCGACAGCGCCATGTCGTCGATCACAGGTCCGCGCCCGGCCTGATCGAGCGCATGTGCAAGCGCTGCCTGGGCGCGCTGAGGCAACTTCTCCCTTCACGGGGAAAGGCAAAACCTAGGGTTAACCCTTATAATGAGCGACACTATCACAGCCCCTGAAGGTACACCCCCGATGTCGACCACCTTTGCCGACGGCCACTCCATGGAGGAGCCCCGCGCCTCGTCCTTTGCCAATGCGCTCTCCCGCCACGTGCTGGCATGGCTTCTGCGCCTGTTTACCGGGTGGAAGCTGTCGGCGCCCGCCGCGCCGCTGACGCGCAAAGCAGAAGCCGACGCAGTACGCGATTGGGCGTGGACCTTCGCCCACACCGACCGCGGTTTCTCGGACGACCTCTTCGCGGCCGCCGACCGCCACGAACGCGCCGGCTCCTGAACGTGCCCTTCAGGGCCGCTCGTAGCGCCCCTCCGGTCGGTACTTGCTACGAACAGGTATCGGCTCCCTGCACGATCCCGAGCGCCGTTCGAACCAGTTCCGGCGTCGCTGTGAGGGTTCCCTCGGCGAAGACGCATCGATCGGGACGCAACAGGGCGACCCCGCCCCAAGGGAGCCTGCCGCGGACCCAGGCCCGTGGGAACGACGCTCCAGCCCCAAGCTTGCCCTCGCGCCGTCGCCTGAACAGCCCTTTGTCAAAGGCGTTCTGCGGCTTGATCGTCAGGTCGTCGAAAAGAGAGCGCGCGGCCGGCGTCACCAGGAACGACAAACCGTCTCTGGGCGCGGGTCACATCTACACGACCAGGCGGCCTTCGTTCGCGCGCTTGGCCTCATCAGGAGTGGGGTGCAGGAGGGTTGCGAGGAAACAGGTGCCCGCGCTGACCACCCAGAAGGTGAAGAAGGCAATCGTGTAGACGGCCTGGCGCGACCAGCCAGGCGCAGAGTCCATCGGGTCCACGAACGCGAACACCATCAACTCGAGAATGCAAGCGGCCAGGAAGGCCGGCCAGATGATCCGGAGCAGTCTATTGGCCAACATCGTTCTCTCCTCTCTCGCGTCGGGTCAGTTTGTCGGTAGTTGGCATTGAACTTCACTCCAAGCCCCCTTGTCGCTTCGGGTTTCTCCTCAAAGGCGCCGGTGGCTCACGTTGCGAGACGCCCGAGCGCCGCGGCAGTCCGAGCCGGGGGGCTCACGCCCGTCCAGGCAACCCCAATGCGCCCAGCCCCGCGCTGGCCACGGCGCGGTTCGATCGGAAAAACGTTGTCTGGCAACAGCAGATTCACCTGGATACATGCAGCGCCCGCAGCAACGTCCGACACGGCGTAAAGTGGAGCTGGGTCTTCCGGTGCGCCTCTCACGTAGGCAATCGCAGCCTCTCGCAGGCAAACGCAGCATGAACGGGAGTCCCGGCCCGGCGGCAGGTTCGCCGCCGGGCCCCTTGCGCTCCCCCGTTCGATCGAAGTGGAACGTCATCCGACCGCTTGGCTGGCGTCGACGGCGCGCAAGCGGTCTCGTACGGAAACGGGCCGCAGCGGCCCGTTGTTCCCGACGACTTGCGACGCGCGACTTTTGCGCCGAAATCGCAAAGCGGCCCCGATGTTGGCGCTGCGCGCTGCCTTGGCGAAGAGCGTGCCCTGTCCCAACTAAGCAAACAGATGTCCCAAGCAAGCAAACGGCGTTGGGCGGCATTTTGGATACTCCAGTGACCGCAGCTTGCGGATTACCGGAGACAAACAATGAGCCTGATTGCACGCCTGTGCATGGGGCTGCTGGGCTGGGCGCTCGCCTGCAATGTCTGGGCCTGGGCCGACAAGCCCCTTGCTCGGGATCGAAGCGCTCAGATTTCGGAAGTGCATCTCGGACAGGTGTCGCGCGATCCGGCGCAATTCGACGAGATCAAGGCTGCGCTGCTCAAGCATAGGGTGCTGTTCTTTCGCGGGCAGGACATCACGCGCGACGAGCACGTGGCGTTTGCGCGCTGCTTCGGCAAGCTGGAGGACCACCCCGTGGTAGGCAGCGACCCCGACCATCCGGGCCTGGTACGCATCTACCGCAGCGACAACCGGCACAGCTACGAAAACACCTATCACTGCGATGGCCTGTGGCGTCCGAACCCGGCCATGGGTGCGGTACTGCGCTGCATCGAGTGCCCGGAAATCGGCGGCGACACCATCTGGGTGAACATGGTGAAGGCTTACGAAGAGTTGCCCCAGGAAATCAAGCAGAAGATCGCCGGCCTGCGCGCCAAGGCCAGCATCGAACACTCCTTCGGCGCGGTCATGACGCCGGAGGCGCGCGCCAAGCTGGGCCGGGAGAACCCGCCGGCCGAGCATCCGGTGGTGCGCATCCACCCCGAAACCGGCGAGAAATTGCTGTTCGTCGGCGCCGGGTTCACCACCCACTTCGTCAACTACAACACGCCGGAGAACGTGCGCCATGGCATCGACAAGGCACCCGGCGCCGCCTTGCTGCTGAACTACCTGATCAGCCGCGCCAGCATCCCCGAATACCAGGTGCGCTGGTCGTGGCAGCCCGGTGACATTGCCGTCTGGGACAACCGAAGCACCCAGCACTATGCCCTGAACGACTACTGGCCTGCCCCGCGCAAGATGGAACGCGCCGGCATCGTGGGTGAGGTCCCTTACTGACCAAAGCCTTTCAATACGGAGCGCATCATGAACTTTCTCGATGGACACTTGTTCCCCGAAAACCAGCAACCCCTGATCATCACGGCCGCGCCCTATGCGCCCGGCTGGTTGCCCAGCGACTTTCCCGAAGACATCCCCGTCACGATGGAGCAGCAGGTCCAGAAGGCACTGGACTGCTACAACGCTGGCGCCACCGTGCTGCATCTGCACGTGCGCGAACTCGACGGCAAAGGCAGCAAGCGCCTGTCGAAGTTCAACGAACTGATCGCCGGCGTGCGCAAGGCAGTGCCGGAAATGATCATCCAGGTGGGCGGCTCGATCAGTTTCGCGCCGGAATCGGAAGGCGAAGCCGCCAAGTGGTTGAGCGACGACACCCGCCACATGCTGGCAGAACTCGAGCCCAAGCCCGACCAGGTCACCGTGACGGTGAACACCTCGCAGATGAATGTGACCGAGCAGGCCGAGCTGGCTGATTTCGCAGGGACCTCACGCGAGAATCCCGCCATCTTCAACGCCTACAAGGAGATGACGGTCCCCGCGCAGCCTGGCTGGGTGGAAGAGCATGTGCGCCGCCTCTCTGCAGCCGGCATCCAGAGTGCCTTCCAGTGCTACAACATCAACAGCTTCGAGTCGGTCGAGCGCCTGATGCGCCGTGGCATCTACAAGGGCCCGCTGGTCATGAACTGGGTGGCGATTGGTGGCGGTATGGACAAGCCCAGCATCTACAGCCTGGCCAACTTCGTGCGCGAGGTGCCCGATGGCGCGGTGCTGACGGTGGAAAGCCACGTGCGCAACGTGCTGCCGGTGAACATGTGGGGCATCTCAATGGGCCTGCACGTGCGCTGCGGCACCGAAGACGGCCTGTGGAACCAATCGCGCACCGCCAAGGCGAGCACCGTTTCGCAGATCGAGCAGTTGGTGCGCATCTCGCGCGAGTTCGGACGCCCCATCGCAACCGCCCAGCAGGCACGCGAGATCAGCAAGATCGGCGTGTTCTACGACACGGCGGACGAGTCGTTGCAGGCCAACGGTTTTGCGCCCAACCGGAACGGGGGCAATCAGGGCTTCCTGCGCAAAGCGGCCTGATCGCAAATCTGAAGCGTGGCGGCGTGCTGTAGCGATCAGTCGCAGGTAACTTGGCCAGAATGCCGTGATCTGCGTAGAGGTTCACGGGGGAGCATAGCGATCCACAGGAGGCGCGCGTAGCATCTGTGCCAATGGCATACAGACAGCACCGCGTCGTCAGTTTGATCGACTATGTCTGGGGCGCCATCCTGCTGATCCCAGCCCTGACGATCTTTTCATCCACGCACGTCTGGGATATTGGGGCCGCCTACCTCTTTGCCGCAACCGCAGTGTTCTTTGGCTTGCTTCGGGCGATCCTGGGGCTTCGAGTATTCCTGGTGCTCACCTACGTCCCGGCGCTGTTCGGCGTCCTGGCCGTGGGAGCCGATCTTCTACGCGATGTCAACCTTCTCGAGGCGGCCTTGATTCGGCCGGACCCAGACGAAGCGTGGCCAGAAATTCAGCCTCATGCCCAGTGGATAGCCCTGACCGCGGTCCTGCTTGCCGCGCCGATCTGGGTGGTGTTTCGCACGCCGTCAACCCGGACGGCGCGCGGGAAGTGGCCTTCGGCTACCCTCGCGACAATCAGTGTCGCCGCAGTCACATGCGGCGCCGTCTTTCATGACACTGTGCTGCGCGCGTGGCCGCTGAATGTGATTTCCGTCGCCGTGGCTTCTGCGATCGGCCGTGACGACTTCATCTCGACGGCGTCGCCCTATGCGGCCGTCAACCCTCGGTCGGCGTCCGCGAGTTGGGGCGCCTCGCGGGTGCCGGGACTTCACCCGCAGAACGAGACATACATCCTCATCATCGGGGAAACACTGCGTGCCGACCGGCTCGGTGCATGCGGCGGCCAAAAGCAGGTCGGCATCAGCCATCAAGACGCGATCATCTATTGCGATGTGACGTCCGGATCCAGCAGCACGCATACGTCGGTCCCTCTGCTCGTATCGCGCGAAATGCCTGGCGGTGCGTTTCGGGTCAGCAAGGACGCAACATTCATGAAGGCTTTCGAGGAAGCTGGATTTCACACCTATTGGCTTGCCGTCCAGGAAAGAGGCATTGCGTGGCCTGACGCGAATACCGAAATGTTCGTGACGATAAAGAGGACCGATCGAGAAAGCCTTCTGCCATCGCTCAGATTGGTGCTCGCGCAGAACGCGCCCAAGAAATTGATCGTGGTGCATGCCTACGGCGCACACTTTTCGTACTGCGATCGCTATGACCCCGCAACAGCTGCTTTCCAGGCCGACTGCTCGAAGCTTTCCGAACTCCCGGATGATTCCACGCTGCCGGATTTCATCCGCGCCTACGACAACGCCGCAGCCGAATCCCTCCGATTCGTCGATGCCGTGATCTCGGAGGCAGCGCAGGCGCGCGACTCGTCCTTCGTGATGTACACGGCTGACCATGGCGAGAACCTGCTTGACGACGGACGAAAGCTTTTTCAGCACGCGCTGAAAGATCCGACGCGCTGGGACACGACCGTCCCGGCCGTCATGTGGGCGAGCGATGAATGGCGCGCCGGCAACTCGGCGCGCTGGGAACGGCTCCGCGTCAACCATGAAGCCAAGGTGATGCATGCCGACCTTGTGCCCACCCTGCTCGGTTCCGCGGCCATCACGTATGTCGACGACCGGCGAGTGGCTGTCGATCTCGGAGCGATGTCACCGGCTGCTGATAGAACCCGGTGGGTAACGCGACGTCTCGGCGAGAAGATAAATGGCGACCAACTGCGCCAAGTACACCCCGAGCGGCAATAGGCACGGGGCCGGAGAACGACCAATCGTCGCGCCGTAGACTTACTAAAGATACGGTCATTTTTGACCAGATGCCCGCAGGCGATATGTGAGACGCGCCACGATCCGGAAAATGATCGATGCGCGCTTCGCGACAGGTGAACACGGGGAGGTGTACGTCTCCATGGCGTATCTTCGTGAGGTGCTCCGCACCAAGCCGCACAACGCGGCCATGATCGCGAACCTCAAAGCCACGTTTGCTTCCGTCGAGTCATCACCGGCGCCCCAGATGCCGGCGGCCCAGATGCCCGCGGCCACCATTGAGCGCTGTCGTTGCCTGCGCCGCCGTCGGCGCCGCGTCCTCTGATCGAAATCGGTCGCGAACGCGCGGGCGACGACATCCGTCGGACTGCCTGCCACGAACGGGACCACGATCGTGACGGGCCGGCTCGCAAAGCCTTGCGCGAGCGCTGCGACCGAAATCGAGAACAAGGCAAGCGCACTGACGCAGGTTCGAAAAATCACCTTGCGAAGCAGAAACCCGAGATCCAGCGCAAGTCGGCCGCCGCACGACGTCGGGTCCTTAAGGTCCGTCGTTAGTCGGACTCAGACCGAAACCAACCTGATTCTCTCGGGTCAGGAGTCCACGACGACGACTACTCCTCCCGCGCAACAATAGGGCCGGGAGCACGTGCCAACTCATTGTTCTCGTGAATCAAGAACGTGAGCATCTCCATGAATTGGGCACGGCGGTCCTCGGGTAGCGGATCAAGCATCCGTTTCTGGGCCCTCAGCACTGCGGGTTCCGCGTCTTTCAGCAAACGCTCCCCTTCTGACGTCGCGTAGAGCAATCGGACACGACGGTCCTTCGGGCTCCCGCGTCGTTCCACGAGTCCCCGTGCCTGTAGTCTGTCGATCACGCTTCCGGTCGTCGAAAAATCAAAACCAATGAGACGAGCCAGGGAGCGTTGATCAACACCGGGCTGTCGAATCACGGCCGACAGCGCCGCGAACTGCACCGGTGTCACGCCCCAAGGCTGAGCTTCCTCCATGAAGACAGCCACCGCGATCTGCTGCAAGCGTCGAATGAAATAGCCGGGAAAGTTCTCTAGCTCTGCGGGCCTGAAGTCCATGGCGGGCTTTCTGACGGCACGCACTTCCAGGCACATGCTGCAGCGCCGGTATCGCGAAGGCCGTCGGCGGGCAAGACGCCTCCCATCACGAGGCGCTGCCCAAGGGGATCGAAGCGAAATCATAGCCGGAAGGCTTTTGCTCCCTCGGATTTCACCCGGGTAAACCCTGATAAATCATAGTATTTTGATAAGTACACTTTTCATAAGTATACTGTCTATTTGATCCAAATCCATTTGGCGGCGCGTCGCCGCCTCGGACGCGCAAGCCCAAGCCCCTCTCGCGAACACCTGGGCCGTGCACTCTCCCCGGGCATCCGCCTGCCCAGACCGAGCCGACGGTGGTGCTGACCCAGAGCAAGGATTTACATGAACCCGATCGATCTGCCCCCATCGCCCGTGCGCCTTCAGGCGACGTCCGCACCCAACCAACCGGAGCCCACAGCCGCGCTGGAGGAGCTGTATCGCGGCTTTGAGCAGGAACTGCTGGTTCCTCTGTGGACCGAGATCGGTGGCCTGATGCCACCCCACCCGCGCAGCAAGGCGGAGGCCCATCTTTGGCGCTGGGATCGACTGAAACAGTTGGCCAGCGAAGCGGGTCACATCGTGCCCGTGGGCCGTGGTGGCGAGCGTCGCGCCATTGCCTTGGCGAATCCGGCGCTGGGCGGCAGGCCCTACGCCACGCCGACGCTGTGGGCTGCAATCCAGTACTTGATGCCTGGCGAGCACGCGCCCGAGCACCGGCATACGCAACATGCCTTCCGATTCATCGTTGAAGGCGAAGGTGTATGGACGGTGGTCGGCGGCGATCCGGTACGGATGTCTCGCGGTGACTTCCTCCCACAGGCTGGGTGGAACTGGCACGCCCATCACAACGCCGCGACGGAGCCGATGGCGTGGATCGATGGATTGGACATTCCCTTCTCGTACTACACGGAGTCGCAGTTCTTTGAACATGGCCGGGATGAAATTACCGCAGCCGAGCAAACCACGCCCGACCGCTCGCGCTCCGAGCGCCTATGGGGTCATCCGGGCTTGCGTCCGTTGTCTCAGCCGGCCGACACGCCCGGCACGCCCCTCCTGGCGTACCGGTGGGAAGACACTGACCGCGCATTGAG